>CAZJFJ010000029.1:867-19577 GCA_964545305.1 uncultured Desulfovibrionaceae bacterium
TGATAGCGAAGCCCATCGTCAATAAAATAAATGTCTACCGGGGCTTTTCCCGGGAATTCGAAAAGCAGCTCTGAAAGTCTGGATAGGCTTTTTTCGCTAATTTGTTTCGATTCCATGAACAAGGGCACAGGAGCATCGCTTTGCTCGCACACGTCGGCCAGAAGGTAGGCGGCATCTACGGTGACTTTGAGTTCTTTCTGGGTGTTTTCCTCATCTTCCTCATCGCCCCCGTTTCCATTGGATGGAGTATAGCCCTGTCTTGAGTCTATCCGGCCTTCTATCAGAAGCGGTTTTTCCGTGTTCAAAAATGGTTTTGCCGCCTCATATTCCTTGGGCAGGAAGGTGCACTCGCCAAGTCCGGTGAGGTCCTCTATCTGGCAAAAGGCCATTTTGTCGCCTTTCTTGTTAATGTACTCCTTAACATGGGTAATCAGTACGGCAAGTTTTACCTCACTGCCCGGAGAGAAGTCGCGAGCGTCTTCAACCGTCATGGAGTTGATTCGCAGCATTTCCTGGCGATAGTGTTCAAGGGGATGCGACGTAAAGTAAAAACCGAGAGCTTCTTTTTCAAACGCCAGCTTTATTTCATCACTCCATTCTAGCAAATCCTGCTCGGGGCATTCAAAGCCCAGGCCGGGCCGGCATTCCGGTTTCACGTCGCCCATCAGGCTGAACAGGGAGGTCTGGTTTGAGGCCTTGTCTTTGATGCGTTTCTGGGCGCGAGCGACGGCGCCGTCCAGGCCGTTGAGCAAAGTGGCTCTGCTCACGCAAAAGCAGTCAAAAACTCCGCCTTTGATCATACTTTCAAGGGCCCGCTTGTTGAGCTTGCGAGAATTCACCCTGGTGCAGAAATCCAGCAGAGAGATGAAAGGCCCGTTCTTTTCACGCTCAGCCACCAGTTCCATCACCGCATCCCGGCCCAGGTTTTTAATTGCGCCCAACCCAAATACAATTGCTCCCTCATGCACCGAAAAAGCCCAGTGGGAAAGCTGGACATTGGGCTGAAGCACCTTGATGCCCATGTCCTTGCACTCGGTAATATAGCGCAGCAGCTTGTCCTGGTCGCTTATTTCCGAAGTGAGCAGGGCGGCCATGAATTCCACAGGAAAGTGTGTTTTCAGGTATGCCGTAATGTAAGAAATCAAAGCGTAGGCTGCCGAATGCGACTTGTTGAACCCATATTCGGCAAATTTTTCCATCAAGTCGAAAATGTCATTGGCCTTGCCTTCGGGAACCCCGCGTTCTTTGGCCCCTGTCACGAAATTTACGCGCTCCCTGGCCATTTCCTCAACATTTTTTTTGCCCATAGCCCGGCGCAGCAGGTCTGCCTGGCCCAGCGTGTATCCGGCCACAATCTGGGCGATTTGCATTACTTGTTCCTGGTAAACAATGACCCCATAGGTATCTTTGAGGCATTCTTTGAGCTCAGGGAGAGGATATGTGATTTTAACCTGGCCGTGCTTGCGCAGGATAAACTCGTCAACCATGCCTGAGCCCAAAGGGCCGGGGCGGTAGAGGGCTAGCATGGCGATGATGTCCTCGAACACGGATGGGCGGAGCATGGTGAGATAACGGCGCATACCGGAGCTTTCCACCTGGAAGATGCCGTAAGTGTCGCCTCTTGAGTAAAGCTCGTAAGCCGCCTGGTCGTCCAGGGGCAGGGTGGCCAGATCGGGGGCTTCTTTTCCTGTGGACGCAATGATCTCCAGTGTGTCCTGAATGAGGGTCATGGTGCGCAAGCCGAGAAAATCGAATTTGATCAGCCCGATTTTTTCAACCATCTTCATGTCGAACTGGGTTACGATTTCGTCGTTTTTGCCTTTATACAGGGGCAGATATTCGACCATCGGCTTGTCGGAAATTACGACCCCCGCGGCATGGGTGGAGGCGTGGCGGTTCAGGCCTTCCAGCCGTATGGAGGTATCCAGAAGGCGGCGGATTTCCTTGTCTGTATTATAAAGCGCGGCAAGCTCCGGCTCCTGATCCAAAGCTTTTTTAATGGTCATTTTAAGCTCTTCGGGAATGAGCTTGGCAATTTTGTCGCAATCGGAGTAACTCATGCCCAGAGCGCGCCCGACGTCGCGCACAACGGCCTTGGCTTTCATTTTCCCAAAAGTGGTGATCTGGGCCACAGAATCTACGCCATACTTCTGAGCCACATAATCCATAACTTCGCCACGGCGGCGTTCGCAAAAATCGACATCAATATCGGGCATACTGATGCGCTCCGAGTTAAGGAAACGTTCAAACAGAAGATTGTAGGGAATGGGGTCGAGGTCGGTTATTTTTAAGGCCCAGGCCACCAGAGAGCCGGCCGCGGAGCCGCGGCCCGGCCCAACGGGTATGCCCTGTTTTTTGGCCCAGTTGATGAAATCCTGAACAATCAGGAAATATCCGGCAAACCCCATGCTGCAAATTACATCCAGCTCGTGGTCCAGGCGGGCCTGATATGCTTCACGGTCAATTTCATCGCAGTGGGGGGCATTGTCCATGCGCTCCTGCAAGCCCTTCAAGCTTAGTTCCCGCAGCTCTTCATCCAGGCTTCTGCCGGGTTCAACCGTGTATTGGGGGAAATGATAACTTTTGAGATCAAGTTCCAGATCACATTGATCCGCAATGAGCAGGGTGTTTTCAAGCGCTTGCGGTACATGGGAAAACGCCGTTTCCATCTCTTCCGGCGTTTTGTAATAAAGTTCGCGGGTTTCAAAACGCATGCGGCGTTCATCGTTTATCGTATTCTGGGTCTGGATGCAAAGAAGAATGTCGTGTGCGTCAACATCGTCTTTATCCAGATAATGACAATCGTTAGTGGCCACAAGAGGAAGGCCTGTTTCCCCGGCCAGCTCGATAAGCCGTTTATTTAAGACGAGTTGTTCCTCAAGACCGTTTTCCTGCAATTCCAGGTAAAACCGGCCGGGGAAAATTTGCGAATAATACTCCGCCATTTCTATGGCCGCTTTCATGCCTCCCTGGTCGGGGCTGCCATCGCCGAAATCTTCCGCATTGCGGTGGATATTCTGGTCGGTCATCAATATGCGTGGTATTTCACCCGCAAGGCAGGCCGACAGGGCGATAATACCCTCGCTGTGCCGGGAGAGAATTTCTTTGTCTATTCTTGGCTTGTAATAGTAGCCTTCGGTAAATCCGCTGCTTACAAGTTTGAGCAGGTTTTGGTATCCAGTCAAGTTTTGAGCCAGAAGCACCAGGTGGTATCGTGTACGGGCAAGGGCGGAATCACGGTCAAAACGGTTTGTATGCGCAACATAAACTTCACAGCCTATAATCGGTTTAAGGCCGAAGCTTCTTGCTTGCGTGTAAAAATCTATAGCCCCAAACAAATTGCCGTGGTCTGTAATGGCTGCGGCTTCCATGCCATAATCCTTTGCTCTGGCGCAAAGGTCCTTTATCCGGATTGCTCCGTCAAGAAGGCTATACTCTGTGTGACAGTGAAGATGTACAAATTCTGGCATTTTTAATTTTGGCATTTTTAATTTGGGGTGTTGTTAGTAAAGTTCAATCAGGTTTTTGTCGGCAAGCAGGCCAAGCAGGTCCGCGCAGTCAGCCGCGATAAAATCAGGCATGCATGATAGCAGTTTTTCTTTTGGTGCGTGGCCGCAAAGCACGGCTGCCGTGCGGGTGTTGCATTTTCTTCCCACCGTGATGTCCATGGGATCGTCGCCTACCATCAAGGCTTCTCCGGGGGCAATGCGCATGCGGTCAAGTGCGGTGCTGAGGTGGGCAGGGTCCGGCTTCCATTTAGATATGTCATCCCTGCTTAAAAGACAAGTGCAAAGCTTTTCCAGGTCTGGAAGGGCCGTCAGGACGGCTTCGCGGCAATTTCTGGTCACAATTCCTGTTTTCACGTTTGATTTTACAAGTTTTTTCAAAATTTCGCGTGTTTCCGGAAAAAGCCCACCGCGCTTTATTGCCGCCACTTCAACCTCCGCCATTGCCGTATTGGCACGGCGGCGGACTTTCTGCGCAAAAACCTCTCCATGCAGCCTGGATGCCGCCAGATAAACTTTCTCCAGCCATTCCAGGGCAGGCTCCTCCTTGGGTGGAAATTGCGGCATTAATGCCTCAACGGCATCAACCGCTGCCCGGTTCATTTCCTCGAATGACAATTCGGGGCGGGCCAAAGTGCCGTCAAAATCAAAAACGATGCCTTTTATTCGTTTTAAATTCATTGTCTTACAGGCCGAGCTCTGCAAGCAGATCGTCCACATCCTTCTGGTTTGCATCAAGGGTAGGGCCCTTAAGCTCGGAAGCTTTGCGCTTTGCTTCTGTTTGAATTGTTTCCATGTCTTTGCCGGGTTCTTTGGCGTGCGCCCTCATGGCGAGCCCTGTACTCATAAACAGTTCAAATACTTTGCTTTCAATGGTTTTCAAGGTGGTAATAATCTTTTTGATCCGCTGTCCGGTCAAATCCTGAAAGGAAAGGGCGGTAAGAATATCCGTTAAATCTTCATCAATAAGGTCATTCAGCTCAAAAAGGCGGTCAATTTCCTTTCTGTTAAGCTTTCTTTCACTTGCAAGACGAATCAGTTCCGCGTTTTCTGGAGCCACTTCCTGCTGTTTTTCAATGATGTTGAGGATATGGCTTGCGGCCTCCTCTGTGGTGGCCATTATTTCATCCAGCTGTTTGGATGCTTCATTGAACAGCAGTTCGGACTCATTTTTATCCAAAATGCCGGAGTCCGTCTTTCTCGCCTGATGTATCTGCTGGTAGATGTCCTGGAGGCCGGTCATCATTTCCTCATTAAGCCTGCGATAGAACTCCCCCTCCAAAAGAGTTTTGCCAAGATGTTCATGTAAAAGCACGCGCAAATCGGCAGCATCATCTTTTGAAATTTGCGGTGGAAGTTCAGAGATAATATTTTCAATCAGGGAATTTACAGAGGGCAGTTCAGAGACTCCGGGCATTGCAAAACCTCATGTTTGTAAAAAAAGGTTAAAAAATATCTTTTCTCTTATTAACTCGTTAATTGTTTTTTTTCAAACAGCTTAATCGCATTGGGAACTCTGGTGATTACGGAAGAATTTTCAAAAACACATCCGATCGTGGTTTTTGATGATTGTTTCTCTGCTTTTAGAGCATTTCACACTTGAAATGCGCTGCAGGGGTTTGTCTTCAAATCCTTGCAGCCAAACGGTTGCAGGGAGGCAAAGCCTCCCGTTAAGCAATCATTTGAGGTGTTAACTGCTCTAGGTTTTTTTTGCGCATTACCGGCTTTTACTTTTTTGCCCTTGCGATTGCTTATAAAAATGATGAATATGAATTTGGACTCTGCAATGTAAGCAACCGGTGAATGTTGATTTTTTTACTTGAATTTTCCAAAAAGGCAGCCTGTCGGCTGCCTTGCAGAACAAATTAAAAGAGCAAGCCTTAAAATAAAGGAGAAGACAGATACTGAATTGGAGTAAGAGCATGAGGCATGAGCTGATTGACGTTTACTCCGAGAAGCCTCCACTGATATGAAGGAGCCTTGCGCTCAGGACAATAAAAAATATTCACAGTGGCGTTTTGAACAGTTTCCCCCTGGTCGTTCACAGCCTTTTCAACTTTAAATCCCACCGAGTTGCGGGAAAAACTTTCCCGTTCCACCGGCAAAAACGGGCAGCCCACACAAAAATCTTCCATATCCGAGGGTTGAAGTTCCAGAACGACTTCGTAAAAATTGTCCATACTGCCTTCCATACCGCCCTGAATGGAAAGGCAGCCATTGGTTATTTCTGCCCTGGTCCACGTCCAGCGAAATTCCTGAATACCCCCGGGGGGCTGGGGAGCACCGCTTTTCCCGCAGGCAACAAGCATTATTATCAAGAGAATCCCTGCTGCTATAAGTATAACCCGCCTGTTCATGTCCATATTTTTTTCCATTCGGTTATTAAATTGATCGCTTCCAGGGGTGTGATGTTTTCCGGGCTGGTGTCCCTGAGCACAGTAAGAAAAGGATGCTCCACTGAAATTTTTTTGGCCGGATCCGGTTCTTCCTTCTTTACAGCCTCAAGTTCAGGGCAGGGCAGAAGAGTTTGCCTTTCTCCATCAAGCCTGTCCAGAGCGTCAAGGGTTTCCCGTTGCCTGGAAGTTTTTTCAAGGTGCGAGAGAATTGTTTTGGCCCTGCGCACCACCGCAGGAGGAACGCCCGCAAGCCGGGCCACTTCTATGCCGTAGCTGCGGTCCGACGGGCCGGGAACCAGCCTGCGCATGAAAACAAGTTCCCCTCCCTGCTCGGTGATGGCAACATTCATGTTGTGCACTCCTGGAATTTTCCCTTCCAGAATGACAAGTTCATGGTAGTGTGTGGCAAAAAGAGTTCTGATTGCGCCGTTCTTACGCAAAGCCAGATCTTCCACCACCGCCCACGCAAGGGAAAGGCCGTCGAAGGTGCTCGTTCCACGCCCTATTTCATCCAGAATTACCAGGCTTGACTTGGTGGATTGCCTCAAAATTCTTGCGGTTTCCATCATTTCCACCATGAAGGTGCTTTGCCCCTGGGCCAGATTGTCCGAGGCCCCCACCCGTGAAAAAATCCGGTCGCAGATGCCGATGCGGGCCTCTTTAGCGGGCACGAAAGAACCTATTTGCGCGAGAAGGCAAATTATTGCAGTTTGGCGCAATATTGTGGATTTACCGGACATGTTGGGCCCGGTGATTAGCAGCAGCCTGCGTTTTTCATCCATGTGCAGGTCATTGGGAATGAAGCCGGCCTCTCCCTGAATGGCTTCTACTACCGGATGCCTTCCCTTGCAGATATTTATGCCTATGCCCTGATGCAGGGTTGGGCGGTTCCATTTGCGTTTGCGGGCAACTTCTCCAAGAGCCTGGGTGAAGTCGAGCATGGCAATGACCTCCGCCATCAGCATCAGGCGGTCTCTAGCCTTTTCCATGGTTTGCCGCAAATTCTGAAACATTTCGTATTCCAGGCGTTGGCGCTCATCGGCGGCCGAGGCAAGCTTGTCTTCAAGCTCTTTAAGTTCCGGGGTAACGAAACGTTCCGCATTAGCCAAGGTCTGCTTGCGGACGAAATGCTCCGGAACATTATCCGAGTTGCTCCGGCTCAGTTCGAAATAGTAGCCAAAAACTTTATTATAGCCCTTTTTAAGCTTTGGCAGGCGTTCCTGTTCTTTTGCGAAAAGCGCGTCCATAAGCTCAGCGCCATGTTCGGTAAGCTCAATCAATTTGTCCAGATGCTCGTTAAAACCCTGCTTGAACAAGCCTCCTTCGGTAATGGCCTGGGGGGCTGGCTCAACAAGGGCTTTGTCGAGCAGTTCGGCATAGTCCGCAAGGTCGTCCCACTCTTTCAGCATTCGCTGCACAAGAGCGGGCAGCTTGTCGCCCCGCCATTCCTGGGCCGTGGGATAAACTTTTTCCAGAATAGCCGCGTTCTCCAAAATTTTGCGCAGGCCGGGCAGGGTGAGCAAACTATGCTTCAGGGCCACAAAGTCTTTAGGAGCTGCTTTGTTCAAAATTATTCTTGTGGTCAGCCGTTCGATGTCATAAGTTTTTTCAAGCGCATTGCGAAGGGTTTGGCGCAGGCTGTCACTTTCATTGAAGAATTGCACTGTATCGGCAGTTAGTTCAATGTTTTTCCAATCTCTGAAAGGATGGCGCAAGCGTTCTTCAAGGAGGCGCCCGCCCATTGGCGTGAGGGTTTCGTCAAGCACCGACCAGAGCGTGCCCTGGCCCTTGCGCCCGTCAAGCCTGTGAAAAATTTCCAGATTGCGTTCCGTGATGTCGTCAATAATCAGGTGTTTGCTCAAATTGAGCGGCTTGAACGGCTTGAGGTGGGTAAGGTCTTTACGCTGGATTTGAGCGGAATAAAAGATGAGCGCGCCGCAAACCTTGACCAGTTCGCTTTGGGCAGACAGGCCCAAGGCTCCCAGTTCCGCAACATTCTGCGCCTTGAGAATGCGTTCGCAAGCAAGTTTCGGGTTGAAAGCGCTGCGTTCCGGCTGGCGCACGGCGGCAATCCCGACCAGATCCTGTTTGTCTGGAAGCCTGAAGTCAGAGGAAATAATCAATTCACGCGGAGCGAGCTTATAGACCCATTGCCAAAGCTCTTCCTGCCTTGATGATTCAATCCCCGACCATTCACCCGTTGAAAAGTCAAGCCAGGCAAAAGCACCGGCGGCATTGGTCTGGTTCCAGTAAAACGCGCCCAGATAATTGTGCTCTTTGGCGCTTAGGTTGGCGTCTTCTACCGCCAGGCTTGGCGTGCGGATTTCCGAAAGGCCCCGTTTTACAAGCCCTTTTGCCTGCTTGGGGTCTTCAAGTTGTTCACAAATGCCTACGTGGTATCCTTTTTCCAGCAGCTCGGAAATATAAGATTCGGCATGGCGCCAAGGCACGCCGGCCATGGGAATTTTATTCTCCGCATCCGGGTTGCGGCAGGTCAGCACTATGCCGAGTTCACGCGCGGCAATTTCGGCATCTTCAAAAAACAGCTCGTAAAAATCGCCCATACGGTAAAACAGGAGCGCCCCGGGGCATTCCTTCTTTACACTTAAATATTGCTCAAACATGGGCGTAAGCTTGGTTTGAGGGGCATCTTCAAACTGCATCAAAAAACCTCTTTACCCACTCACTAGCCGTTAAGCTCTCGCCGGAATAAAGCGGAGTGCCAGCTGCGGCATCTGGGGCAGGAGAAGAACAGGGCTGTGCTGCTGAACCCGCAGCTTGAACATACAAAACGTTTCGCCCTGCGGCCTTCATCCAAAAAATACCTGATTTGCTCATTAAACACGGGGGAAGTGTTCTGATGGGCAAAGCTTATACTCAGTATTTCAATGTGCGCGGCCCAGAAAGCCGGATCGGAGAGAGCCGCTTTTTCAAAGTATGTGCCTGCTTCGTGCGACTTCTCGGCCCTTAGCAGCATCATTCCTTTATAATAGTTGAGCAGGGGATCTGTGCTTTCCGCAGCGGGTATGGCTTCCGCAACAAGATCGGCCATGACTTTGCGCCAATCGGAATCGGAGCTGCCCGTTTCGGGCAAGTTGGGGCGGGCCTCATCTATATGCACAAGCAGGCCCTCAAGCAGCATGAACTGGTTTTGCGCCTCCACATTAATAAAGGCGCGCCGTAAAGTTTTGAGCATGTCTTTGCTGCGCACATTCAAGGCCGCTGTTTTAATGCGCATAAGCCAGCCTTCAACCGATCTGGGATTGGAGCGGATGGCGCGCTTGGCAAAAACTATGGATTCATCATAGTCTTTTCTGTTGAAAAGCTCTTCGGCAATTCTTGCAAGGTAATATGCTGCGGCTGTTTTATGGCCGAGTTGACCATAGGCTTTGGCAGCCATGGCGAAATTGCGCGAATCGGCATAAAGCATGGCTATTTCCTGCTGGATGACGTCCTCCGGCCCCCCATAGGCGATGGCTTCCTCAAAAGCTTTAAAGGCCCGGTCAACAAAGCCTCCGCGTTTATAATCTAGCCCCAGCTCAAAATAGATGCGGGCTTTGAGATTATTGTCAAGCCTTGGGCGCACAATCAGACCGTTACGAATCTGAATGGCCCGCTCAATGTCTCCTCTTGCCCTGTAAAGGTTGCCCAGAGCCAGATAGGTCTCGATCCCGTCCGGGTCGTTGCGCACCTCCTGACTGAGCGCCCGGATGGCCGCAAGAGTGTCTCGTTCGGACGCGCTTTCTCCTTCGTTCCAGGTAAGAAACAAATCATCTTCCTTGCCCACAAGAGAACGCAAAGATTGCTTAAAGTTTTGCCACAGAGTCACTATCTTCCTCACTGATTTTTTCTGAGCCAGGCTTGGCGCTGTCCGGCATAGGCAGGGCGCTGCTCGCGCCCTCGCTTGCGAGAGGATTGGAAGAAACGGAATTTGGCTTGTCCGGCTCAGCATAAGGTTCTTCTACAGAAGCTTTGTATTTTTTATCTGTAATGGGAAGGGCGCGCAGAGAATTCACCTCCTGCTCCAGAACATTGATCCGTTTGTTGGCCTTGTACAGCACGAAGGACATTTTAATCCTGTCTCCGGCGAGGAACAGCACACAAACAAACGCTCCCAAAATAAGGGTGATGAGCAGCACAAAGTAAAGAGGCATAGGAATGCTTTCCAACGGAGTGACAACAAACAGATTCAGGCGGAATGAAATGTCCTGGCCTAAAAGGCTGTGGTTCTGGGCTATAAAAATTGCGAAGAAAAAGAAAACCAGAACCAGCAATACCACTTTAATATAACGCATATTTCTGCCTCCTCCGGAACAGGTTCAGGTGCTCAGTTTTTTGAATACAGCCAGCAGCCCTTCGTAGGTTTTATCAAGGTGTTGCGGTACAATCCTTACTTCATCCATCACCGCTATAAATGAAGAATCCCCCACCCAGCGCGGAACCAGATGAAGATGGAGATGTTCTGCAATGCCCGCGCCTGCCGCCTGCCCCAGATTAGCGCCGATGTTTATCCCGTTTGGGTTGCAGAAAGTTTTAAGGGCACGGCTGGAAAGCTGCAACAAGTCCATAAGCTCATGCGCTTCGGCCTGCTCAAGTTCTTCAAAATTCTTTACATGGCGGTATGGCGTGACCATTATATGCCCGTTATTATATGGAAATTTGTTCAACAACACAAATGCCAATTCTCCGCGGTAAAGAATCAGGCGTTCTTTGTCTTCATCCTCATTCTGGGGAACGCAGAAGGGGCAGGAGTCGGGCTTGTCACCCAAAACATAATCCATCCTCCAGGGGGCCCAAAGTACTTTCATTTTTGCGAATCCTTCTGTTAACAAGTCAAACCTATACCCGAATCTACCTTTCAAAGTCTAGCATAGCAAGCTTTTATTCCAATTTCGGCAATGGGGCCTGCATGCTCTCAATAAGTTCGCGAGCCAGATCCAGCTGCGCGGTGCGGCTTACAGCCCTTCCGTCAAGCTTGGCTTTAAGCACCTCTTTGAGCACATCGCTGAACATGGGCCCTGGAGAAGCCCCCAGCGCAATCAGGTCTTCACCGCCAATATCAACTTTCACGTTTTTAACAGAGGTAATGAAATGAGCGAGGGAGCGGCGTTCTTCCTCATCT
This sequence comes from uncultured Desulfovibrionaceae bacterium, assembly GCA_964545305.1. Lineage (GTDB taxonomy): Bacteria > Desulfobacterota > Desulfovibrionia > Desulfovibrionales > Desulfovibrionaceae > RGIG1962. Next base: position 11,892 of record CAZJFJ010000029.1, read on the forward strand.
GGCAGGCTGGCCATAATGTAGAGTACGGACTCGATGGGAAGGCTGGCAAGCGCTTCATGCAAGGCGCTCATACTGTGATTTTGGCCGCTTTTTTTTGTTTTTTGCAACTTTTTGAGCACATTTATGGTTTCTTCACGCCAAACCAGAAACTTTTTTCTTTCCGTTTCGCTGAAAGCCATGCGTTCAAGCAGAGACGCCGCATCCAGATATTTTCCTGGAATGCTCAGGCACATGAAGTAGCATATCCAAAGCTCCGGCGCCGGAGTCAGATATGAAAGCCGATACCAGGAGAGTACTTTTTCCATGTTTGCAAAGGCTTCTTCCTTGTTTGGCGTCATTTTTAACAGCGGATGTATGGCGGTGCTCAATTTTAGCTGTTCCATTCTCTGGAAACAGGCGAGGGGCGAATCCTCCTCAAACATGAGCTTCAATTCATTGAAAATTCTTCCGCCGGAAAGCTTGTCCAGCACATTAAGACGCAGTGCATTTTTTATTAAGTTCTCAGCCTGATTGCTTAAATTGAACTCGAATCGCCTTTCAAAGCGGATTCCCCGCAGTATGCGGGTGGGGTCTTCAATGAAGCTTAATGCGTGAATCACTCTGATGATGCGATCTTTTAGGTCTCTTTGGCCCCCGAAAAAATCCACGAGCAAGCCGAAATGGGCCGGGTTGAGGTGGACGGCCAGGGCGTTTATTGTAAAATCCCGCCGATAAAGGTCCATTTTAATGGAAGAGAGTTCTATTGTGGGCATGGCGGCCGGGTGCTTATAGTACTCAAGGCGCGCCGTGGCCACATCAATGCGTTGCCTTGCGCCTGATTCATCATTGAATACAATTACCGCCGTTTTGAATTCCGGATGGTCTTTTACCCTTCCTTTAAGCTGTTCCGCAAATGCGTGGGCAAAGCCAATTCCATCGCCCTCCACGACCAGGTCCAGGTCGAAATTCAGCTCGGACAGCAGAATGTCGCGCACAAAGCCGCCCACGGCATAAGCCTCCATGCCCAGTTTCTCGGCAATCTGCCCGGCCAGCCGGAGCCAGTTCATATGCTCATCCGGAAGCTGCCCGCTTAGAAGGTTTTCTATGCTTCGTGATTTCTGCTCTTCGGGGATGAGCGGCTCCGGTATGCGGGCCGAATCTTCCAGAAGAATTTCCAAAATGTCGGTGCGCGACACGACCCCAACCAGCTTTTTGTTTTCAATTACCGGAATCAGCTTCTGCTGCTCGTCAATAACCATTTCCATAAGCGAATAAAGACTGTCATCCGCATTTATGCTGAAGAAGGAACGGTTCATATATTCGGCTACAGGCTGTTCTCCAAGCCCGTGCATCAAGGCCCGGGCGGCCAGTTGATGTTCAATGAGGCCGGTGCAGTCGTGGCTCTGCGGGTTCATCACGGGCATTGCCTTTAAAATATAACGCAGCATTATTTCTTCCGCTTCCGCGATCGTATGGTCTTCACGCACAAAATGGACCGGAAAGCTCATAATGTCGCGCACGGTAATTTCTATGTTGACCAAAGAGTAGAGCAGCCCGAACAGGGCGTCTTTAGTTTCGGAAATGGTTTTCCCCTTCACGGAGGCCGAAGCCGCCCCCGCGTGCCCGCCCCCGCCGAAAGAAGCGCAAATGCGGCCGCAATCCACTTCAGGGACACGGCTGCGGGCAACTATTTGCACTTTTTCGCCCATTGTGGCCAGAGCGAAAATCACTTTTGCCCGGGTCATGTGCATGGCCTGCTGCACCACGGCCGAGAAATCTCCCAAAAAACTTTCAAGCGACACGTCCATGAATAAAATGGGAATTCCATTTATTTCATGCAGGGTTCCGCTTTCTAGAATAGTGTGCAGCAAGGCCACCTGCTCCGGGGTCATCGTGTTCCGGGTAAGCTCGCTGATGGCGTTCAAGTCCATGTTCTGGCTGCGAAGCCAGGCCGCGGCAATAAAGTCATACTCGGTAGTGGCAGGGAAGGTGAGCGACCCTGTGTCCTCGTAGAGACCGATTCCCATCAAAGTGGCCTCATCCCGGCTAAGCCCGATGTTTTTTCTTTTTAATTCTTCAATAATGATGGAAACGGTTGCTCCCCACATTTCCGTGCGTTCGTATTCAGCCCGCAAATCATCATTGGTGGCGGGGTGATGGTCAAACAGATGAATCCTTAGATCCGGATTTTTAAAAACTGCATCCACATGCGCAATCCGGCTTTTTTGTTTGGTGTCCACAACAACCAGAAGTTCCACCTCTGAAAAATCCACATCCTTGGGCGCACGGAAGTCGAAAAGGCTGGACGCACCTTGCATGAAGAAGCTTTTTACCGCTCTTTCTTTGCTTCCGGGGTAAATCAGGACGGAGCCCGGATAAAGTTTTTGAGCTGCCACCATTGACGCTATACAATCAAAATCGGCGTTTGCATGGCCGGTGATTATTGTTTTGGGCCTGGAACGGACGGGCGCGGGAATGTCGTTTTTTAGCTTGTCTTCCATATTATTTGCGTCAATTGAATTTCCCGCCGGAGCGGGGGTGAAAACGTTTATGAACTTCCATAAGCCTGGTTTGCTGCACATGAGTGTATATTTCTGTGGCCGTTATGTCTTCGTGCCCCAGAAGCATCTGCACTGAACGGAGATCCGCGCCGCCATCCAGAAGATGGGTGGCAAACGAGTGCCGGAACGAGTGCGGCGAAATGTCTTTGTTGATGCCGGCCTGAAGGGCCCGTTCTTTTATCATTTTCCACACTCCTTGCCTGGTGAGTCCTTTGCCGGAGCGGTTTAAAAATATAAAATCCTCAACAGGCGAAAATAAAGGCCTCCATTCTTTAAGATAGGAGCTCAAAAACCCGGCGGCAACACTGTGCACAGGTACAAAACGCTCTTTTGCGCCTTTGCCGAAAATGCGAAGTAGCCCGGCTTGAGGGTCGAAATTAAGCGGGCGCAGCCCGCAAAGCTCCGACACGCGCAGCCCGGCCGCATAAAGAAGTTCCATCATTGTACGATCGCGATATCCCAGCTTGTCGCTAAGACGTGGAATTTCAAGCAGGGCAGTCATTTCGGCGCGGGTCAGCACTTTTGGCAGAGTGAGCGGCAGCTTGGGGTTCTGGAAAAACTTTGCCGGGTTTGCATTCAAAAAACCTTCTTCTACAGAGAAAGCAAAAAAAGTACGCAGAGAAGACAAATGTCTGGCAACAGAGCGGTTGGAAAGCTCATTTCCTTTCAAATATTCAAGATAAAGCATGAGAATGTCTTCAGAGATTTTTTCCAGATTCAGGTTCCCCTTTGCCAAAAAACTTAATAGATTGTTTATGTCGGATGTATATGAGTAAACCGTGTTTTCCGACAGACCTTTTTCCACAAGCAGGTGCTGAATGAAAATATCTACAAAAGGATGTGCCGGATTATCTTGATTTTCCATAATCATCTGTGCAATATATATAAAAAAAATCACCTGGAAAAGCTTTAATTGCCAAACTCAATAATGCCTCACACCGCCTTCATAAGTCTCAGTTCCAACCTCCCTTCGCCGGAAGGGGGTCCAGGGCTCAATCTGGACAGGGGCCTTGAATCCATCGCAGCAAAAACAGATATCCTGGCCTTGTCAAAACGCTATCTCACAACTCCCGTTGGGGTTAAGATGGAGATGCCTGATTTTGTCAACCAGGTGGTTAAAATAAGATGGGAAAACTCCGCACCGGAGCTTTTGAAATTTCTTTTGGAAACTGAAGCCAGGTTTGGCAGAAAACGCATGGATGACAAGTCTCTTGGACCGCTGGCCAGAACCCTTGATTTGGATATTCTGTTGTTCGGGCTTGAAAAGTGGGATTCTCCAGAACTGACAGTTCCTCATCCCCGGATGTTTGAAAGGGGGTTTGTGCTAGTGCCTCTGCTGGACATATGGACTGAAGAAGATTGCATTCCGGGAATAGACAAGGCTCGCGACTTCATGCTTGAATGCCTTTCAAAACTTGATTGCAGTATGGATTCCCTATATATAAGGCAGACATGAAACGTCAGCTTCTCCTTGGAACCAGATAGCCGTCTTAAACGGTGGACGGTAAAAAATCGTGCCAGATTGGCCGATTTACCAAGCCTTCCAGTGAACTTTTCCGGAATCGCATGGCACGGTGCCAAAATCCAGTTTTCCCGCCTGAGCGCTCCCGGCGGAAAAGGCGCCAGAAACAGGCCGGAGACAAAAAACAACAATGCTTTTTTCATGACAATTTCCTTTGTTAATGTTAGTGTTGGGTGTAGCGATGACGTTTCCGCGCATTCGTTTCGTGCAACAAGTAATAAGTTCATGGAACAAGAACAACATCATATCAGGGGTAACAAAAGTTTAAGGATTCAAGCCTGGAACCACCCAATGTCCCATAATGGTAATTATGTAAACTTTGCTTTTATGGGAAGAACAAACGCCATGAAAACACGCATCTCTTCCGCCACCTTAGAAAAAACACAAAAAGAGACTTTCGGAAAATTTATTCACCGCTTGTTAACACCGTATAATTTCAGGAGTTTTGTCTACTGTGTATAACTGGTTGATGCTTGGTCTGGCTTTTGTTCTGGTTGGTCTGAATGCAATGTTTGTTGCCGCCGAATTTGCTTTTGTAAAAGTTATGCGGGTGCGTATTGAAATGAAGGCCGAAGGCGACAACTGGCGTGCCCGGACAGCTTTGTTCGGAATAATTCACCTTGATGCCTATCTTTCTGTTTGCCAGCTTGGTATTACCCTCGCCAGCCTTGCTCTTGGCTGGATTGGCGAACCTGCGGTTTCAAGCCTTCTTATGCCCCTGTTTGTTTTATTCGGGGTTGAAAACCTGGTTTTGATTCAAAGCGTGTCTCCTGCATGTGGTTTTCGGAGAGCTGATGCCCAAAACGATTTCAATTCAGCGCTCCGAAGCAGTTGTTTTGGCTCTTGCCCCGCTCATGCGTTTTTTCTACATAATCTTCTTTCCCCTTGTTAAAGTTTTAAACGGAACCTCCAACCTGTTCCTGCATTTTTTCGGGGTGCGCCAGGCTGGCGACAATGAACATTCACACACGCCCGAAGAACTGCAAATGCTTATCATGGACTCTGAAAAATCAGGCCATATTGATGAACAGGAAAGCCGGATGTTGGGCAATGTGATTTCTTTTGACCGTCGTGACGCAAGTGATGTCATGGTGCATCGCATGGATGCGGTAACTTTGTCAGCCGGGGAGCCAATCCGGAATGTTTTGGAAAAAATCAAAAAAACCGGGCATACCCGTTTTCCTGTATACAGGGATGACCGCGACAATATAATCGGCTTTGTCAATATAAAAGACCTTGTTGGCGTTGATACTTCCCTTGCAATTAAATCGTTTGTGCGCAAACCGTTCTATGTAATCGAATCAATGCCGTTGGACGATCTTTTGCTTAAAATGCAAAGAGGCCAAAACCAATTGGGGATTGTGATTGATGAATATGGCGGCTGGCAAGGGATTGTTACCGTGGAAGACATCCTTGAAATTATCGTGGGCGATTTGAGAGATGAACACGATGTGCGTGAGATAACCCATATTCAGGAAAATCCTCAGGGAATTATCAGAGTACAGGCAATGACTTCCGTTGAAGAATTTTACCAGTACCTGGGCATCCCGGTTGAAGAACAGGATGACTATAAAACCGTGGCCGGATTATTTTTGGACAAGTTCGGTATGCTTCCTGAAAAAGGCGACAGCGTTGTTTTTCAAGGATACCGTTTTATTGTGAGCGAAGTGGATGGAAAGAGGATTAAAGAAGTTGAGGCTGTAAGAGTTTATGATTAAAGCTTTTTCCGCTTTGAAAATAATTGCGAGGATCGTGGAAAGCAGGCCAGGATCTGCAAAATCAAGAACCCCGGCAACGCTGGAGATGGGCCGGGCGTTGTGTTTTAAAAATTATTTGAGTTGCGCCCCTTTGAGAATTACATGGGCTTTTACGCTCCTGAGCGGAACTATTTCCGCACGAGCCTGATGAATTTCTTTTGCAAGTGGGGCTAACAAACGGCCTTTTTGCACTCCAGCCAGCCCGTCATCTCTTTTTGGCAGGATTTTTTATGTCTCTGCCCCACTCTGTTTTTGGTGTCCGTGTGCTTTTTGTTATTCTTCCGGGCGTGTTTTCCAGCGTTTGTGCATCCAAAGCCACTGTTCAGGAAAAAGCTTCACGTATTTTTCAACGGCTTTGGTATAGAACTCCGCAGTGGCCTTGATTTTTTCCTCCCGCGTACCGGTCAGGTCTTCTGTGAGCAATGGTTCTTCCAAAAAATATTTATATCTCCCCTTACCGTTATGTAAAAGGAAAATAGGCCATACGGCTGCTTTGGCGCGCACTGCAAGCATGGCCGGTCCCACATTCACAGCCGCTGTGTCATTAAGAAAAGGCAGGAAAACGGCTTCCTTCCTTCTGCAGTTATGGTCAACCAGAAACGCGACCAGCCCATTTTCTTTCAAAATCCGCAAAACTTTGGGCGCTGCTTCTTTATGGCCCAGTATGGCCGCCCCTGTTCCTCCACGAAGAGCTTCTATTCTGGAATAAAGGCCTTTATTGCGTTGTCTGCGCACAACTACCGCAATATTTTTATGCCCAATCTCGGCACCCATCACTCCGGAAAGAATTTCCCATGCTCCCAAATGCGCGGTCACGGCAACTCCGGGGCCGGGATGATGTTTGAGGCGCTCCCATATTTGCGGATTGACGAATTCAATTCGTTCCTGCATGAAATGATGGTTCACATCCGGGGCCAGAATAAGCTCCGCAAAGGATTGCCCGTTGCTTTTGAAACTTTCCCTGGCAATTTCTCTGGCCCGTTCTTCAGGATTGGAGGAATCAATTTCAATATGTTTAAGAATTGCATCAACCGCAAGCTTTCTTCGAGCCGGCAGCAGATGCCAGAGCATGCCGCCAAAACCTCTTCCCAATGCGCATACTCTTTCAACACCCTGTTGTCTGAGGGTTTTTTCCAGCTTTGGGGAAATGTGCTTAAAAAACCAGTTGAACATATTTAAAGTTTTAGTTTGAGTTTTTCCGGCTTTATTTCTTCCAGCCTCTGTTTGAGCGTGCTGACACCATAAGTTATAAGTTCAGCGTCACTTGTGCATCCCTTTTCCAAAGGATCGAACGGTTCGCCGAAAATAACTTCCACTCTGGAAAACGGCAAAGGCAGCTGAAAACGGTCCCATGACCCAAAAGCCTTATAGTTGCTCATGAAAAGACGTACAGGCACAATCAAGCCTTTTGTCATTTTGGCAAGATAGATTGCGCCTTCCTTCACTTCATGCCGGGGGCCTCGCGGGCCGTCCACAGATATACAAACCACGCAGCATTCTTTGCGCATTAGCTGGGCGGCTTTTACCAGGGCTTTCACTCCCCCTCTTGAGCTTGAGCCCCTGGCCGTTTTTATGTTCATGCCTTCCAGCACCCTGGCCAGAAGTTCGCCGTCTTCGCTTTGGCTTACAATTGCGGCGGTAGGCTGTTTCTTTCTGAGGTGAATCAGGGGGAAAAGTTCGTTGTGCCAGAAGGCGAGGCAAACCGGTGTGCCTGAGGCGAGCGGGTCGTCCATGAAATGCCGGTTTGTCTCCGTGTACCGCAATGTGCGGCACCACATTTCATAAATGAACCTGATAATGGGAGCAGTCCAGCTGAGTGAAATTTTCATGGTCTGTTTTACGGACAAATAAAACTTATTCGTCCATG
>CAZJFJ010000030.1:0-18923 GCA_964545305.1 uncultured Desulfovibrionaceae bacterium
TGCGGTGAGAGCGCAATTGGCTTTAATGGCCGCCTTGCAGGCGGCCATCGCCCATAAATCATGAAGATTGTCTTCCTGCCCCAAAAGGCTTTTTGACACCAATTCCTTGGCCTGGGCGGCTCCAAATATGGCCGGAATGCTTTTTAAATAAAGCTTGTCCCTTTCCCTGGAAAGTTCCACTTCGTAGCCCATGTTCGCAAATTCTGCGGCAACGGACCGGTAACGCTCCAATTCACTGGCATGCAGAGGGATTTCCAGCGGGCTTGCCAGAATCTGGCTTTCACCCCGCATGGCTCCCTGTTTCAGGCGGTGGTGCAGGATGGCTTCATGCACGGCGTGCTGATCCAGAATAATCAATTCTTCATTATGCCGGGCCAGCAGATAGCAAAGGCCGATCTGCCCCAGATATTCAAACCCTTCCGGGGTCGCGGGGGGAGCGGTTTTTTCCTCCGGGCGGCTGTGCCCGCCAGCAGCCGGCTCATGCAGGCAGGGAGCCGGGCGTATTCTTGCATTGTCCGCTACAGAAGGGCCTGAAGGGGTAAAGTCTATCTTTGCGGCTGCGTTAATTTCCGTATTGGAAACCGGGTAGGCAGGGATATGACCGGGAGGCCATGCGGCAAAGGCGTTCCGGCCCGCTTCCGTATGGCTGCCGGGCAAGATGCGGTTTTGGTCGGCATTGCCCCAAAAGCCTTCGGGCCTTGGCGAAGCGGAGTGCCCGCTTGGGTGCGGCGCGGGCAATTTGTTCTGATCTTCTTCCTGCGCAGTTGCCCAGGGCGGAAAGGCCGATTCTCCCGCGCGGGGATTGAAGCCGTCCAGCGGGTCAAATTTTTGCAAAGCTGTTTCTATCGCTCTGCGCACCAGAGAAAAAACGGCCCGTTCATCCCGGAAGCGGACTTCTGTTTTGGCCGGGTGCACGTTCACGTCCACCTCTTCGGCGGGAAGTTCCAGGAACAGCGCTACTTGCGGGTATTCCCGCCCAAGCAGGCTGCCTTTGTAAGCGTCGCGCACCGCCGCCATCAGCATGCGGTCTTGAACCGGCCGTCCATTCACATAAAACAGCATGCGGTCAGGTTTGGCCTGGGCCACACCGGGCCCGGCTGCAAGACCTCGGGCGTGAAGGCCGTCGCGGGTAAGGGCGAAGTCTTTAAGCTGCTCGGTAACGCTGGGGGGCCAAAGCAGGGCCAGCCGGTCACGAAGCGTTTGCCGGGGTGGGAAATTCAGCAGTTCCTTGCCGCCGGAGCGCAAACTGAACCCCACATCCGGCCAGGCCAGAGCCATGCGGGAAAGTATGTCCTGGCATCGCTTCAGCTCGGTGGCCGGCGTTTTCAGAAATTTCAGCCGGGCCGGAACGCTGGCGAACAGTTCGCGCACTTCCACCCGGGTGCCTTGTGAAAGAGGGTCTGGCCCCTGGCCTTTTGGTTTGCCGTGCTCAAGCTCGATAAACGCCGCCTGTTCCGTATGCCCGCTGTTGCCTGTGTGGGCGGAGGTCAGGCGGAAGTGCGAAACCGAGGCGATGCTTGGCAGAGCCTCCCCTCTGAAGCCCAACGAGGCGATGCGCAGAAGGTCGGCATAGGACTTGAGCTTGCTGGTTGCGTGGCGGGTCACGGCCAGATCAAGCTCCCCTTCAGGAATCCCCGTTCCGTTGTCGGACACGCTGATCAGGCCCAGGCCTCCTTCTTCCAGACAAACGTCTATTTGGGAGGCCCCGGCGTCCAGGCTGTTTTCAACCAGCTCCTTGACCGCGCTGGAAGGGCGTTCAACCACCTCGCCTGCTGCGATCTGGTTTTGCAGCTCAGGCGGAAGCAACTCTATATGTGTGTTTTTATGTTCATTCATGACTTTTTCCGTAACATAACCATACACTCAAATGGCGTGTCTGTAAATTTGCCGGGAAGGAACTTGGCGTTGCTGTCTTCACCCATATGACTCAAAAATTCGTCTACGGCTGAAGGTAACGGCGGAAGTGAATTTCGCCTGCGCCTGCCGAGCGGGAGGCGTGAGCAGCGCAGTCAGAGCATTTTGCCAGAAACAGCCTTTCAATGTTAAAAAGCTCCAGGCAGGAGGTTTCTGGGTTCATTCCTTTCGCAAAGGCAGCGTCATCTGGCTGGTGGTTGTGGCGGCGAGAAAATTCTGGTCATGGGAAACAATCAGGCAGGGCAGATTCAGTTCATTTAGAACTTGGACGAGCCTTTCTTCCGCATTCCGGTCCAGGCCTGCCGTGGGTTCGTCGAGGATGAGCATGTCCGGGCGCATGGCGATGGCGGTTCCCAGTGAAACGAGTTTTTTTTCTCCACCTGAAAGGTTGTAGGTGATGCGTTGCCCGTAACCGGGCAGGCCTATTTTTTCCAGCACCTCGGCGGCAATTTCATGGACTTCTTTTGCCGAGAAGCCCAGATTCAGAGGCCCGAAGGCGAGGTCTTCCTCCACGGTGGGGCAGAACAGCTGGTCATCGGCGTCCTGAAACACAAAGCCTATGCGCCTGCGCACCTCTTTAAAATCGACCTCGGTTACTCGGGGTTTTCCAAAAATCAGAATTTCTCCCCGGTCTGGTTTGGCCAGGCCCATAATCAGGCGCAGCAGGGTTGTTTTGCCTGAACCGTTCGGGCCGGTCAGCCCGGTTTTGCCGCCAGGGAAAAAAGTGAAGGTGAAATCGTCAAAAATCGATATTTCTTCGGTTTCAGACCGGTATGAAAATGAAATGTTGCTTAAGCGGATCATAACAGCATTTGCCCTGCCCATAGGAGGATAGTTGCAAACAGGCTTGAAATCAAGAACGCTTTGTCGGCCCGGCGCAGGCAAAACTCTTGCAAGGTGTGGAGTTCGCCGGTGTAGCCGCGGCAGAGCATGGCTTCGTAAATGCGCTGGCCCCGGTTCAGGCTGCGCACCATAAGCATGCTGAGGAGCTGCCCATAGGATCTGATTGTATGGAGATTGGTTCCAGGGCAAAATCCTCTCATTTTCATGGCGTCGTGCAGACGGTGATATTCCGCGTGGATTACCTGAAAATAGCGCAGGCTGAAAAACAGGGTCTGGCAAAGCTTGCCGGGCACACGCAGGGCTTCCAGCGCCCGCACCAGCGTGACTACCCGCATGCTGCAAAGCAGGGCCAGGTTCAGCAGAATAATGGAGTTTGACTTGACTGTGATCAGCAGAGCAAGGCGTATCCCCTCCCAACTGGCGGTGAAGGGGCCCAGGGCAAAGGCCGCATTGCCTTGTTCCGCCGGAAAAGAAAACGGCAGGAGCATCCAGACCAGAACAAGAAACAGATTGACCGCAGCCATGCGGCAGGCAACCTGGAGCAAAGGGAACCGCGCCGCAAGCGTCAGCCCCATTCCCAGGCCGATTCCCGCGAGAGCCAGATACAGGTTGTTGCCCATTGCAAAAGTAAAGGACAGAAAAACAGCTGAAATCACACGCACCCTGGGGTCGAGCTTGTGCAAAGGGGAAGAGCCTTTCGCGAAGGTTTCAAAATGCATGATCTGTTCTCTTTATTGGCTTTGCCCGGGCAGGATGTCTGGTTTGACTTTGCGCAAAAATTGCACCGCTGCAAGGGTAATCAGGCCTTCAATCGCAGCCGGGGGAAGATGAGCCAGCACAAGCGCCTTGGCAATGCCAAGGAACTGCTCTCCGGAAAGCCATAGGCTTGTGCCTGTTAAGAGCGCGGCTATCAGAATGCTTGAGAAGCCGATGAAAAAAGCGGCGGCAAGCGCTACCCTGGAATTGGGGGCGCGCAGGAATCTGCCGACGAGGAGATAGAGCAGAACCGCCGGGGCGGCCATGTTGAAAGTGTTCACTCCCAGTGTGGTCAGCCCCCCATATTGAAAAAGCAAAGCCTGGAGGAGCAGGGCTGCGAAAATGCCAATGAAAGCGCCCCAGCCGAGCACCGCGCCCATGAGCCCGCAAAGCACCAGGTGAACGCTGCCCGGGCCGAGCGGAATCCTTACCAGCGAGGCCACGAAGAACATGGCGCAGAGCATTGCCGTTTTCGGTATGTCTTCGGGCTTCAGGCGCCTTATCGCCACAGCCAGCCCGGTTGCGGCCAGAGCGGCCCCTGCGAGCAGCACTGGTGCGGAAAGAATTCCTTCGGAAATATGCATACAAGATCTTTGCTTTGTCTTTGGGTGTTACGTTAAGGCTTCAGGATAACACTTTAGTTGTTAAGCAGACTCTTGTCAAGCGTGCGGGCAGGGGGTTTTTTATGCCGATCTGTCCAGAAAGCGGCAGTTTACCGCTTCGGCCAGATGTTCATCGGTGATATGGGATTTTTGCTCCAAATCGGCGATTGTTCTGGCTATGCGCACAATTCTGACGCAGGACCGGGCCGAAAGCCCAAAGCGGGCTGCGGCTGTTTCCAGGAAATTGTGGCCGGATTCGGGCAGAGGGCAGAATTCTTCAAGCTTTTTGCCCGAAAGCTCCGCATTGGTTAGAATGCCGGCACGGCTATAGCGGGCGGCTTGAAGCCCTCGCGCCTTGGCAATGCGGCCGTGCATTTCGGCCGAGCTCATGCCGGGCAGGGGGGTGCGTAACTCGCCGTAGGGCACGGCGGGAATTTCAATGTGCAGGTCGATGCGGTCCAAAAGGGGGCCGGAAATACGCGCCCGGTAGTTTTGCACTTGTTTTCCGGTGCAGGTGCAGGCGCGCACATTGTCATCCAGGTAGCCGCAGGGGCAGGGGTTCATGGCGGCCACCAGCATGAATCTGGCGGGGTAGCAGGCCGCCGTTCCCGACCGGGAAATATTGATTTCCCCCGATTCCAGAGGCTGGCGCAAAACTTCCAGAACCGACCGGGAAAATTCCGGCAGTTCATCCAGAAAAAGAACCCCGCCATGGGCCAGTGAAATTTCTCCCGGCTTGGGAGGAACTCCGCCCCCGGCCAGGCCTGCGTATGAAACAGTGTGGTGAGGCGACCGGAAAGGGCGTTCCCCAGCCAGCCCTTCGCGGACATTGGAGGGGGTGAGGCGCTGCCCGGCCACGCTGTAAATTTTGCTGACTTCCAAAGCTTCTTCAAACGCAAGTGCGGGCAGCACGCTGGGGATGCGCTGGGCCAGCATTGTTTTGCCGCTGCCGGGAGGCCCCACGAACAGAAGGTTGTGCCCGCCTGCCGCAGCTATTTCTATGGCCCGCTTGGCATGTTCCTGCCCTTTCACTTCTGCGAAATCGTAGCGGCAATAAGGGCTGGCGGTTGTGGAATCTTCAGTTTCCTGAGGAATGAATTCCGGAAAGTTGCCGGTAAGCGCCTCTAGGGCCTCGCCGAGATTTTTCACTGCGAAAATCTTCAGTCCTTTGACCATTGCCGCTTCCTGCCCATTTTCAAAAGGAACGATCAACGCTTTAGCCTCTTCCTTTTTTGCCAGTATGGCCATGGGAAGGACGCCGGGAACCGGCCTGACCTCCCCGGCAAGCGACAGTTCCCCGCTTATGAATACCCCGTCAAGCAATTCCGGGTTCAGGCTTCCGGCTGCGGCCACAAGCCCCAGCGCCAACGGCAAATCATATGCGCTTCCTTGCTTTTTCTGGTCTGCCGGAGCCAGATTTACGGTGATTCTTGATGGTGGAAGCCTGTGCCCGCAATTTTTAAGCGCGGAAAACACCCTTTCCTTTGCCTCGCGAACCGATATTTCGGCAAGGCCCACCATGGTGAAGCCGGGCAAGCCTTTGCGGAACAGGTCCACTTCAAGCTCTACCCTGAATGCGTCCACTCCATGCAATGCGAAACAGGCCAGTTTTACAAACATAGTTTTTTATTGAACGCTCCGTTTTTTATTGAAAAGTGTTTCTTACCTTCACAAAAAAAAAGCAAAGGGGCAAGCCAAATAAACGGCTATTTGGCTGGGGCTGGGCTGTTCCGGGTTTTAAAATTCAGCTGTTGTATGCGGTGGGGCATGAAAAGGACAGGTTTCAGATCCTGGCCCTTGCAGGCGGGGCAGATTGCTCTGCTGTGCCCGGCGCGGCCGGATGCAAAAGTAAAATCCGCTTGTTTTTGGCAGCAAGGAGTTGTCTTCAAATCCTTGCAGAGCATTTCAAGCGTGAAATGCTCTAATGACAATATTAAAGAATATCCGGCTAATGGCTAAAGTTTAGAAAAAAGCCAGAAAAAATGTAGCAATTTTGTTGTGTATGTAACAGCCAGTAAATATGAATTTTTTCCAGTGTGGAACAAAAAAGCAGCTCAACTTTTGTTTAAAAAAGATGAGAGGCTGTTTTTTTTACTTTTAAAGTGCTTTTATCTGGAAAAAGGGCTTGTTTTTGATTTGGAATTCGCATAAGACAAGTCTATTATTTGCCTTTGAGCAAATATTTATTTTGGCCTGTAAAGCGGCAGATTGGTGAGCGCGGTTTTTCAGGCCTTTTTTTGGGGACGTTTATTTTTATGGTGAAGACTCTTTTTAGGCTGGCTGGGGTTTTTGTTGTTTGGGTTGCAATGGGCGGGCTGGCCTGGGCAGAGGGGTTCGGCCTTTATGAGTACAGCGCCAGGGGGCTGTCTTTGGGCGGAGCTATGGTGGCCCGCAAGCCGGATGTTTCCTGCGTCGCGTATAATCCGGCCCTTCTTGCCCGTTTGCCGGGAACCCACATGATGCTTGGAGCAAGTTCGGTCACTCCGCGGGGCAATATGACTACATATGACGCCTTTGGCGGAGCTACCACCACAAACTTGAAGCACAGCACATGGTTCATTCCCCATGCCTATTTTTCACATCAGATCAATGACCGCCTCACTTTTGGGATAGGGGAATTCACCCGCTTTGGTCTGGGCTTTGATTACCCGGAAGATTGGCCAGGACGCTACAATATCTACAGTGTGAGCATGCTTTCCACCTCTCTTAACCCCAACCTCGCAGTAAAGGTGGATGATAAATTCTCATTCGCGCTCGGAGCGGAGCTGATGTATGTAAACCTCGACCTTCAGAAAAGGGTGCCTATCAACGTGGGGGTGGGGGTTCTAGATGTTGACAGCAATATCCAGGATGCAAATGCCCTGGGCGTAGGGTTTAACGCGGCACTGCATTACCAGTTTAACGACCAGTGGGCGGCGGGGCTTCTTTACCGCAGCCAGATTCGGATGGACGCCGCCGGGCATGTTGATTTTTCAAAACGGGAGTATGTGGGCAATCCTGCGGGGAAACCTGCGGCGGACGCCGCCTACGCTGCCAATTTTCATGACGGGAGGGCGTCTTCCACGGTAGTTCTGCCCGATTCCCTGGGCTTTGGGCTTTCCTATTCCCCCTGGCCCGACCTTTCCCTTGAAGCTGGAGCTGTGTGGACCCGCTGGAGCACCTTCAAGAACCTGCGCATACATTTACCTGAAGATATGCCCACCAGCGAAAGCAAAAAAGACTGGAAAGACACTTGGAGGCTCAACTTTGGAGCGGAGTACCAGCTGCTGGACTGGATGGCGGTGCGCGCCGGGTATATCTACGATCAGTCTCCGATGACTGAAGAATATGAGGATTATCTGGTTCCCACCGATGGCAGGCACATTTACAGTACTGGGCTGGGATTTACCTGGGAGGCCTGGGGGCTTGACCTTGCTTATGCCTATATAGACGCGAACGGACGCAGTTATGAAGCCCGCCCGGGCAGCGGTGTTTCTAAATCCAAGGCTTATGGTCATTCCAATTTGTTTTCGCTTTCCATAAGCTATGAATTTTAGAACATTTCACATTTGAATTGCTCGGCAAGGATTTGAAACAAATCCTTGCCGCCAAATGCTTGCAGGGCGGCTTTTCCGACCGTTAAACAGTCGTTTGAGGCGTTAACAGGCCCCAGAGCAGTTCAGCTTTGGAATTATATATCCGGGTAAAGCGTTCCGGTGTTGTGCAGCGTTGAGTTACAACGTCTGCTGGATTGGCGCATGAAAGCTTTGCCGACGGTTAAGCGGCAAGATTTATGGCGAAACAGCTTTGGGACCCAAAGCATAGGCCGGAAAAACCCGGCGGGTTGTCAGTTTTTTACTTGCAGTGGCCGCGGTTTGTTGCCCAGTGATATCCGTCGCACTGGCCTCTGGAGCAGGCTTCCTTGAAGTCATTGCACATGGCCGGGAAGTTTTCTTTAATCAGCCATGCCGAGGCTCTGCCCATATAGTATTCGGGCTGCTCCGGGCTTAGCCCCAGTGCCTTGTCATAATCTGCCAAAGCAAGGTCCAGCAGGTTAAGGCGCATGTAGGCCGTTCCTCTGCCGAAAAGCGCCGGGGTCAGGCCGGGTGAAAGTTTGAGCGCCTGGGTAAAAGACGCCACCGCCTGGGCCGCGCGCGAAGATTTGAGCTGATTTTCTCCTAAAAGATAAAACGCCAGGGGGTTGGATGGATCCAGCCTGGCGGCCTGGTTCATCACTTGTTCCACCTGGGCTACCTGGGTTTGGCTGGGATTGCTTTTTTGGGGGCGGGTAAGACACTGGCGCACCAGTTGCAGCGCCTTGAGCGCGTTTGCTTCACTGTGCGCCTTTGCTGCTTTCTGCTCGGCGGGGGAGTTGAGTTTGTTTTCAAGTGCTTTCAGGCCTTCTGCCTCCAGTGCCAGGCTGGTTGAAATTATTTTTTGCAAATCATAATCAAGCGTTCCGGCTTTGATCGCATCGGGCAGACTGGCGTAAAGCGGATTCATCTCAACCGTTACAAGCATCATGTTGTTGCCGGATTCGTCCTGAACCTGTTCAGAACTGGCGGTTTTTATTTCAGTCAGGCTTTGGGCCAGGCTTTTAAAATCAAGCCCGTCCGTTTTGGTCAGGCCCAGAGTTTGAATGATCGGCGACCGGCTTATATTAAAGGCGGCTCCTTCCAAAAGCAGTTTGCGGCAGCGTGATTCGGCAAGAATCAGGGCCTCCTCCGGCAAAAAATTATTTGAAAAAGCCTGCTTGTCCTGACAAAGGGCAGGGCTTTCCATCAGGCGCCCATCGGGGCGCAACAGCTCCACATTAACTTCCGGCATGTCAATTACAATTGACATGGATTGCGCCGCCGCACGCGGCGGCGCAAAAGTTAGAACCGCCAAGGCCAGAGCCAAAAGGACCAGGCTTTGGCGGTGGATTCTTCCGAGAGTTTTTGCCGTGGGCATGTTGTCCAGCCTGGGTTATATTTTGGGCAGATTCGCCTTTATTTCGCTTGCCGCGGCTATGGCCGCTGACCGCAAAACCGATTCCATAAGTTCGCTTATGTTGGCGTTGCTTGGGAGTATAAAGGAGCTTTCTTCCGCATTGTACGTTTTTGTGAAAGTCATGCCTTCCGCATTTTTGGGGAACTGTATGCTTATTTTTATTTTAGCCTTGTATTGGCCTGGGCCTGTCTGCTCGAGCCAAAGCTGTTCTAGGCTGCCTTTTATCGTATACTCCGAGTTGGAGCTGGAATATGGGGTGTAGCTGGCCCTGACGCCAAGGCGGACAAGCTCGTCGGTGATGGCTTCGCTGACCCATGCCGTGGGGGAAGAGGCGCTTTCAAAGGCGCTTCCGTCCGAGTCTACCCCAATAGTTGTTTGCCCGGTGTTGTTTTGTAACTCCTCAATCATTACGGTGGGCAGGCCGGGGGTTGTGCTCATACTGGCGCCGAGAGGACTGTACTTAAGCTCTACCTGCTGCCCGGCGCAACCATTCAAAAGGCCTAGCAGGGCAATTGCAGCCAGGCAAAGGACAAAATGGGAAGGAAGCTTTGCAAATTTCAACATGGAACGGAATCTCCTTCTGTTCTTTTTTATCTGTCGCGTCCTCATAGGGGCGGTTTTTTCATTACGCTACCCTAGCGCATCACCTTTTGGAAGGCAACATCAAATAGTATTTTGAGGCGGCCGGGGCACATTAACTTTGAAATTATGCATCCGGTAAAAAAATATTGCGCAGGGGCAAGCTCAGGCTGAGGCGGCTGTAATTCTTGCAGTTCTGGCCGGTATTTTCTGCAAATTGGGGGAAATATTATAGCGGCATCCATGCTATTGACATCAATTACTGTAGATATTAAAGCTTAATAAAACAGAAATATATAGAATTTGGGCACAGAGTGATTATGCCCTTAAAAGCAAGGGTCCCCCAAAGCTCTGGTCCGCAGCCTGGAGCAGGTGGAGTCTCCCGCGCAATCCTGCTTCAGGCTGACTCCCTGTTTTCGGGCTAGAGGTCAACGGTTTCCACCTCTTCCGGGTGGAGTTCCGCCCCCATGAAAAGCTTGCCCAAGCGTACAAATGGCTGAATCGCATCGGTGGTAAGATAGCGCACCTGCCCGCAATGGGGAGGTGTGGAGGAATTTTCCCGGCAGCGTCCATCCTTGAAAATCTTTTGCACTGCAAGCGCGGTCGTTTTGGCTGAGTCCACAGTTTTCACTCCGGTTCCTGTCACTTTGACGATGGCGCTTTCCAAAAGAGGGTAGTGTGTGCAGCCAAGCAGCAGGCAGTCCGGAATCCGGTCTTGGCTGAATATTTCGGCCAGATAGTGCTTGGCCACCATTTCAGCTATTTCTCCGCACACAAGGCCTTCTTCCGCCATGGGCACAAACAGCGGGCAAGCCTTGCTTTCAATTATGGCGTCGGGCCTTATGTTTCTGATCGCGCGCGGATAGGCTTCCCCTCGAATGGTGGACTCGGTGGCGATTACCGCAATGTGCCCGCTTTCCGAATTGGCGCAGGCGGCTGCCGCGCCCGGTTCAATCACGCCGATGATAGGTATGCCCGGATATGCGTTTGCAAGCGCGTCCAAGGCGATGGCGCTGGCCGTATTGCAGGCCACAATCAGCATCTTTATGTTTCTTGCCACCAGAAGCCTGGCCGCTTGCAGCGCGTAGCGACTGATGGTTTCCGGGCTTTTGGTTCCATAGGGGAGCCTGGCGTTGTCTCCCAGGTAGAGATAATTTTCATGGGGCATCGCCTCACGCATGGCCCGAAGCACAGTGAGACCGCCAATGCCTGAATCGAACAGGCCTATAGGGAGATTGGAATTTGAGGGTGATGTTTGCATGTCTTTCCTGCATTTATGGCTGATTAGCTTGGGGTGAGGCGGTGGCTCTGGGTGCGTGAGAGGGGGCCTTTCAGGGTGCCCAGCACCTGCTCGAGCAGAATGCCGTTTTCTCTAGGTTCCTTGGCGTGTTCGCTCTGCTCTATGCCTGTTGCAATAAAACGCATGGCCCGTGCCACCGCCACCTGAAGTTCTTCTTTCCAGAGCAGGGAGCCGCAGAGAACACTGGCAAAAATGTCGCCCGTGCCGGGATAATGGGCGGGAATATAGTCGCATTTTATTTGCCAGAATTCATCGTGCCCGGATTGGGGCGGGCGGCTGTGCGCGATTACCGAGCTTGCGGCCCGGAGATCGGGGTCGTCATTTAAAATGGCGCTGGTAATCACTACCGTGTCTGGCCCCATTTCAGCCAGCCTTTTCATCCATCCTATGATGGTTTTTTTGTCCAGGCTTTCGGGGCAGGGCTCATCCAGAAGCAGGGCTGCCTCGGTAAGGTTCGGGGTGATGATCTGGGCCGAGCGGACAAGGCTTTTCATCTCTTCCACCATTTTTTTGTCCATGGTGGGGTAAAGGCTTCCATTGTCGCCCATCACCGGATCTACCAGCGTGAATGAATCTTTGTGGCTGAACAGGTCTATGCAGCGTTTTACCAGTGCAGTCTGGGCTGGCGAACCCAGAAAGCCGCTGTAAATGACATCGAATTTAAGCCCCAGATTCTGCCAGTGATCAATGAATTTTTCCATCTCAGAAGTCAAATTGAGAAATGAGAAGCCGTCAAACTCGGTGTGGGCCGACAGAAGCGAGGTTGGCATGGGGCAAGCCTGAATGCCCATGGCTCCGAGCACGGTGATTACCGTGGTGAGCGAGCCGCGTCCAAATCCGGACAGGTCGTGGATTGCGAGAACAGTTGGCGGTTTGCCTGGCATGAAGGGGTACCTCTAAGTTGCTGGAGTGCTTTCCGGGTGCAGAATTCTATTAAAAATCGGAGGTTCTGGCAACCGTGCGGCGGCCTCCGGCAGCAACAAAATTTTCGCTGGAGAAGTATGCCTGGCCGGAATGCTGGCATGTATTTTGCTTAAAAGGCTTTAAGGAATGGATTTCGGGGAGAGACTATGTACTCTAAAAAGATACTTGGCGCTGGCGCCGCTGTTTTGGCTCTGCTTGCCGCCGTTTTGCTGTTGAGGGAACCGGCCTCTGAGCAGGAGGAATACAACGCCCGCCTTGACGGGCGGATATTTGACGTGGCTGCGAAGGCGCCTGGGGTTGTCAAAAAAGTGGATGTTCAGGGCGATATGTTTGTAAGCAAGGATTTCCCCTTGCTGGAAATAGATAATCCGGAAATAGTCCGGGAATATGATCAGGCCAGAGCTTCCCTGATTGCCATAAGCGAAGGCTCGTTCGCCCCTGGGGCCAGCATGAATGTGGGCATTGGAGATTTTCAGGCCAAGGTCACAGCCGCAGCGGACGAAGAGGCGCTGGCCCAAAAAGAGGCCGGCCGCCTTAGCGTGGCGCTTGCGGAGGCAAGTTTCAGCCGGCGCAGGATTGAGGCAAATTTGAATGCCCACGGCAAAGACAAGCTGGCGCATGCAAAAATGCTGGAAGAAACTTTGCAGGCCAGCCTGGATGAAGCCAAAGCCAGGCTTGAGCAGGCCAGCCTGAACAGATTTCGGGCCGAGCAGGATTTGAGTTCCGTAAAGGAGCAGCGCCGCATACTTTCAACCCCCCAAGGCACGGAAGCGCTTCGTCAGGTTGAGCTGGAAGCGGCCAGAACCAGGCTCGCTGCTTCGGAGGAAAAAGTTTGCGGGCTTCGCCCGCTTTCTCCCGTGGACGGTTATGTGCTGGATGTTTTTATCAGGGAAGGAGTGAAGGTGGCGGCCGGAGACCGTATGCTCAGCATTGTTCCCCTTGATCCGGAATTTTTGTGGGTAACGGCGTTTTTTGATGAGAAGACAGCGGCCCGGCTTTCTTCGGGAGATGAATGCAGCATTGTTTTCAATGCGCTGGACGGTCTGGAGCTTACCGGCAAGGTTAAGTCCATCCGCCCGGCCACTCTCGCTTTTCCTTTGCCGGAGGATGGATTTTCCACCAATTTCGGCAACCCCGAAAATTTGGTTCCGGTGGTTGTGTCCATTGATGACTACGATCCGGCCCGGATGCCGCAGCTCAAGCTGGGCATGACCGCAATGGTCGTGCCGAAAAATGGGGACGACCGGGCAAACTGACCTTGAGACGCGGCCCTTGCAGTGACTGGTAAAAATGAATTTTGTCTGCTATTTACAGGGCAGTTGACCGTTGAAGGGATGCTTGACGGCAGGTGCCCCCCTGCGCCATTTCCGGCGAGGGTTTTAATAAAAGTATCGCAGAGCCTTTCCAAGCACTAAATACCGATAGCCGTTTTCTTTTGAAATTGGTGTTTGGCGGCTGGCGGAATCTTCCACATCAAGCTCCCTTTCTTATCAACCGATGCTTCACGAACTGGGGCGTTTTGTTTGAATGCGTAATTTCAAGCATGAAAGCTCCGGGTATTGCTGGCAGCAGCATTGCCAGCCTTCAGAACCGTTTTAAAGTTACAAGGCTTTGAAAAGCAAGGCAGAGAAGGAATGCAATGGAAGAAGAAAACCGCTGGCAGATAACAGTTTCTTTCGAACCGCAAGGCGTGGTGAAAAATATGCCGCGCCCCCGTTCGGTGACTCAGCTTTTAAACAGGCTTGGGCTCAAGCCCGCCCAGGTTCTGGTAATTCGTGACGGCGGCCTTCTTACGCCTGACCGGGGAATATGCTGCGGGGATCATATAACCCTGCGCAATGTTGTTTCCAGCGGGTAAAGCGAGGCGTTTCCTTAATAGCATTTTAACATTGAAAGGGTGTTTTCCTGACAAAATACTCTGGCGGCACGATTTGCGCCGCCCGCCTTGCAGGTGTAGCCGGACATTTTGCAGGACAACGGAATTGCACAAAGAAGCAAAGCGGTTTTGTCCGGAGGGCGCGGCGCAGGATGTGCCGAAGGCTATCCTATTCCAATGTTAAGCGTTGAAGGGGCGTCTCAAAATCAATCTGCCTCAGAGGTTGCCTTCTGGACGAAAAAAGCCCTGCACCAGTATGGTGCAGGGCTTTTTCTTGGGGCGAATGATGGGATTTGAACCCACGGCCCCCAGAGCCACAATCTGGTGCTCTGCCATCTGAGCTACATCCGCCACAAGAAGATCTCAAATACACCACGCTTGTTTGAGGGTCAAGAGTTTTTTAAAGAGCCGGATAAAATGCGGGCTAGAGAATTTCAACTTTGAAATGCTCTAGGACAGCCCGACCCAAGAAGGGCTGTCCGTGCACGAGGCGTAGGCGGAATTTACTTCCGCCGGCAACGCCGAGTGCAGCGTCTTAAAGTTAATCTGCTCTAGCCCCGCATGCTTTTTGCTATGAGCTGCGCCGCCTGTTTGCGGCGGGCTTCGGCCAGACGCAGAAGCATATCGAGAAGTTTTTTTGCGCCGCCCTCAAGCCAGGGGAGGTCCCCGCTGTTGTCCACCACAATGTCGCAGGCTTCTTTTTTCTTGTCTTCCGGAAATTGCCACGAGTCAAGAATGGCCGCATCTTCTCCGGGCACTCCTCTTCGGGCGAGGCGCTCGTAGCGCAATGACGCGGGGGTGTCCACATAAATCAGAACAAGATCTCCGGCTGGGGCGTTCCGGTTCGCGTTTATTTCTCCGCCTGTGCAGTGCGCGACGGCCTCACGCCAGCTGTTTCCCCATTCAAATTTCTCTCCGCTCCAGCCAGCTTCAACAAAGAGGGGCACTTCCGCGACCAAACATTGCGGTTGCGGGATTTTTTCCTCGTTCAGCTTCCAGAACATTTCCATGCTGTGCTTTACCGCAGGGTGAACCAGATTCTCAACTTCCCTGCGCAGACCAGGGTCGGCCTTTATGGCTGAGAAAAGCGCCGGTTTGTCCACGTTCCCTAAAGGATCGAGAAATTTGCCGCCAAATCTGCCCCTTATCATTTGCCAGCCGTCTTCGTTGCGGGTGTATAGCCGCGTAACTTCGGCGTCGGCGCTCCAGCAGGGAAGGCCCAGCCCGGCAAGCAATTCGAGCAGGGTTGATTTGCCGCAGCCGGGAAGCCCCGTGATTATGGCTTTAAGAGGTGATGCGGCCAGGGCTTCAATGGTGGCCATGAAATCGGGCGGAGGCGGGCAGCGCAAATTTAAAACTTCACTGCTGCCTGGGCGGTGAAATTTGAGCTTCCATGCGTGCAGCATCTGCCTGTGGGGCATTTGCAGACCCGGCGAGTCTTTGCCGCCTTCATGCAGCCGGAAGCCGGGGCCGCCGTAAATGGCGTCTCCCCATATTGGATGGCCAAGGTGAGCCAGATGGACCCTTATCTGGTGAGTGCGCCCGGTATGTATTTTTACCGCCAGCAATGAAAAATCCCGGCCGGAAGCCAGCACCCTGTATTCGCTTAAGGCTTCCTTGCCGCCGGGCACAACTGCCATGCGGGTTTTTCTGGTGGGGTGGCGTCCTATCGGCTCATTGATGATTCCGTGTTTTTCTGATGGAACTCCTTTAACAAGGGCCAGATATTCTTTGGATACCGTCCGTTTTGCAAAGGCTTCCGACAGCGCAAGACGGGTGGCTTCGTCCAGGGCCACCACTAAAAGGCCGCTGGTATCCTTGTCCAGGCGATGCACAATGCCCGGGCGCAGGCCGGGAATTGTGCCTAATTGGGGAAAATGGTGAACCAGAATATTGACCAGCGTGTCTTTGGGGCAGGAGGGGCAGGGGTGTACCGTAAGGCCTGGCGGTTTGTCCAGAACAATGAAACCGGGCTCTTCAAGTATGATTTTTAGAACTCCTTCCTGAGCCGCCACTTCTGTTTCCGGGCTTGGCGGAATTTGTAAAGTTACTTTCTGGCCCGGGGCTAACCCCTGTTTGGGAATGAGCGCGGTTTTGCCGTCCAGCGCCGCCTTGCCCATTAAAATCAATTCTTTGATGCGCGCCCGTGAAAGCCCTTTGGATTTCAGCCTGATGGCCAGAAATAAATCAAGGCGCTGGCCGCTGTCTTCTGGCGTAACCCGGCACTCCAGAATGTTTTCCGGTGCAGGCTGCTGGGGCATGACTTATTTTGCCCCTTGTTTTGCGTGGCGTTTGCTCATTATATGCTCGACATGGCCGAGCAAGAGTTCAAGCACCTCATCCAGGGTGCGGTCGGTAGTGTCTATGAGCACGGCGTCTTTTGCCGGGCGCAGCGGGCTTTCCTTGCGGTTGCGGTCTTGCGCGTCACGGGTCAGTATCTGGTCCAGAATGGTTGAATAGTCTGCGCTTTTACCCTTTTCCGCCAATTGCCTGGAACGGCGGCGGGCGCGTTCTTCCGGAGTGGCGTCCAGGAAAAATTTGCACAGGGCATGAGGGAAAATTTCAGTTCCCATGTCCCGCCCCTCACACACCAGTGAAGTCTGTTTGCCAAGTTCGCGCTGGGCGTGCCGCAAAAAAGCGCGGACTATCGGCAGGGCGGCCAGCTTCGAGGCAAGCCCGGCCACTTCTTCCGTGCGGATTTCATCGCCTGCCTGTTTGCCGTTATTGCACATCTGAGAGGCTTCTCCGGTTCCTTCTATGGAAAAACGGAAATTTTTAAGCTCCGACTCCAGCTGGCCTTCGGACATTTCCAGGGCTTCTTCCCCAAGTTCCAGGGCAATGATGCGGAACATCGCCCCGCTGTCCATATACGGCAAATCCAGGCTTGCAGCCACCTTGTGAGCAAGAGTGCTTTTGCCTACACCGGCCGGTCCGTCCAAGGTGATGACTATCTTGCCCATTTCAAGATTTCCTTGCATGCTTTAATGAAAAGTTTGTTTTCTTCCGGGGCGCCGATGGTTATGCGCAGGTATTCATCCAGGCCGTAGCTTTTAAGAGGCCGGATTATAAACCCTTTTTCAAGCAGCCTTTCAAAAAACGCGTCTGTTTTTTGCCCATGCGGAGGCTTGACCATGATGAAATTGGCCTGGCTGGGAAACACCGTGAAATTCAGTGTGCGCATTTCCTCTGCGAGCCGTAAACGCTCCTCTTTCACAACACGCAAAGTTTCATTGTAAAACACCATGTCTTTCAGGGCGGCGATTGCGGCCTGCTCGGCGAGCACATTCACCGAGAAGGGCAGATGCACCCGCATGAGTATGTCGGCAAGATAGGGCGGCATCAGCCCGTATCCTATGCGCAGGCCCGCCAGGCCGAAACTCTTGGAAAAGGTGCGCAAAACAGCAAGGTTGGGGATGCCGCGGATTCGCGGGAGCAGGGAATGCGCCGCCTCGTCATCGCAGAAATCCATATAGGCTTCGTCAATAACCAGCAGGCAGGATGCGGGTAAGGAGGCGGCCAGAGCTTCCAGCTGCTCCGCCGGAGGGCAGAAGCCCGATGGATTGTCCGGCGTGGTGACAAACACAATCCGGGTATTCTCATCAACCAGCGCGAGCAGGTTTTCCCAGGGGAAGGTGAAATCCGGGTTCAGCGGGGTTTGCCGGAACTCCACCCCCGCCAGTTTTGATTGCAGGCGGTAAATGCTGAAACAGGGATTGAAGGCGACAATATTATGCTTGCCGGGTTCGGCAAGCACCCGCACCAGCAAGTCTATAATTTCATCGGATCCATTGCCCGCGGCGACCATGGTTTCGGGCAGGCCGTGGTGGGCGGCTATTGCGGCTTGAAGCTTGGGAACTCCGGACTGGGGGTAGCGAAAAGCGAGAGCCAGAGATGATTCCAGCACTTCCCTCACTCCGGGAGAGACTCCCAGGGGGTTTTCGTTGCTGGCCAGCTTGATCACATTTGCCAAGCCGTATTTTTCCTTGATTTCATCAATGGAAAGGCCCGGCACATAAGGACTGAACGAACGGGCCTCGGCTCGAGGCGTCGGCCCGTTGGAGTTGTTGTTCATAATTTTGGTCAATACCTGTTGTTCGTCTTATTCTTTAGGATGAATGGTGAGAACCGCCTGAAGGGCGTTTTTGACTACCTTTTCTGCCACCGAGCCGAACAGGACGCGGTCTATGCCTCTGCGCCCATGAGTGGCCAGGATGATGATGTCGGCGTCAATTTCAGTGGCGTAGTGCAAGATTTCTTCCGCTGCATAGCCGGTGATGACCTTGCCGCTGGCCTTTACGCCGGAAAAATTCTCTGCCACGAATTTTTCCATGTTCTTTACGGCTCCGTCCACAATTTCGCCGACAAAATTTTCGATTGAGCTTGGCGGAACGTGAAAGCCCACATACTGGCTCAGGGTGGGGGCAACATAAAGCACGCACACTTCAACGCCAAGAGCCTTGGCTAAAGTTGATGCGTATTCAGCAAGTTCCACACTGTTTTCCGAAAGGTCAACTGGACAAAGAATTTTTTTGATGTCTTTCATTAATATTCTCCTAGGCTTATGCTGTGCATCCGGCTAAAGCGCTTTCCGGCACGGCGGTTTTCCCCAAAGCAGAAGGTTTGCGAAAAACGGAACAGGACTTCTATTTTTTTATTTCTTAGTATAAAGTAATATTATAAATGAAACAAGTTTGCATGTCCCGCCCTCACTTTTAATTTAAAAAATATTCACGGGCAAAGCAAGCATATTTGTAAAGCAAAACAAGTGAGCCGCGCATTTTTTCAATTTGCCGGGCAAGAACTGCCGCAAGGGAAAATATTTCCTTGCCATTTGCAGATCATTTGAATAAAAACAGGCACTTGCCGCCTGTAAGAGAATGGCAAGCTTTTTGCTTAGCAAAAGCAGGATTAACCCAACTATCAGGGGGCAGACATGAAAATTCAAAATGAGTTGCTTGGCGAAATAGTCAGCAATAAGCAGCAGCTTGAAAAAACCGGTTCAACCCAGCCGGAAACCGATTTTGCTACCCTGCTTGCCGGGGAACTGGCCCAAGGCCGGCAAGCGGATGGGATGCTGGCGGCAATAAAGGAAATAGTCCCCCTTGCCTCTATTGACGGCCTTGAAAAAAGCCAGGCGGCCGGTTTTTCGCCGGAAGAA
>CAZJFJ010000031.1:0-18910 GCA_964545305.1 uncultured Desulfovibrionaceae bacterium
GGAGTTGGCTATGACGAAAATAACGGCCATAAAGACAAGAGTGATAATGATCCCTGCGATAATCACATGGCCTAACAGAGACATGGCGGTTGCATAAACTTCGCTGGATTCGATAAGAACGGCTACTCTCCAGCCAAGGGATGAAGAAGTGTGGGTAGCCATAAAGTAGTCGGTGTCGTTTATGCTGACCTCGCTTATCCCGTCTTTTACATCTGACTTGAGGTTCTCCAATGCTGGCGGAAGAGTTTGGCTGGAGTTTACATTTTCACCAACCAAGTTTTGTTGCTTTACATTTGAAAGAATGGTTCCGACTTTGTCGGTTAAAATTACATATCCGGTATTGCCGATTACGATTGTATTCAGATAGTCGGTCAATTGTTTGAGACTGATGTCGATATCAAAAATACCAGCAAATTTATTGTCTTGGTTGTAGATTTTCGATGTGATTCCCACAACCATTTCACCCGAAGACGAAAGGTAGGGGTTGCTTATATTGATATCGTCTTGTGCGGCCTTGGCCTCCTGATACCACGGCCGTTTGCGCGGGTCGTAACCTGCTCCCAGAGTATCATGTTCGGGAGCTTGAATAAAACCGCCATCTTCCATGCCGGCAAACATCAACCCATAGCTTTTGTTGCTATCATGCAACCTGATTATTTCTTTATATGCTTCTTTTTGAGCATTGTCATAATCATCAAAAAATAGTTTACTGCTATCTTTTGTATCGTAATAGGTTGGGAATTTGCCCAGGCCGTCTTTAATTTGAGAGAGATTGGCAAGATATTCCGCATTTTGCTTGCCGGTATTTAAGAACATGGTCAGGGCTTCATCAATGCGGGTAAGCTGCCCATACGCCATATCTTCAAAATTTTGTTTTGCATAATCGCCAACTTTCCAAGCCACAAGCCCTGCAGTAGCAGAAACAGCAATCATTATCGAAAGAAAACAAGTTAAAAATAATTTCCATCTGATGGACATGGTCCCCCCTTATCCATAATTTTTGATGCAAACTGACTTTAAACGCGAGTGTTATGCGCCTGTGCAGCTAGAGCATTCCGTTTCTTCAAGAGTAGAGATTTTTTAGTATGGCACACATAAAACAATAGCTCATTGTCAAGGACAATGGCTATTTTTGGATTTATAGCACTTTAGTAGTAAAAAGAAATATTTTTTTAAGAGATTGGAAAAGAAAAATTAATCCCAGCGAATTTCACGAATTCGTTTTCTTTCTTGCTGGAATACAAAATGAACAATAGATTCAAGATCTTGTTCGCGGATACGGGTAAATGAAAATTTCCATATTTCACCAAATTTTGGGTGAGCTATGCTTTTTATTTCCCCGACACCTCCGACTATGCTTAACGGCATTTGGGTAAGAGGAAGAACCACCTCCACAAAGCTGCCGGAGGTGAATTCTTCCTTGGTTTTGAACAAAAGTTCCGAGGCGCTGATGTTGTATACTTCAATGCCTATCGGGAAATTGGTTTCCATCTTGTTTTGTTCAAGCACGCCAATAATATGGTCAAGCTTGGAGTTCATGCTTTTCATGAAAACCAGTATTTCTTCCGGAAGTTTGCTTATGGCGATTAACTCTGAAAAGCTTTGATCGTCATCCAGATAACCGTTGAAAATGGGCATTTCGGACGGCGAATCAAGCAGACGCATCATGCCTTTTACATAAACATCTATGCTTGCAAAATCAGCTTTTTTTGTGTTGGGCATCTAGCCCTCCAAAATTGGCCAGAGCTATTTCTTGCCAGCTAAAAGTTGTTTGGCACGGGTTGCTTCCGGGGTTCCGGGGAAACGGTTTACCAGCTCTTTCCAGCGCACTTTTGCCTGTTCCCGATTTCCATTGGCGGAGAGCGCCATGCCTTGCTTCAGAAGGGAGGCCGGATATTTGTTATTGTCGGAAAAAGCGGTAATTACTTTTTGGTAGGCCACAATTGCGCCAGGATAGTCCTGAAGTTGGTAGCTGCATTCGCCTTGCCAGAACCATGCGTTTCCGGTGAGGGCGTTGTCGGGATAGTTTGCGGTAAAATCCTTAAAACAGGTAAGGGCCTCATTATACTGATATTTGTTGAAGAAACCCAATCCCCTGTCATGAAGGGTTTTGGCCACGTCATTGCTGGCTGAAGCCGGGGCCTGAGCCGCCTGGGGCTCTGCGGGGGCGGAGCCGGCCTGAACAGCATCCTTGTTTACCGGCACACGTCTGGGAACGCCATTAATCAGTACCGTTACAGTGCCGTCCGAGTTGACAATTTGGGTGCCGGAAGACTGGGCCGTACCGTCTTCAGGCGCCGGGGCAGAGGCGGAATTTTCAGCGGGAGCAGCCGCATATGAAGGCGCTGCGGAGCTGCTCGCCTCGCCAGATTGCGCTGTTGCAGGAGTATAAGGTTTCTCCAACGCCTCTACCTGAATTCCGAGGCGGGCCGAAATTTCTTTGAGGGCGGCTTCCATACGGTCAAGGCGTTCGTTGGCAGACATTACCTGGTTGCCTTTCGGGCCGCTCATGCGATTATCAAGATCGGACATTTGGTTGCGGACAATGGAAAGATCGCTTTCCATCTGTTGCATACGACTCCAGACCTCGGCCGACTGGGTTCCGTCCACCTGGGTGTTCAGGGTATTCACCTTTTCTTCCAAATTGGCGACTCTGCTGTTCAAGTCGCCTCCAGACTGACTGCCGCTGCCAGTGACGCAGGCGGAGAGACTTAAAGAAAAACAAGAGAGAGCAGAAATGGTAACCAAGGTCTTAAAAAAGGTCTTGTTCATATTATTTCCCTGTTGAAGTCAATTTGTTGCTGCGCCTGCATTTTCCAATTTGGGCAGGTGTCGCCTTATTTTCCGTTGCTGGATACGCAGAACGATTTGCCTGTAAAATAAACAAGCATGTTCCGGGCATCTCCCCGGAAGGCCTGCAAGAAATGATTTTTACATCGTTTCTTGCATAAGCCCGGCAACACGGGGATGAATAGGAATATTAAAATAATTACGTGGGTTAAGTCAAACTTATTTATAAACTCAAAAGCAGAAAAATTTTCTAGAGCAGATTAATTTTGAGGCGCCCCTTTCGGTTCTTAGCGTTGCTGTCTTCATCCGTGCGGCTCAAATTCGTCTACGGCTGAAGCAATGCGGAAGTAAACTCCGCCTGTGCCTGCGGGGCGGACGGCGCTGCTCGTCCCGCCAGAGCATTTTGCCAGAATTAGCCTTGCAATGTTAAAATGCTCCAAACCCGTAGTTATCCTGCTTGCTATTGATTTGGTTTTTTCCAAAAGGAGAGGATCACAAGGCCAGCTCCAACACAGATGGCGATGTCGGCCACGTTGAAGGCGGGCCAATGCCAGTCTCCCACATAGAAATCCAGAAAATCAACTACGGCCTGGTAACGCAAACGGTCCAGCAGGTTTCCCAGAGCCCCTCCCATGATGAAAGCCAGGCCCAAAAAAGAAAACCTGTCCTGCGCAATGGTTCTGATAAGGTGGATTATCAGGCCCATAGCCAGCAGGGTTACAATCAAAAATAGCCAGGTTTGCCATGTGGTGCCGGGATTGTTTAGAAAGCCGAACGCCGCTCCGGAGTTGAAAACCAGCACAAGGTTAAAGAAGTCGGGAATTATTTCCACAGAGGAGGAACTGGTAAGATTCTCAAGAGCCATTTTCTTGGTGAGCAAGTCCAGACCAAGAATAAAAAAGCTGATTGCAAAGAATACAAGGTAACGTAAGCGCATATTGCCTCTGGGATGCCGTATGGAATAAAAAAGCCGCCCGCAGAATTTTCTGCGGGCAGACAGTTAATTTTCTTTAAGTACATTTGTGCAATGGGGGCAAATGGCTGGATAATCCGGCTCTGAGCCGAGATTGTCGCTGTATACCCAGCAGCGTTCACATTTTTCGCCTTTGGCCCGCTCAACCCCAATTGCCAGACCCGGCAGTTTTTCCGAGTGCAGGGCTTTCTCAGGAGCATCCGCAAAGGGCGCCAGATCGAGCTGCGAAACTATGAATAAAGCCCGCAATTCCGTTTTTAGGGCATTCAGTCCGCCAAGGACCGCGTCATCTCCGTAAATTGTCACGTGAGTGTCAAGCGCGTGCCCGACCAGACCTTCCTTGCGCAGCGGTTCTATGGCGGAAGTCACTTCTTCACGCACCATTTGAAGAAGTTTCCAGGTTTCCATCTCAGAGCTGTCAAGTTTGAATTCGGGTTGGGCGGCTTTAAGTGCAAACACTGTTTTGACATCAGGTTTAAGGCCTTCCGGCAAATGGCTCATTACTTCTTCCGCGGTGAAAGAAAGAATAGGGGCCATGTCGGTAATCAGTTGCATGAGAATCCGGTACATGACGGTTTGGGCGCTGCGCCTGGCCTTGCTATTCTTGCCGGAAACATAAAGACGGTCTTTAATAATATCCAGGTAGAAGGATGAGAGGTCGCTCGCGCAGAATGTGTGCAGAGCGTGAAACGCCTTGTGGAATTCAAAGCAGGTATATCCTTCCTGCACCTTTTGGTGTGCCTCGCCCGCCAGATAAAGAGCGAAGCGGTCCAGGTCATCCAACTGGTCATCGGCAAGCATGTCGGATTTGCTGAAGTCGTTCAGATTGCCAAGCAAATAGCGGCAGGTGTTGCGCAAACGTCTGTAGGCGTCAACCATGCGTGAAATGATTTCATCCGAAATACGCACATCTTCACGGTATTCTACCGAGGAAACCCACATGCGCAGAATTTCAGCCCCGAATTTGTCGATAACCTCATCCGGTGCAACCACATTGCCAACGGATTTGGACATTTTTTTGCCTTCGCCGTCCACAACATAGCCGTGAGTGAGGACTGATTTATAAGGAGCAACGCCCCGGTTAGCGATGCTTACCAATAAAGAGGAATGAAACCAGCCGCGGTGCTGGTCGGATCCTTCCAGGTAAAGATCGGCCGGGAATTTGCATTCCTTGCGTTTTTCAAGCACAGCCGCAAAACTTGTGCCGGAATCAAACCACACATCCAGAATGTCGCTGTCCTTGCGCCATCTGGACGCGCCGCATTTGGGGCAGGCAAGCCCTTCAGGAACAAGATCCTTTACATCCGTCTCATACCAGTAATCACAGCCGGTGGGGTGACTTGCATATTTCTCCGCAATTGCATCGGCCCATTCCGGGTCGTTCCAGGCGGCGTCGCAGCTTTCACAAATCAGGGCGATAATCGGGACGCCCCAAACGCGCTGGCGTGAAATGCACCAGTCCGGGCGGTTTTCAACCATATTGTAAATACGGTCTTTACCCCAACCCGGAATCCACTCCACCTCATTACGGATGGTGGAAAGGGTTTTTTTGCGCAAATCATTGGCGTCCATAAGGATGAACCATTGAGTTGTAGCCCTGTAAATGACAGGGTTTTTACAGCGCCAGCAGTGGGGGTAGGAATGGCTGATTTTGTTTTTGGCCATAAGGTTGCCGACTTCTTCAAGTTTGGCAAGCACCTTCGGGTTTGCGTCAAACACCTGCATACCCGCAAAAAATTCCACTTCATCCAGGAATACCCCCTGGTCATTCACTGGCGAATAGACTTCCAGGCCATAACGCTGTCCGGCCACATAATCATCAGGCCCGTGACCGGGGGCGTTGTGCACAAGGCCGCTGCCGGCGTCAAGAGTCACGCAGTCAGCTACAATCACCAAAGATTCGCGGTCATAAAATGGATGCCTGGCCTTTAACCCTTCCAGGGCGCTGCCTTTGGCTTTGCCGACCACTTGGGCATTCTGCCAGCCGAAAGAATCACGCAAGCCCTCCAGCATCTCTTCGGCAACAAGGTAAAAGCCATCGGATGCGCTGACCAGAACGTATTCAAATTCCGGATTTACCATTATGGCCAGATTGCTGGGAAGAGTCCAGGGAGTGGTAGTCCATATAACTGCGTAGGTTTTGGATACGTCCGCCTGGGGGAAGATTTTGGCAATGGCCGGGTCGTTTAAAGGGAAACGCACAAAGATGGAGTCGGAATGATGGTCGTGATATTCGACCTCCGCTTCCGCCAGCGCGGTTTGACAGGACGCGCACCAGTAAATGGGTTTTTTGTTGCGCACAACCGAACCGCTCCGGATAAAGTTTACCAGCTCTTTCGTGGTAACAGACTCATATTCCGGATCCATTGTGATATAAGGCTTATCCCATACGCCCAGCACGCCAAGGCGTTTGAATTCGGCACGCTGGATATCAAGATACTTGTTAGCATATTCTCGGCAAATTTTTCGCACGGCAACGGGAGGCAGCTTTTTCCCTTTTGCTTGTAATTCCTGGGCAACTTTGTGCTCGATCGGCAGCCCGTGGCAGTCCCATCCGGGAACGTATTCCGCGAGGAAACCCTGCATATTGCGGGCTTTTACAATTATATCCTTAATAATCTTGTTCATGGCTGTGCCAAGGTGAATATGTCCGTTGGCGTATGGGGGGCCATCGTGCAGAACATAAACTGGGTTACCCTGATTGGATTTGATCATTTCCCCGTAAGCATCGGCAGCATCCCAGCATTTCAGGGTTTCAGGTTCTTTGTTCGCAAGGTTGGCCTTCATGGGAAAAGAAGTTTCCGGTAAATTGAGTGTAGATTTATAATCTCTCATTTTTTCCTCTAAAGGCTGTTATAAGATTATTAAGGTTGAATAAACACGGCGCTACGCGGCATCATTCGAGCAGATGACGGGTAGCGCGCTTGAACTGTTCAACTAGAGCATTACGTTTGAAATATCCGCCTAGCGGCAGGCAAGGCCTGTACGCGTCTATTTTACGGATAAAGTCCTTGCAGAGCTTTTCAAATGAAAGGCCCTAAAAAAAGTCCGCCTTCCGGCAGGGGTGTAAAACTTTTGCTGCATGGCAAGTGCCGATAAGGAACAAGCCTGACCAGCATCTTCACCTGAACGCAAACTGTAGTACAGTTAAACTAAAAACAGAGATATGTCTATTGCTACGGGTCTCTCATTGTCGCCAACTGTCGGAAAAGGAGCAGAGAATCGGCTGCCTCTTCAGGGTCCATGCGGTTAATGGCGAACCCTGCATGCACCATGACGTAATCGCCTATTTGGGGCTCTTCCGGCAAAAGCATGGTAGAAATAGAAAGGCGGGTCACGGAGGGTTCCGCTCCTGCGGCCGCAGCAGCCGCATTTTCGGGGGTGAAGTCTTCCACGCACACTATAGCCATATTGTCGTCTTTCAGCTCTTCAATGCGAGCGGGAATTGCAAGGCACATAACTCGTCCGTTAAGTTTAAAGATTATCTGCGCACAGATGCAGTTTATCTAAATATAGCTATCTGGAATGCAAAAGCAAGTTTCTACTTGTTCATTGTGTTCAGGAAGTCTTTATTGCTTTTGGTTCCACGCATTTTTTCCAGCAGGAACTCCATGCTGTCGATGGAGCTCATGGGGGAAAGCAGTTTGCGTAGAATCCAGACCCGGTTCAGTACCTCTTCCTCCAGCAGCAGTTCTTCTTTTCTTGTTCCGGAACGGTTGATATCAATGGCCGGGAACACTCGCTTCTCCGCCAGATGACGGTCGAGATAAATTTCAGAGTTGCCGGTTCCCTTAAATTCTTCGAAAATAACTTCGTCCATGCGTGAGCCGGTATCAATCAAAGCGGTGGCTATGATGGTAAGGCTTCCGCCTTCTTCCAGGTTGCGGGCAGCGCCGAACAAACGTTTGGGGCGTTGCAGGGCGTTTGCGTCAAGACCGCCGGAGAGCACACGGCCGGAAGAGGGGGTTACCGCGTTGTAGGCGCGGCCTAGACGGGTAATGGAATCGAGCAGAATAACCACATCATGCTTGCGTTCAACCAGACGCTTCGCTTTTTCCAAAACCATTTCACAGACCTGAACATGCCGGGTAGGGGGTTCGTCAAAGGTAGAGCTTACCACTTCAGCGTTTTTCACGGTGCGTTCCATATCGGTAACTTCTTCCGGGCGCTCATCTATCAGCAGAACAATGAGAAAAACAGCAGGATTGTTTTCATTAATTGCATTGGCAATGCTCTGAAGCATCATGGTTTTGCCGGTGCGGGGGGGGGCTACGATAATACAACGCTGCCCGCAGCCTATAGGTGAAAGCAGATCGATAACACGATTGGAGTAGTTTTCAGCGCCATTCTCCATACGCAGGGGGTGATTGGGGTAAACAGGGGTGAGGTTGTCGAAAAGAACAAGATTTTTTGCAGTTTCAGGAGTTTGGTAGACGATTTCATTGACTCTTAAAAGGGCGAAGTACCTTTCTCCTTCTTTGGGGGGGCGGATCTGCCCGGAAACCACATCGCCTTTGCGCAAATTGAACCGGCGGATCTGTGAAGGAGACACATAAATATCGTCGGGGCCGGGCATGTAGCTGCAAAGCGGAGAGCGCAGAAACCCAAATCCGTCTGGCAGAATTTCAAGCACCCCATCACCAAAGATGGCTCCATTCTGAGATGCGTTTTCTTGCAGGAGGGCGAAGATCAGCTCCTGCTTGCGCATGGAACTGGGATTTTCAATGTTAAGATCTTCGGCCAGTTCCATAAGTTCGGCCATTGGCTTGGTTTTCAACTCGGAAAGATTCATATTGATCCTGTAAGTTAAGGTTGATGTGTTAAAAAAGGATATCTGCGCGCAGGCTGAATGCTCGCGTTCTTTGTTGGGGTACGGGTGTTTAAAAATATTGATAAAAACATTAATTAAACAAAAGAAAAGTCTGCTGGTTGATGAGGTTGCAGAAAAGTTGCTTATTAAACAGTCAAGATGTCATAAGATATTATTGATTGGCATAAATAAAGCCAATCTTGGCACCAAGCTAAACCGAGTTGCGTTTGTTGAGGATATTTAAAGGCAAATCCCTTGAAATCAGCGTTTAAGAGGTATTTAACCGGCTGACCAGTGCTATCTAGCCTATTAGTATTTTTTTTACAAGAGGAACGGAGAAAAAAATATTTTTTGTATTTTACTCAAATCACAGTGCGTTGGAAAAACATATTTCGTACAAAGGTGAAATGAAAAATTTCAGGAGGAAGCCTCGGCCTTAAGCTTGACCGGAGGATGCTTTTTTACAGCCTTATCTTCAACCGGGAACAATTCATTATAAAATGAATTGATGGTTTCTTTTATGTCTTCTTCCGGTTTTTCAAGTATGTAGCTCAATTCCCCGCTTACAAGGGCCATTGACTGTTCAAGCAGGCGCTTTTCGCCAAAAGAAAGCTCTTTTTGGGCACCAAGCAGAATCAGCTCTTTAAGCACGCTGCTTACCGTCTCAAGGGTTCCGGCTTTTAGCCTTTCTGTGTATTCGCGTTGACGGCGGTTCCAGTTTTGCCCTGCGTGCACAGGCGTGTTTTGGTAATTTTTAAGTTCTTCCATGGTTTTTTTTGCCTCTTTTGCAGAAGAAAGAGGGCGCAAGCCTGTGTTGGGAGCACTTTTTACAGGAACCAGCACATTTATATCATTGCACAATATATGCACAATGTAAAATTCCGCCTGAACCCCAGCCAATTCCTGGGTTTCTATGCGTTCTATCACGCCTACTCCCTGGGCGGGGTAGACTACAGTTTGACCTGGGGTGAACACGAAGACACCTGCAAGTTAAAATGAAAAGCCGAATTCAGACACAAAGGAAAGTAAGAAACTGAAATCCAATGGGTTGAAAGACCTGCCATAAAAAGGGCATATTACCCCTTAACAAACAGTATACTTAAAAAGTATATATCTTGTAAACCCCTAAAAAAAATTTTTAAATAGCAGCACATAAAACAGCCGGATGCAGTTTTTACTGCATCCGGCTGTTTTATGCCTGTTAGCAAACGATTATCTGCTGAGTTTGATGGCTGCTTTGGCTATACTTTCTCCCTGAAAGCTGGCTAGGCCGAGTTCATTAGCACTTGGCCTGCGGCTGCCGTCAGGCCCGGCGATAGTGCTGGCTCCGTAAGGGGTGCCTCCGTGAATTTCACTCATATCAAACATGCCGGGATAGGAAAATCCGGCTCCGGCAATGAGCATGCCATGATGCAGCATGAAGGTGTGAAAGGCAAAATGGGTAGTTTCCTGCCCTCCATGCTGGGTGCTGCTGGAGGTAAACACCCCGCCCACCTTTCCAAACAAAGCCTGCTGGGTCCAGACACCCCCGGTGCGGTCGAGAAAAGCACGCATCTGGGCAACCATGCCCCCAAAACGGGTAGGTGTTCCAAAAATTATGCCCGCCGATGCCACCAGGTCATCTGTTGTGGGATCCGGAAGATGAGCCCCGCGCATTTCCGCGGGGGCTGCGCCCATCTTTTCAAGAACTTCAGGAGAAAGCGTTTCTTGAACGAACATCAGCTTTGGGGAAGCTCCGGCCTTTTCAACGCCTTCGCCAACTGCTTTTGCCAGTTCATATACATGACCATAAAGAGAGTAGAATGGAATCAGAATCTGCATAACATACCTCCTGGTTTGTTTCAGTTATATTATAATATTAGAACAGATTATTTAGCAATGAGTTATACGGAAAGTATGTCTTGCACAGCGCCAACTGGGGAGGTGGGGATTATGTGATTTTTATTTTCTTGACCATGAGCTAATGTTGGTATAAAAGCTCTTCTTTAACTGCCCAACTATAAGGCACAGAGAAATTGATGATGCAGTGCCCCGATATTATAAAAACGTTGGAACAGCTTGCTCCTCTTGAGGCTGCGGCCCCTTGGGACAACTCCGGCGTGCAGGTAATTGGCGGCAAGGAGGAAATCTCCTGCCTGGCTGTTGTTCTTGATCCTTCGCCTGCAAATATTGATAAAGCCATTTCTCTTGGGGCAGATTTCATACTTTCTCATCATCCGCTTTTTTTTGAACCTTTTTATCTTAACGAAAATAATCGCCATACTGATATTGTGCGCAAGCTGATGCAGGCTGGGGCCTGCCTTTACAGCGCCCACACCAGCTTGGACGGAGAACCTGCTGGACCGGTACGCTGGCTGGCCTTGGAGCTTGGACTTTCAAATATCCAAACGCTCGAACCTCTCACTGCGGAAAGCCCCTACGGGTTTGGCTACTGCGGAGCACTTCCTCAAAAGCAGGACTTTAAAAAATTCATCACCAATCTTTCAGATCATTTGACGGCTAACCGTCTGAATATATGTGGAAACGCCCCGGAAACGGTTGGGAATGTCGCCTGCTGCCCAGGGTCTGGAGCCGGGATGTGGAAAGCGGCCAAAGCGCTGGGAGCGGATGTTCTGATTACAGGCGATGTAAAATATCATGTAGCTCTGGATTCTGAAGTATGCATTCTTGATGTAGGGCATTTTTCTCTGGAGGAGGAGATGATGCGCCGTTTTGCAAAGCTGCTTGAACAAAAGTTAGCTGGGGTCAAAGTGATTTTCATTGAGGCACACGATCCCATTCAGCCTTATACTATATAATTTGCCTAATTAAGGAGCCTAAAGTGAGTTTATACAAGAAGCAGATTGAACAACTGGTTGCATTGCAACAGGTGGATCATGAAATTTTTGATATTAAGGGTGAAATTCGCAAACTGCCGGAAGAAGTAGCTGAAATGGAAAAGACTTTTTCCGTTATTGAAGCGGAGCGCATAAAAATAGTTGATAAAATGGAGTATTTGACCTCTCAGGAAAAGAGAGTAAACACGGATATGGAAGAAGACGCCCGCCATATTGACGACAGCAAAAACAAAATGATGCAGGTGGAAAATACCCGTGAATATCACGCAATGATTCGTGAAGTTGATAATATGGAGCGCGCGAATCGTACCCGCGAAGAAGAAAAAATGATTTTGATGGAAGAAATTCAGCGGCAGCAGGATATGTTTGCGGATGTGGACGGCAGATATAATGAAATAAAACAGGAATATGACGCAAAGAATGCCTCTTTGGAGGAAAAACTGGATGAGCTTAACCGCAAGCTCGGTTCTTTGATGGAGCATCGCAGCGCTTCAGCCAAGGAAGTGCCGCCTCCGGTCTTGGCCCGTTATGAGTTTATCCGGGAACGTCTGAAAAATCCTGTAATCGTCCCTGTTGTCTCCAGTGTGTGCTTGGGCTGCAATATCTCCATACCTCCTCAGACTTTTATAGAACTGCAAAAAATCCAGCAAATTTTGAGCTGCCCCAATTGCCAGCGTCTGATTTACTGGAAGGAGCATTTTGACCCCACAGACACGGTTGACTTGAAGAAAGAAGCGTTGGGAAAACATTCTTCGGCGGCAGAAGACCTGGAAGATGACGCTCTGGAGGCCGTTGGCGAAGACAATTAGTTTTTTCAGGAGTCGGGCGGACTGTCGCGGCATTTATGTCGAGGAAAGTCCGGGCTCCAAAGGGCAAGATGCTGGATAACGTCCAGGGGAAGTGATTCCCGGCAAGTGCAACAGAAAGCAGACCGCCATGCTCTTTATGAGCATGGTAAGGGTGAAATGGTGGTGCAAGAGACCACCGGCTGTCTTGGCGACAAGGCAGGCCAGGTATACCCCATCTGGAGCAAGACCAAATAGGAAAGTGTTTGAGGCCGGCCCGGCCGAGCTTTCGGGTAGGTTGCTAGAGGCGGCGGGCAACCGTCGTCCCAGAGGAATGACAGTCGCCCTGCAAAGGGAACAGAACCCGGCTTACAGCCCGACTCCTTTTTAAATTAAGAAAGTTTTATTTTGTGATGTTGGACAGGTAGCTTTATAATGGAAATTTGGGGAATTATCCTCGCTGCGGGAGTAGGCAGCCGCATGTCTGATTTGGGGTGTTCAAAGCAATTTCTGGAATTTGAAGGCGCCCCTCTATATTTTTCATCGGCCCTCAGCATGGCGAAAGTTGCCAGAATGAACGGGCTTGTTTTTGTTTTTCCTAACACTCAGCTCACCGAACGCGAGATCGAGCTTAACGAGCTTGCGGCTTTGCATGACGTTGGAATCCCCTGCATTTCTGTTCATGGAGGTGCGAGGCGCCAGGATTCCGTACATGCCGGGCTGAAAGCCCTTCCTTGCACCTGCACGCATGTTCTGGTGCATGACGGGGCACGCCCTTTCGTAAGTCCGGCCCTGATCAACCGCATCTGCGACGGCCTGAAAAAGGGTTGCCCGGCCGTTATTCCCGGCGTGGAAGTGGTTGACACCATAAAACAGGTTGCTGCTGGGCCAGATCAAAGCGAATATGTAAGCGCCACTATTGAACGGGCTTCTTTGCGGGCAATTCAGACCCCACAGGGGTTTGAGCTGAAAGTACTGAAAAAGGCACATGAAAGGGCTGTGTCTGACAAGCTTAATGTGACGGACGACGCCTCTTTGCTTGAATATTTGGGCACTTCCGTGCAGGTTGTGGAAGGAGAAATGGAAAATATTAAAATAACCAGCCCAGGAGACCTTGTGAGCCTTGCACGCCAATATGCGGCTCCTGTTCAACTTGTTCCCTGCAACGGCTTTGGCTATGATGTGCATAAATATGGGCCGGGCAGGCCAATGAAGCTCGGCGGTGTTCCTATAAGCGGGGCTCCGGAGGTAATCGCCCATTCTGATGGAGATGTTCTTTTACATGCGTTAACCGACGCCTTGCTCGGCTGCCTTGGGCAGGGTGATATCGGAGAGCTTTTCCCCGACACGGACGCCGCTTTTGACAATATAGACAGCGGAATTCTGCTTTCAGAGGTGATGGACCGAATTTCTGAAGCGGAAATTCATATAACCCATGTGGATTTGACCATTATCGCCCAAATTCCCCGACTTTCCCCCTGGAAAGAAGCCATCAAGAAAAATATCGCATCCCTGATGCATCTACCCATAAGCTCTGTAGGGGTGAAGGCCACCACAGAGGAGGGGCTGGGCTTTACCGGCGAGAAAAAAGGAATAAAGGCAGTTGCCCTGGTCAGTGCGCACAAGTCTGAAAAGAATTGACTTTTCTATGAAAAATCCTCTCTTAACCCTAAATCTAGTGTGAGTTTTGAAGTTGTGTTTATGAGCAATTCCGGCTTTCCCTGGTACAAGTTCTACGATGAGGGCGTGATTCCTGAAGGTTATTGCAATGCGGATACTTTGTGCGAGATTTTTGACAAGTCCGTGCGCGAATTTTTAGATAGGCCGGCCATTTCATATGATGGCATTGACCTCAGTTATGAAAAGCTGGGCAAGACAGTTGAACGCATGGCGGCTAAACTTCAGAAGCACGGCCTTGAACCGGGCGAACGGGTGGCCATAATGCTGCCGAATATCCCACAGATGGTGCTTGCACTTTTTGCGGTTTTGAAGGCCGGAGGGGTCTTTGTAATGGTAAATCCGGCTTATATGGGCCGCGAACTTTTGTTGCAGCTTAATGATGCCAGGGTGAAGTTCATGATTTGCCTTGATTCTTTCTGGCCTAAAATCTCAGCTATGCAGAAGGAGATGCCTGTTGAAAAATATTTCATTACCGGCCCTGCGGATTGGCTTCCCTTTCCCAAAAATTATATTTACAAAATAAAAAATATGGCGACGCTTCGAAAGCTTGAAATAAAATACAATAAAAAAAGCGTCTTCCCATGGTCCGACCTGCTGGAGGCCGGAAACGGCTTGACCAAGCATGATATAAACGCAGAAACAATTGCAGCCTTGCAATATACCGGGGGAACTACGGGCGAATCAAAAGGCGTGATGCTGACCCATCACAATCTTTGCGTCAACGTGTATCAGATTCTCAACCACCTGACCCCTCAAGTGGTCAAGCTACGTCATGTTTCTCCAGCCACACTTCCATTTTTTCATGTTTATGGGCTCTTAGTCAGCCTGCTCACCCCTATTACCCTGGGCGGGCTAATAATCCCTTTTGCCAGATTCGCCCCGCACGAATTGCTCAGGTGCATGCACGACAGAAAAGCCACTTTGTTTGGCGGCAGCCCTTCAATGTTTATGGCTTTACTAAGGGCCAAGGAAATTAAGAATTACGACTTGAGTTCTCTTAAATTTTGCATTTGCGGCTCCGCACCCATTCCAGTTGAACATCTCAAGCAGTTTAAAGAACTCACCGGGGTTGATATTTGCGAAGGTTACGGCCTTACCGAGGCTTCTCCGGTTACTCACATCAATCCTGTGATCGGTTTAAAAAAACCAGGCTCCATCGGTATCCCCATTCCTGGCACAGAAGCCAAAATTGTTGATATGGAGGTTGGGACGGTAGAGGTTCCAAACGGAAAAGCCGGGGAGCTGGTCATCAAGGGCCCGCAGGTGATGAGAGGATATTGGCATAAGCCGGATGACACAGCCAGCACACTGAGAAACGGCTGGCTTTACACCGGTGATATTGCGATTATGGATGATGACGGCTACTTCTTCATTGTAGACCGTAAAAAAGACATGGCTATTGTTGGTGGGTATAATGTTTATCCACGCGAAATAGATGAAGTTTTACATGAACATCCCAAAATTAAAGAAGCTGTTTCAGTCGGCATCCCTCATCCCAGCAAGGGTGAAGTAATAAAAGCCTATATAGTGCCGGAAGACGGTGTGGAGCTTGAGAAAGCAGAAGTGCTGGCTTATTGCCGTGAACGTTTGGCCCAATTTAAGATTCCCCGCCAAATCGAATTCCGTGATGACTTGCCCCGCACAATGGTAGGAAAAGTGCTGCGCAGAATCTTACGGGCAGAAGAACTGGAAAAACGGCTTGAACGGGGGCTGGATAATTTTTCCGGAGAAAATTAAAGTATTTCTTTAATTTTTCCAGAGCTAAAAAGCGCCTGATACAGCACAATTCCTGTAGCGGTTGAAAGATTAAGGCTTCTAACCGCATCTTTCACTGGAATACGTATGCGCTGTTCTGCTTCATTTAATACTTCCGGAGGAAGGCCGCGGGTTTCCGGACCAAAAATAAGAATGTCGTTTTCTTCAAATTTGAATTCATGCACGGGGATTCCCTGTCTGGCTGAAGTGGCCACCAATCTCCCTGTTTTACCCTGAGCGAAAAGAAAATCAGCGAAACTTTCCCAAACATGCATTTTTACATGCTCCCAATAATCCAGCCCCGCACGTTTGAGGTAACGGTCGGCCAGGCTGAAGCCAAGTGGTTTGATCAGATTCAGGACAATCCCGGTGGCTGCACAAAGCCGGGCTACATTGCCTGTGTTGGGAGGGATTTCAGGTTCAAATAAAACAATTTGCATTTTAAAGTAAAAAGGGGAAATTTTGTCAACTTCCCCTTTTTGAGTATGTTTTTTTAGTTATTCTTCGTCCGGCTTTGCAAGTCCGGTCACCTTGGTTCGGCTGCTTTGAATGTAAGCATTGCGCAGAGCGGAGTAGGGCTCTACTGAAATCTTTATAATGGAGTTGTATGATTCAAGCCCTTCCCCTATGCTGTGGTTGGTGCGAAGCGCGAGGGCCGTGTTGCTGATGCGGTTTTCCCAGAACAAAGTAGTGTAGCTCAGCGGGTTGGTCGCAAAGTCTCCTAGCAGACCAACGCTGTCTCTGGCTGTGGAGGGGCCGATTACAGGCCAAACAATATAAAAGCCGTCGCCTACTCCCCATCGTCCCAAGGTTTGCCCGAAACCGACAACATCCGGCTCATCGCACCAAAGCGGTTTGCTGCTGGCTCCCGGCTTCATCAGCCCACCAAAGCCCAAAGTTGTATTCATGATAAACCGCTGGAATTCCACACCTGCTTCCAGGGGTTTGCCCTGTAGCAGGCAGTTTATAAATCTGACGGGAAAGGCAAGATTGTCAAAGAAATTTGATACTCCCTGCCGGAATTCTTTGGGAGTGATCAATTCATAGGTTTTCCACACGGGTTGGGCATACTGCCGCCACAAGATATCGTTGAACCCGTACCAGAAACGATTCCAGGGTTCAAGCGGGTCAGCGACGTCCTCGTTGTTGTAAGAATCGAAGTCGTCATCATCCAAATTGTCGAAATAAGGGTCGTCCAAAGCCTTTTCCGCCGTATTCTCTCCTGCGGCCGGGGCATGAACGTTTTGGGGGGCGAGAAGAAAATATCCGTCTTTCTCCGCGTCAGCGACAATCTGCGCGGGAGCTTGTTCAGACATTTCTGCCGCCCTTCCAGCAAAAGCAATACGGCTGTCCGCCTTCAGTTCACTGGAAACCCCGTCAAGGGCAATAGCAGTCAGGCTTAACAGGCCCAGGTAGAGGAGTCTTGATATCAGATGCATCTTTGCCTCAAAGTAAAGTTGTTTTATTGACTTTGGTTCTTGGTCTGCATTTCTTTAGCCAGCGCGCGCACCCGTTCGATCAGGTCTTCAATGCTGCCGCCGGATTTAAATATTTCAGAAAATTGTGAACGGTAATTTTCAACCAGGCTCATACCCTCAATACGCACATCATACACAACCCAGGTGTTGTTTTTTGCAATCATTTGATAGAAGACGGGGATTTCCTTGTTTGCGGAGTTCACATTGGTCTGGATTTCCACTTTCGTATTG
The DNA here is from genome assembly GCA_964545305.1 of uncultured Desulfovibrionaceae bacterium. Lineage (GTDB taxonomy): Bacteria > Desulfobacterota > Desulfovibrionia > Desulfovibrionales > Desulfovibrionaceae > RGIG1962. The sequence goes on from CAZJFJ010000031.1 coordinate 17,340, forward strand.
TCTTTGCTCGTGCGAGTTCCGGTATAAGACACGCTCTGCCCGTCATAAGTATCCATTTTTTCCAGATAAGTGGCTGTGAGCAGGTTGTCGAACGCTTCCATAAAATCATTCTTTTGCTTATCTGTGAAAGAGTTCCAGCGTTTTCCTATAGTTCTTTTGGAAAACTCCTCAAAGTCAAAAATACTGAGGATTTCCGCGTTTATTTTATCTATCTGACCTGAACGGAGGGCTGGATTGGTAAAAGCCGGTTCTTTTAGAAGAGTTATGACCTTATCAATGCGGCTTTCAAGAAGGGCTTTCGCCTCTTCCGCAGGAGATGCCCTGGAGATAGCAGGACTGGAAAGAACAAGGCAGAAACAAAAAAGCCCGAGAAGAGCTGCTGGTAAAACAATATGTTTTTTAATCATATCAAGTCCTTATGAAATATCTCCAAAGACATATTTTTTGATTAATGCCTCTATATCCAAAGCTGATTCCGTGTCCACTATTTCCGAGCCATCCTCCAGCATATCCAAGGTTCCGCCGGGCGAAAGGCTTATATACTTATCGCCAATCAGGCCGCTGGTCTTTACCGATGCGATACAGGAATCGGTAAGCTCAACACCTTTATTGATTCTCATGCTGACAACGGCCAAAGTTCCTTCATCCGTCTGTTCCAGCGAAATGGTGGTGACTTTGCCGACGCTTACTCCTGCCACCTCAACTCCGGCTCCGGCCCTTAGGCCTGCAATGGAGCTGAAGCGGGCGTAAACTGTGTAGCCGTTGCTGGAGGTCAGTTCCATTTTGCCCAGTTTTATGGTCAGGTAGGCAATGCAAATCAGGCCGATTATAACAAAAATACCGGCAAAAGTATCTCTTGCATAATTGCGCATAAGGGTCTCCTGCTATGTGTCAATCCATTCTTGCAAGGCGCGGCTTGCCTCAGCGGAAAGTTCGTTGGCATGGGTTTCCAGAGGCGCTTTGCGCTCAAGGAAATCCCTAACATATCCGTCTTCCGATTTCCAGATGCTTTCCTGCGACCCGGAAAAGGCTATTCGGCCTTTATTTAGAAGAAGAACATGATCAGCTATTTTTTTCATGCTGTGCAAATCGTGGCTTACCACCACAATGGTCATATAGGAAAATTCGGCTTTAAGATTTAAAAGAAGATGATCCATTTGGGCTGAATTAATGGGATCGAGGCCAGAAGTAGGTTCATCGCAAAGCAGAAGAGGCGGGTTCATGACCATGGCCCGGGCCAGCCCGGCACGTTTTCTCATGCCGCCCGAAAGCTGGTTGGGGAAATAGCTTCGGAACTTTTCCAGGCCGACCAGGCTCAGATTATAGTCAACCACCTCATCGATCATTTTTGGGGAAAGGTTTGTATGTTCGAACAGGGGCAGGCCTATATTCTGGGCAAGAGTGAGGGAACCGAGCAAAGCCCCATCCTGGAACAATACACCCATGCGGCGGCGAACTTTGCGGAATTCCGACTCTTTCAGAGCAAACAGATCTTTCCCTCCGAGTTTTATGCTTCCCCGGAAAGGCCTGTTCAAGCCGAGGATATGGCGCAGCAGGGTAGATTTGCCGCA
>CAZJFJ010000032.1:0-7519 GCA_964545305.1 uncultured Desulfovibrionaceae bacterium
GCTGCAAGGATTTGAAGACAAATCCTTGCAGAGCATTTCAAGTGTGAAATGCTCTAAGACTCCTGCTTTCACAGCATCAACCCAGACCAAACTACGCCATGATGCGGCTTTCAGACAAAGCTTTGCAACAATTTGCAGAAGAAAATCTTTTCAAATAGGGATTGTTTGCGGGGCTATTGCCATGAAAGAGAACCGGAATCTCTCTTGTAAGGAAATTCTGGTATAAAGGCTATATGTCTGTTATATCGTGACTCTATTAAACACAGGGAGCCTCTTAATGGTAGAAAACATACTGTACGAACTATTTATAATCTGTCTGCTCTCTACCTTTGTCATTTTTGTTTGTCATAAAATAAAAATCCCGCCTATTGTGGGTTTTTTGATCACAGGCGCACTCTGCGGCCCATCCACCTTTGGGCTGGTGTCAGACCTGGATGCCGTTAACACTCTTGCAGAAATAGGAATTGTATTTCTGCTTTTCACCATAGGACTTGAAATTTCCATAGGTGAACTTATCCGGCTGCGGAAATCCGTTTTTTTCGGCGGCCTGATCCAAGTCACAATAACTATTATTATTTTTTGGTTTCTGGCGGAATGGGTCTGGCATGACACGACCGGAGCGGATATTTTTATAGGCTTTATCCTTGCGCTCTCGTCTACAGCCATTGTTCTTCAAGCTCTTCAGCAAAATGGCATGATAGAATCCCCGGCGGGGCGCATAAGCTTGTCCATTTTGATTTTTCAAGACCTCATGATCGTGCCGATGATGCTTTCCATTCCTTTGCTGGCCGGCAAAAGCGACCCAGATATAAACATGGCGGAACTTGCAATTACTGCGGGAAAGGCGTTGGGAATAGTTCTGGTGGTTTTCGTGCTGGCGCGTAAAATCATACCTTGGGCCTTATACCAAATTATCAGAACAAAAAGCCGCGAGTTGTTTCTGCTGTGCATCATAGGAATTTGCATCGGAACGGCCTACGGCACTGCCGAACTTGGGCTTTCCCTATCGTTGGGGGCGTTTATGGCAGGCCTGATTGTCGCTGAATCGGAATACAGCCATAGCGCGCTGGAAGGCATCCTTCCCTTTAAAGATGTATTTACCAGCATGTTTTTCATTTCTGTGGGCATGCTGCTTGATGTCACCTATTTTTTACCCAATATCACCGAAATACTTTTGATTATCCTGCTTGTTCTTTTTTTGAAAACAGCAGTTGTGGTAGGCGTTGTCAAAATTTTACGATACCCCATGCGCACGGCTTTAATTACAGGCCTGACCCTCTGCCAGGTCGGGGAATTTTCCTTTGTGCTGGCAAAAACAGGGCTCAGCTACAGTCTGCTCAGCGAGGAGCACTACCAGCTGTTTCTGGCGTCAAGCATTCTTACAATGGCGGCAACCCCCTTTTTGGTAAAATGGGCTCCGTCCATTTCCCGCAAGTTTTGCAAGCTCTTCATAAAAGATAAAAATATGCCTGCAGAGGCCGATTCCCAAGAGCAGCACAACGAGCTGTCGGACCATCTGATTATTCTCGGATTTGGCATTGGCGGAAAACTTCTGGCCAGAGCGGCCAAGATGGCGAACATCCCCTATATTATCCTTGAAATGAACCCGGACACGGTAAAAACCTATTCGGCGCAGGGTGAACCGATTCACCACGGAGACGCGATACATCAAGCTGTTCTGAGACAGCTTGGAATAAGCAAGGCTCGAGTTCTTGCCATTGTAATGTCCGACCCAGCCGCAATCCGCATAGTTATTGAAAACGCCATGCAGATAAACCCGCACTTACATATCCTGGCCCGCACCCGTTTTCTGGGTGAAGTTACCGAGCTTAAAGAACTCGGCGCCCAGGAAGTTATTTCGGAAGAGTTTGAAACATGCATTGAGATATTTACAAGAGTGCTTGGCAAATATCTTGTGCCACGCAATAAAATTGAAAAATTTACCCATGAAGTCCGTGCGGAAAACTACAGCATGCTGCGGCAGGTGGAGCAGTTGGGAGCCCCCATCAGCAGCTTGCAGCAATATGTGCCGGATATGGTGCTTTCAGTTTTCACTCTGGAAAAGGATTCCCTGCTTGACGGCGTTACCCTTGAAAGCGTAAATTTACGGCAACATGCCCATGTCACTGTGGTGGCCGTAAACAGGGATGGACACACATTTACCCATCCCGGCGGCAATTTCAAATTGCTGGATGGCGACTTGGTGTATGTGTTTTCTTCCCCGGAAGAAGCCAATGGTGCAGCAAAGCTTTTCATGGGAACCGGGCAGGATGATAAAGAAGAGATAAGACCGTTGCTGTTAGAGTAAGCTGCCCTGCCCCGAAGGCGCAGAAAAACCGTCTTTCGCCGTAACATGACGGAGGGATAGACTTTCAATGCAAACCAGCAGGCCGTCACTTTTCAAGTTCTCAAAAACTTAATTCCCGGGGGAAAAATATTTTCTGGCAAGAGCCAACATCTCTGTAACCGCTTCGCCATCAAGCTCAGCCGCCTTTTCCAGGGCGCGGCTATATTCCTGCAAGGCTTCGCGCAACTGGGGGGTATGGCGGGCAATGTTCATAAACAATTCAGCATCGTCTGTGAGCATGCTTTTGGCTGCATTCAGCCGTCTTTGGAAAGATGGGGTAATAAATTTATCCAGATCCGGCAAATCGGCCGATGTGGAAAAATAGGCAAGATTGCTGATAAAATTCAGGCCCTGTATGGTTGCCATTGCGCGATCGTGCTCATTTGCCGAGCAGATGAAGGTGGCGCAGTCTGCCTGCCGGAACAACTCCTCCACCAGGCTTACATGCTGGGGCTCCGCCCTCTTGCCGGGAATAATGGCCACTCTTTTCTCCTGGGCCGAGGTCCCGTTTTGCGGTAAGCGGGTATCCAGGCTTTGGCTGTTTTCCTGGAGGCATTCCATGCTTTCCGGGCCAAAAAGAGGGTGAGCGCCCACGATGGGAACCGGACAATCCCGCTCAAAAATCTCCATAGGAATCATCTTTACAGAGCTGAAGTCTGTTACTACACAGTTTTCCGGTAAATGCGGCGCAACGCTTGCAACAACCTCATCCAGTTTTTTTATGGGAACACTAAAAATTACGATGTCCGATCCGGGAATTGCACTTTCAATCTGTTCTTCAGTAAGTCTGCTTTCTCCTTCCTTCAAGTCAAGCGCTCTCAGTTCTTTGAATTTGCCCGACCATAGTGTTCTGAACAGGGTTCCCATCTGGCCTGCCGCCCCGACAATGCAAACTGTGGCAGTGTGGATGTCTATCATGCTGATTTCCTTTTGATTATTCGCATAGCATCAGGTAGATTTTTTCAAATTTTTTTGCGTTTACAATCTGTGCGTATTCTTTCCGCTTTTTCCCTGCCTGCAAGCCCCATGCGCCAGGCTCGCCCGGGTTATCCAGAAACCAGACCTCGGCCCGGGCAGATTCTTCCACTAATTACAACAAAGCCCGTTTCTCCCTGTTCAGCCAGATCCAATGGGCATTATCCCATAATTCTCTTAGGGATCAGTTGTCACCGGAAGACGGGCGGGCATGCCCCCTGCGACCGCCGGCCCGAAACTTTCGCCAGAATCACTGGCATGGCAAAGAACAAAAATCGTTTTGAAAAAGGCGGTCAAATCAAGGTCATAGATAAACAGCGGCAATAAATCAACCTGTTTTTCAAGCCCGTGCTCACACAAAGCCTGCAAGCAGTTGGACGCAGCTTGTAATTTTATATTTAAATTCCGGCTCGCATGAACATACATCCGGCAGCCATGCAGCCTTAAGCTGAACCTATTTTCCAGGATCAGCCCAAGCCCGCAGGGTCTTGCCGAGGTGCAGCGCTTGAATCATCCCCTGGAGCAGATTAATTTTTAGGCTCCCTCTTCGGTGCTTAGCGTTACTATCTTCATCCGTACGACTCAAATTAGTTTACGGCTGAAGCAACCACGGAAGTGATTTCCGCCCATGCCTGCGGGCCTGACCGCGCGGCTTGCGCCGCCAGAGCATTTTGTCAAAAGCAACCTTTCAATGTTAAAATGCTCTAGCTATATATAAACAAGTTATCATGCAGGTTCAAGCAGGCCCGGATGCAGTTTGAAAAAATCTCCAAGAAGGTAAAGGGACCCGCAAATCAGGACCGGACTTTGCAAATAATCGGGAAGGGAGGCGCGAGCTCCGGGCTTTGATGCCGCCGGGGCAGGAGCTTTGTAGGCAAGCTTCAGCGCTTCTTTAATATTTTGCACGGGGTGGGCCTTTGGGCCGATTTCTTTTGCCAACTTCTGCGGGCTGGCTGCGCGCGGATTGTTTTCTACCGGGGGAATGTATATGGGCCCTTCGGTCCATGTGGCCAGTTTCGGCAATACCGTTCCAAGATTCTTGTCGTTCATACAGGAAAAGATGATCGCCCGGGGGTGCAGCCCATAAATTGTCAGATTTTTTTCAAGCGCCTCAAAAGAATGGATATTATGCGCTCCATCCAGCAACAGCGGCGGGTGTTCAAGCATGGGCCCAATCAGTTGCATTCGGCCGGGAATATGCGCCCGTTTAAATCCACGCAGCAAGGCCGGTTTACGCAAAATCCATCCATATTTGTTCGCAAGCAGCGAAAAGGCTGTCAGCGCAAGCTGGGCGTTTTCTTTTTGATGGTACCCCAGAAGCCCAAGCGGATAATTGAATTTTTGCCCCTGCGCCGGCTTCAGCAGTTTGTTTCCCCTCTCTGAAGCTTTCGCCTTCAAAACGGCAAGCACCGTGGGGTTTTGCTCTGCAGTAATCAAAATTTGATTCAGCTTGATAGCTTCGGCTTTTGTTCCAGCGATTTCAGTCAGGGTTTCGCCAAGAATGTTCTGGTGGTCGAAATTGATGGGCGTGAATATTAAAATTTCGGCAAAGACGGCGCTGGTGGCGTCAAATTCTCCACCAAGGCCCGCCTCAAGCACGGCAAATTCCACGTCGGCCCTGCAAAAAGCCACCAGGGCGAGGACAAAAATAAATTCAAAGTAGGTCAGCGCTTCTTTCGGGTTTTTGCTTTGAACTGCATCCACAATATTGGCGCAAAGGGTCCATTCTTCTTCGGGCAACATCCGGCCGCTCACCAGAACGCGCTCGCGCATGGTCAGAAGATGAGGAGAGGTGAACAGGCCGTCTTTTATGTCATGGGCTCCGGCAATTGATGCCAGAAAATGAGATGTGGAACCTTTGCCGTTAGTGCCTATAACCTGAGCGGCTTTAAAAGGAAGCCCTTGGGGGAAAAAAACATTCAGGGCTTTTTGTACCCGCTCCAGTCCAAAATTCATATGAAACAGGCCAAGCCCGGCCAAATACTTTTCAAGCTCGGGGTAGTTTGCAAAGCGTGAATTCTGGGTGTATTTCTCAAACATAAGTTGATGCTTTAATCCTTAATTAGATCAGATTAAATTTTGAGGCCGCATCCGGGGGCGGCAGGCGTTTAAGTTGCCGGTCATCAGATTGTTTTCATCTTTAAATTGCACATTAGAGCATTTCAACTTTGAAATGCTCTAGGACAGCCCTTCTTGGGTCGGGCTGTCCGTGCACGAGGCGTAGGCGGAATTTACTTCCGCCGGCAACGCCGAGTGCAGCGTCTTAAAGTTAATCTGCTCCAAGACCATTTCACACTTGAAGCTCTGCAAGGATTTGTCTTCAAATTCTTGCCGCCAAATGATTGTAGGACGGTTTCCCCGACCGTCAAGCAATCATTTGGCGTTAACTGCCCTAGGATAAAATGCCCGGCTCTTTTTGCAATGCCCGCAAGCTTGGCACAGGCGCGCATTGCCTGCCGTTAAACAGCAAACTCAAAGCGAGGCTCATCTGGAGCTGGTTTGACAGTCGGGACGCCCTATGATTTTTTAGCATCAATATTCTGAAAAGTCTTTGGTTTGCACACCAAAAAAAGCCGCGCCCCAATGGGGCGCGGCTTTTTTAAATGAATGCTAGTTGCCTGATTCCGTCATGATCTGACGCATGATTGCGTCCACAAGATCCTGATGCGGGTCATGATTAATGATACTTACATTTATGGTTTGATCGACGTGTGAGAAGTCTCCGGCTCCGGACTGATCAATTTCAATCTTAACCTTGCTCCCGCCATCCAGTGACACCCTCATGTAATTGTCAACTTCATCCGGCTTGATGCTTGCCCAGTCAAGCACGCTCCGCAGGTCGATGCGGTCTCCTTTCAAGGCGTCGCTTCCGCTTGCATCGGCCAGCTTGAAATCAAGGATGGAGTCTACGCTGCCATCCAGATCATTTTCACGCCACAAGAAGATGTTGCTGCCTTCTCCGCCGATCAGGATGTCGTCTCCCAATCCGCCAATCAGGATGTCATCCCCAGCTCCGCCAATCAGGATGTCGTCCCCAGCTCCGCCAATCAGGATGTCGTTCCCAGTGCCGCCAATCAGGGTGTCGTTCCCAGCGCCGCCTTCCAGCAGGCTGTCAATGTCTTTGGCGAAAAGGTAGTCGTCTCCCGCTCCACCTGTCAGGTGTTCAACCGGGACTCCTTCATATTCATCATTGGCTGTTCCTTCGCCAAAAGTTGCCTTGAATGCGAAACCGTTATCGGTGGAGTCAATGCCCGTTTGCACCAGCAAGTCGCTGCCTTCAACCCCGGCGATCTTGATGTCGTATTCGCCGGGCTGGGTTACTGGAACGTAGAAGGACAGGTCGCCGCCGGTGTAGCCCGGTTCCAGGGTTACTTCGAAGTCGCCGCCGGTGTAGTTTACATTTACATTTGACTCAGAGCCCAGAGTGCTTGCCAAGGCCAGCTTTTCTTCATGGGTCATCGCACCGAGATCCAGGGTGAAGCTCACCGCTTCGGGCAAGCCGCCGTCAATGGAGAAGCCAGCCACCGCCAGAGCCACGGTGAACATCATGTTCTGGGTCTGGGCATTGAATTCTCCCACCTTCATGGACAGGGTGTAGCTGTCATTATTTTCCACCGTCACGCTGGCGCTGGTGCTGCCGCCCAGGCCTTCAAAGATGTTCACGTCAACCACTTCAGCAGTGATCTCGCGATTGCCGACCGGGCTGTCCGGGTCGGAGGTGGCAACTTTCACAGTTATGTTGCTGATCTCGCCGTTTGCATTAGGGCTGAAGGTTGCGTTTACGTTCGCATAACCGTTGGCAACATCGGCAGCGGTGATGGTGTACGGGGAACCGGAACCAACGGTTATGGTTTCGCCTTCCACCAGTTCGCCGCTGATTTTAATAGTTATTCCCACATTTTCACCGGCGGCCTGCTTCCATATGGAAGCCTGGCCGGTGGAACTGATGGTGAAGGTTGCCGTTTCGCCTTCTTCCACAGTTCCTGCGGATCTGGCCACAGTGAAGCTGGGGCCATCTGCCGCATCGGCTTCATTGGTCACGGTAATCACATGATCATCCGTATTCGCGTTAACTGTTTCATAAAGGTTGAACGCGCCGCCTTCGCCGAGCCCGGTCACGCTTACTACCTTGATGCCGGTATCGGGGTTCACGGCCAGGGCGTTGTCGGGCACGTTCAGGGTGAAGCCAAGCCCGCT
>CAZJFJ010000032.1:7529-18077 GCA_964545305.1 uncultured Desulfovibrionaceae bacterium
ACTGGTGCCTTCCGGAATGGTGACGGTAATCTGCCCGCTGCTGTTGGCATTGTAGGTTTGGCCCGCAATGGTCACGCTAGGGTAAGTACCGTCAGGATTCTGTTCAACCTGCAACACAACCACAATGTCTTCCACGGTTTCAGCGGTTCCGTCGCCGCGCAAACCGGAGTGGGTTATGGTCAGGATGCCTGCAAGCCCGCTGCCTTCTTCTACAGTGCTTGCAATGTCAATGCCTATGGTCGGGCCATCAGCGCTGTCGTTGTCGGCTACCTTCACAGTGGTGCCGGCGGAGCTGCCTGCGCCCATAACCGCGCTCATGCCCAGGTCAGACTTGGCATCGGCGATGTCTTTGGCTTCAGCTTCGTTTGCAGGGGTCTTGTAAACCACTTTCACTTCGTACTTGGAGCCGAGGTCATCCACGTTCACGGTCATGCCGTTGGCGGTTGCGTTGGTCCATTCATCCTTGGTGTAAGTATAGGTTTGGCCGTTCACGGTCACCTGGACATAATCCACCACATCCGGGTTCACATCGGTGAGCTTTATGTCCACACTGCCCACAGTGCCGCCGAGATTGCTGCCGGTGCTTACGTTGAAGGTGGTGGACCCGCCGCTGGCGCCGGTCGCGCTCTGTTCTTCCCAGAAGTTCGCGCTGAAGCTGGGCTGGGCGCCCACCTGCATTTCACCCTGCAGGCCGCCGCTGGGGATCTGCAGGGTCACTTCAAAGCTCTTGTCGCCAAGTAGCGAGTCGTCCTTGATCGGGAATTCAACTTTCACATCACCCGGCTTCATGCCTGCGGGCAGAATGAAAGTTAGCTCTCCCGTATCCGGGTTATAGCTGGCGTCAACTGTGGCCGGAACGTTGCCTGCGGGCAGGGTTATCACAACCGGCCGTTCGGTGGCGTCGTAGTCGATCAGGCCAAGGCTGCCGGCATCTACCTTCAGGGTAATCGGCACGTCTTCCTGCGGCGAGTTGGCAGCTTCGCTGCCCGCGAAGTGCAGGGTTACGCCCGCGGTTTCGCCTTCAACGCCGTCCAGGGCGCTGACAGTCACCACGTAGCCGTTCTTATCATCAAGAACGGTCACATCCTTGTCGATATACTGGCCCTCTCTCAGGCCGGTTTCGCTGCCGGAAAGTCCGGTCAGCTTGATATTGAAGCTTTCGTCATTTTCCGTGATCCTGTCGTTCTCGGGCTTGATCACGAACCGGTCATAGAATGCGCTGCCTTTGGGCATAGTTACGGTCACAGTATAGCCGCCGCTGCCGTTCGGCACCACATTGTATCCGGCCGGCACTGATGCGGGCGGGGTAACCGTGCCGTCTGCGTTGATGATGAACTCATAGCCGCCCACGGTGATGGAGTGAATATCCTCGCCGAGGTTGATGCCGCCCGCGTTCGGGGTGATCTCAAAGGTCATCACCACATCTTCTTCCACTACCTGGCGCACATCCTGATAATCGCGGTTGTAGCTTTCAACGTTAACCGTCAGGGAGCCGTTTTCGTTTACGGTTGTGGGGGTAGTCCACTTTATAACCGGTCCGTTGTAGTCTTCTTCGGTAATGGTGGCGGTTACGGTGTCGCTGCTGTCAACAATATGCCCGGCCCGGTCGGGGTAGTCGGCCGCGGTGTCCGGATGCAGGTTCACATCAATGGTGAACTGCTCTTCGCCTTCGGTCATCATATCGTTGGTTATAGTAATGTTTATGGTGGCTTCGGACTCGCCCGCCGGGAAGTAGAACACGCTGTCGCCGTTGAAATCGGCGTTTTCGTCCGCGCCCTTGGCGCCGGGGTCGGAGGGCTGGCCGTATGTCACTTCGTACTGCAGCGGCTTATCAGCGGTTACATACACGAAGTCGGCCGGGTCGCTTACCGGGTTGCCTTTGAGGTCAACCGGGTTGCCGCTCGCATCCACAAGCACCAGTTTGGCGATAATGGTCACATTGTCGCCTTCCTCGTACCTGGGGTCAACGAGCAGGTTGCCGTGTTCGTCGAACAGAACCACTTTGGCGTGGGTCATGTCTTCAATCACGGTGCTGGCAACGCCGTCGTTCACGGTGGCGCCGTTGTGCCCGCCAATGATGGCGTGGAAGCTTTCGTCGCCTTCAATTTTGCTGTCCGCCACTGCGGAAGGCAGGTCGCCGGCAATGGTGCCGACCTTTTTACCATTGTAATAAACGCCGGGGCCTTCTGCGCCGTCCTTGATGGTGAAGTCGCCGCTGCTGCCGCCTTTTGCGATATCTTTAAGCACGCTTTTCGGCACGGTGACGGTGATCTTGCCCATATCATGGTCAAGGTCGGAGTTGTCGGCGCTGCCGGGCACCAGATGAATGTCGAAGGTTACATCACCCTTGATGGTGCTGGTCTTGATGTTGTCAAGAGTGAAGGTGTACTGGGCGCTATCGCCGCCTTCCTTGATGATGTTGCCCTCGAAGTTCTCGATGACGATGGTTTCAGAGCCGACACCACCGCCGCTGCCGGAATTGTATCCGTCGAAGAAGATCGGCTCGCTGCTTACCTTGCTTTCCGCGCCTTCGCTGGAGATGTTCAGGTAGAAGTCAGAGGGCAGCTTCTGGCCGCTGCCAAGCATGTCTTTGAGGTTCACCTTGGTGCTGGTGTCGCCCGCCTCCAGGATGGCTTTGCCGTCCAGGGTCATGGTCTTCATTACACCGCCTTCAAAGTAGGTGATGGTGAAGGTTACATTTACGCTTTCAGGGCAGGGGGTCTCAATGGTAATGTCAAACTCGGGGCCGTTTTTCACGTCCCAGGTTACGCTGCCATGCTCCGTATTGTTGGGAACCACAGCCACGCCGGGGCCTTCCATGTCGTCCAGAATGGTGGAGGTGCTGGTGCCGGACCCATCGGCCTTGGCCGCTTCAGAAGCGGTGGGCGGACTGGCGGGCAGCCATGCGTAGCCGGGGTCGCCGAATGCGACCACAGTGCCGTCTTCCAGAGTATAGGTTTTATTAACCGGATCTACGATCACCTTTTGCTTGGCGGAGCCGTCATCGAACATGTACTCGAACTTTGCGGTGGGATCCCAGGGGATCAGGCCGTCGGCGGTTTCAATGGAGGCTTCGGAGCCGATAACGTTGGTCACTTCCAGGATGATGTTTTCCTCACCCTTGATGTCAACGCCGCGCTCGTTGGCGGTGTCGTTGTCATGCAGGATCTTCACCTCGAACTCGGCCTTGGACTGGCCTTCGGCAATGACCACGAAGTAGCTTCCGTTGGCCAAGCTGCCGAAATGTTGGGCGAACTTGGCGGTTACGTCGGCGCCGGTGCCGAGGTCAATAACCTTGCCGTTCACAACCTCGTACACGCCTTCGCCGAACACGAAGTCCTTGCCGTAGGTGGCGGTGGAGGCATTGTTGAACACAACGATCATCTCTTCGGAGACCGGCGTGTCGGTTTCAATGGAGTAAGGCACGCTGCGGTATTCGTCACTGGGAACGAGTTCGCCACCGGGCATGGTCACGGTTTCGGTGTCGCTGATTACTACATGACCCACTTTTACATAGTCTAAAATCGCGCCAACAACCTCGCCGGTTTTAATGCTGATGTCACCTGCTTTCAAGGAGTCGTCAATGATGATCAACGGAACTTCGGCGGAAGAGGAATCCTTGTCTTTAATAACAAAGTAGCCTTCCTTCGCCAAATGATTGAAGGTTGGAGGCAGGTTGTCGCTGATTGCGTTGAGGTGTATCGGCTTGTCGATCAACCCGGTTGCTTCGTTGTAGGTGAAGTAGTTGCCCCCGGCATCACGGTAGTATACGCCATCGCCGAATACAAAGTCTTCTCCGTAGGTGGCTTTGGATCCGGAGGAGTCAATCCAGATAGCGATGTCAAGCCCAAACAGGCTGCCGATCGCAACCGGCTTGAGTTCCACAGTCGCAGTTTTGCACTCAATATCTTTATACTGCGGCGTATGGTCGTGAACGACCGGCTCCATCACCAGGCCGCCCACCGGGCCGAACTTGGTGATGGACGGGCCGTCGCAGTGGTCCCAGATAGTCACGGTGGAACTGCTGTTCTGGTCGCCGTCCTTGCCGTTTTCATACGGGCGGGATTCGTTGCCGCTGACCCGGTCGGGGTCGAGGGCTATGGACAGGGTCTCGTCGCCTTCGTTCTTGAAGTCTTGAATGGTCTCGATCGGAATGCCCTTGTCGCCGGTAACTTCAAAGTACACGCCGTTTTCGTCGATAACCAGTTCCCACTCGTCCTTGCCGATCGAGTGGGTGTTGCTGACAACATAGTCCTTGCCGGCCTCGGCGGAACCGTCAGCAAGATTATAGCCCACATTGATGGTCTGCTCGGGCCGGTAGTTGGCGTTTATGAAGTCATACAGAGCCTGCTCCTCCGCGCCCAGGGGCTGTGTGGAGAAGTCCAGATCAGCAAAGAGGATTTCATTGCCGGGGTTGGCCTTGTTGTAAACGTTGGTCAGGGATTCCAGGCTGATCGGCCTGTTCTTCTCAATGCCCAGGCTGCTGTTGGTCGCATCGCCCAGAATATAGGCCTGCACCGGCACGTAAATGTAGTTTTCCGCGCCGCCGTAAGTATGTGCTTCAAACCCGGCCCCATCGCCCAGGGCAATGGCGAAACCGTTGCGGTACTCAAGGCCGCTGGTGACAGACTCGTCAATGATGTTGGTGGTCTGGTCGCGGCCACCGAAAGAACCGCCCACCCTGATGTCGAGCACGTCGTTTTCGCTTTCCGCGTTGGTGATCTTGACGTTGAACTTTTCACTGTTGTCGGAAATGCTGTCGTCAAGGGCCTGCACGTTCAGGCTGATGCCGTTGCTCAAATCGTAACCTTCGTCAATGCTGTAATCAATAATCAGCTTGCCGTCCACAAGTTGAACGTCATTTACGTGTACGCGGGGCTCGCCGGAGCCGACCTGGTTTGCGTAATACTGGTCAAGCATCTGGGCCAGTTCGGCCAGGCTGGAGTATTCGCCTACGCCGTAAATGGCGATGTCGCCCACGTTGCTGTCGATATAATTGTCGGTGAGATTCTGGTCGAACTCCACACCGGCGTACAGCTTAATTTCCAGCTTGAAGTTGATGTCTGCGGCCGCTTTCCAGTCGGTAGCGCCAGCGCCGTACTGAGAACTGCCGAAGTGCACCAAATAGTTGGCAATGGAGCTACCGGGGCCGCCGTGGTCTTCGTCCTCATAAATGGTTTGTTTGCCGGTAAGCCACATATTGATGTGGTTGCCGCCAATTTCGGCGGAGCCTTCGCCGCCGGCCTCAATAATTTCACCCTTGATGTCGTAAGCGGGGTTCGCGTTGTCATAAGGGTTGAGCATTTCAACGGTAAAGCCCGCCTGCCCGCCGCTCAGGCCGCCGCTGTTATTTTCCGCAACTTCAAAGTGCAGCACGCCGTCTGAGGGCCAGGCCGCCGGAGGCACGGCAACATCGTAAACGGCTTCGCCTTTCACGCCGTCCGCGGTGCTCCATTCTCCGCCGCCAACTACGATCAGGTTTTCCAAAGCGCCGCCGGAGCCGGCCAGAGCGCGCAGGTCGTCGGCGGAGGCAACTCCGGTAATCAGGGCGTTGTAATCGGCTTCACTGATGGTGCCCGGATCGTTCGGGTCAAGATTATTCAGCGAAAGGAACAGATCGTAAGCGCTGATCGAGTATTCATCGCCATGCTGCAGCAAGTCGCTGTCGCTGAACTTGAGCTGGAAATACACGGTTTCACCCGGCAGGTTCATCAGCGGGTTCCCAGAGGTAGTGGGATTGTTTTCATACTCTACATAAGTCGAGTCGGTATACTCCGCCTTAACGGTAAAGCTCCATGAACCCAGCGCCTCACCGGCTTCAATGTTGTATCCGCCGCCATCCAGGCTGAGTACGCCGTCGGCCTTGTCGACAATGGTGCCGTCAACGCCGGTGGGTTTGCCCTCAACGATCTTGGTTTCATTGTTTCCTTCAATTCCCTTGATCACAACCGAAATGCTTTCAGCAGAAGCATCGCCGTCGTAAACGGAACCAGGGCCGTTGTATTCATTCACGTTGTCGCCGTGAATATTTGCGTCAAAGCGGATGTTCTGCCAATCGCTGTTGGAGGCGCCAAATTTTCCGCCAATCAGGGTCACATCCACATCGCCGGACAGGCCGCCGTTGGCGTTGATAAGATTGTTCAGCTGAGCGGCGTTGGAGACTGTTTGGGTCACGCCTTCCACGCCGGCCTTGCCGTAGGTTACGCCGTCAATGGTGATGGTTACCTTGCCTGCGACAATCATGGAAGCCATATTGCTGTTCAGGGTATAGGTCAGGTCGTCGTCAGCACCATCAGTCTTGTTGAAGGTAAGGGTAATGGTGGTGGTTTCGGGCAGCGCGTTGTTGCTGGTGTAACCGGCATAGGGGTTGCCGCCATTGGTTCCGTTGGGCTGGGTGCCTGTGGCTGTAATCAGCTTGTTGCCGCTGTTGTACAGCTGCACGCCCAAGGTGTAGGTGCTGCCTTCGGCCAGTTCGCCGCCGGTAATGTTGGTGCTGATCCAGCCAAGGCCGATCTGCATGCCTTCATAACCATCGGCGAGGCCGTCGTCGGTGATTGCCGCGCCGGCAGAGAGATTGCCTTCGCCGCGGGCTTCGTTGCCTTTAATGCCTACAATGGTCAGGGTAAGGCTTTCGCTGCTGAGATCCATGCCTGAGT
This sequence comes from uncultured Desulfovibrionaceae bacterium, assembly GCA_964545305.1. GTDB lineage: Bacteria > Desulfobacterota > Desulfovibrionia > Desulfovibrionales > Desulfovibrionaceae > RGIG1962. The sequence continues at coordinate 14,186 of CAZJFJ010000032.1, forward strand.
TGGGGCCGCCCAGCGGGTCGTCGTTTACCGGAATGTCGATTTTGGCGTAGGCCGCGCCGGTGGGCAGGGTGACGGTGATGTTGCCGTCATCATCCCAGGCTTTGCCGGCCTGATCCAGAGTAATGGTGGCGTTGCCGGCTTCGTTGCCTTCGGCATCGTAGAAAGTTACTTTGATGGTCGGGTTTACAGTGCCGTTGGCCGCAGGCTTGAACAGGTCGCTCAGGGTGAAGCCGTCGCCGCCTTCAACCTTGATGTTCACGGTTACCGGCTCATTGCAGTTGTAAGGCGCACCGGAGCCATCCGGGTTGCTCAGGGCCACCACAAACGGAATGGTTTCACCGGAGGATTCCTGCACGGTCTTGCCGGGTTCGGCAACATAATTGCCTTCGGAATCAAAATGAGCGGTGCCAATGCTCACCCACGGGCCGTCAAAGGTATCGGGGTTAAGCGAGCCGCCGCGGGCGTCATCAGTTATGGTCACGTCCTTGGGATTGCTGTTCAGGCTCTGGCTTCCGTCCGGGTTGGCCAGCTGGGCTTCGCCGTAGGCCAGGCCATCGCCCTTTTCACCCAGTTCAACGCTTACTTCAAAGCTGTCTTTCACGCCGGCCTCGGATTCGTAGAGGTCGTCGTTGGCGGCGTAAGGAATTTCCAGGCTGACGGATCCGGAAGGCATGGTGAAGGAAAGGGTGCAGCCGTCGCCACCGGCATCGTCCTGGCGGGTTACCACAACGTCATACTCTTCGCCGCCGGGGCCGTAAGCCGTAAAGGTCGCGGTGTATTCGCCGGGGTTGCTGGTCGCGGTCCAGTCGCCCAGGAGGTAATAGTCCACAGTGGAGCTGAGAGCTTCGTCGCCGCTGGGGTTGGCCGCGCCATAGAGGGCATTGCCGCCGCCAATGGTCACGGTCATCGGAATACCTTCAGCTGCGGTGAGCGGGTCGCCGCTGGGGTCTTTGAAATTGATTTTGATCGCCCCCTTCAGATTGTCTTCCGGGGCTGAGGGGTCAATATTGGTCGCGCTTTCGTTAATCTTGCCGGACACGAAATTGTTGGCGTCATCGTAAGACCCGGCATCAATATGCACGATGGGGCCGTTCAGGTTGCCCCAGGAGTCCGGGTCGATGGTAGCAGTAGCTTCGCCTCTGCCGGAGCTCTCGTTGCCGCCGTCGGTGCTGATGCTCAGCTTGATGTCCTCCCCGGCAAGTTCGGTGATGGAGTCGTCAATCACCACGGCGGTAATTACCAAGTCTCCGATGTCGTCCAGGTTGAAAGCGTTCTGCCCCGCTTCGAGGTCTTCGCGGCCGAACAGGGTCACTTCAATTCCGGTCATGTTGCCGGCGTTGTCGTATTTCGGCTCGTAAGAAAGCACGCCATTGGCTGCAAGGGCGTCCAGGCTGGAGAAGTCGAAATAGAAGTCGGCACCTTCGGCATTGGCGTCAGCGCCCCAAACGGCGTCCCCGCTGAGGTCGATGGTCAGAACCATGTTCTGGGACAGCAGTTTGTCGCCAGCATACCCGGAATAGTCCTCGGTGGAGCTGTGCGGCTCTTTCAGGGTAATCTGGAAGTCGAACTTGGTGGTCGGGTTGCCGCTGGCGTTGCTTGCTTCACTGCCGGAGGCGGTGGAGCCGCCGTTCACGGTAATGCCCACCACCGGGCCGTCCAGCACATATTCTTCATTGTCAGTGTGCCCGGAGCCGTGCTCTGCGGAGTCATCAATAATTGTTACGTCCGCCTGGGAGCCGTCGTGCCCCACGGTGCCGGAATAGTCGCTGTTTTCAAGTTCGGCGCCGGTCAGTTCCAGTTCGATTTTTTCGGGGCCTTCCTTGGAAATGTGGTCATCGTTGAGATTGAACACCATTTCATATTCATACTGGCCGTCACCATCCACATCTGTGAATTTGTCGGCCGGGCCGCTTACGGTAAGGGTGCCTTCGGCCGGGTTGTAAGTGTAGGTCATGCCGCTGGCGTCGGTGGAGGTGAGAACGCCATTAGATTCCACGGGAGGGTTGTCCTTGTCCGTGCCGGGCAGGAAGTAGTCGGCGGCATACAGGGTATCGGCTTCACCGTTCCAGATGGTGCCTTCGGTGGAAATGTTCATGCTCAGGGTAACAGTGGTGCCCGCCACAACTTGCTTGTTGCAGGTAAGGAGGAAGGAGAAGCTTTCAAGGCTTTCGTTCACCTGATCCACCGGGGCGGTAATGCCATAAACCGGGTCGGGCTGGATGTGGACCTCGGCAGCCTTATCGGAAGAAGCCTGGCCTTCGTTGCCGGACACGTCATTAACAACCAGGGTAATCCGTTCGCCGCCTTCACCCGCGCTTTCGTTGCCGTTGATATGCACGGTGCCGGTGAAATTCAGGGCATCCAGGTCACTGAGATTGAATTCTTTGATGCCGGAATCGGTGTGGGCATTGCCGCTGGCATCGAGTTTACCATGCAGGGTAATTTCAAATTTGCCGTCAGCGCCGATAACCAGACTGCCGTCGCTATTGGTTTCAAAGGATACATGACCGTCACTGCGCAGTTGAAGCAGTTCGTTGCTGGGCATGATGTGATAGTCGGCGCCGGATGCGTTGCCGGAGTCGCCGGCGTCGGAGCCGGTGCCGAAATCAAGGGTAATGGTCATGTCCTGGCTCATGAAGCCACCACCGCCGTAACCTTCATACGTGGTATCGGTTGCGGCGCTGTCAGCCAGTTTGTGCGGGTCTTCAAGCACGATTTTGAATTCGAAAGTGGTTTTGGAACCGCCTTCGTAAAGATTACCATCTTCCGAAGCATCATCGGTTCTTACAATACCCACTACCGGGCCGTCTTTATAGCCGGACTCGTTGTTGTTGTGGGTGCCGTCAAGATGGCCGGTGGTGTCGTCGGTAACGGTGACAGTGGCGCTGGGGTTGCCAGAAACATGCACCGGGCCGGTGGTGGATACTACGGTAAGGGTGAGGCTTTCAGAAAGGTTTTCACTGATATGGTCGTCGTTGATCTCGAACCTTACTTCCGCGCCGGGCTGGCCTGTGGGAATGGTTACAACGATATCGCCATTGGGCAGTACCCGAACGTTGCTGCCTTCGGGCAGGAAGATGTCGGTCTTGTAGTCAATTGCAGGGTCGCCGGTTTTTTCAGCCAGCACGATGTCGCCGCCGGGGCGCAGGGTAATGCTGATTTCACCGCGGGCGGGCCTGTCCAGATTCAGGAACAGGGAAACAAAGCCGTCGCTTTCGTTCACTGAGTGAGATGAGAAAGTAAGCAGACCGTCTCCGCCAAAGCCGAGAGAGAGCTGGGCATCCGTAGGAATGCCCTCATCTTCAAAGCGGCGGGGAAGGTCGCCGTCCCAGTCTATGATTCCAAGTTTGCCAAGGGCGTCCACACCGCCAATAAGAGAACCGGTGCCATCGGCATACGCGCCTCCGGAACCTGCTCCCGTGCGCCCGGGAGCAGCTGGTCCTGCGGCGGATTCAATGTCATTGCCATAGTTGGCCATGAACAGCTCATATGGAACCTGCTGGCCTTCGATAACAAGAATCGGCTCAGTTGTTTCCTCTTCGGAGGGAAAAAAGTTTTCAAGGGTAAGGGTGCCCCCGCCCTCGAAGGTAAGAATGAAGTTGTTGCCGTCCCTTGCAAGGTTGGTAACTTCTTCCATCAAGTTGCCAAGGTCAACAATTCCGCCCTGTGAAACCTGAAAAACTAAGTCTTGTCCAGCTTCGGGCAGGGTTAAGACCAAATTGTTGTTGCCTTCGGGTGCCATTCTTTACTCCTTTGTGCGGGTTGCTTTTCAGAGGGCAAACTAGATAGTGAGTGTCAGCTGTCCTTATTGCAATTAATTACTGGTTAGTTGTCAGTATATATATATTTAAGACAAGTTTTTTTAAACAGTTATTTATATTATTAGCTTCAG
>CAZJFJ010000033.1:0-17856 GCA_964545305.1 uncultured Desulfovibrionaceae bacterium
TCCATTTTGACCGCTACTCCAGTTACTCCGACCGCAGGTAAGGACATGCCCGATGAAATAGCCAGTCGTAAGCCGTGCGAAGATTTTTATTTATACGAAAAGTTGTTTCAGGATGTGCAGCAAGTCCTCGGCACCAAGACCGTCATGCTGGAACGCTTTTCCAGCGAATCCGAAGCTGCTGTTGGGCAAATGTTTATTCTGCGGGGCCAGCTCTGCTATGTGGACAAGATTCTCAAAGAGGCCACATCCGACTCCAAAAGGGATAACCCCCGATTACGCGTTATCTTTGAAAACGGCACAGAAGCTGATTTGCTGAAGCGTTCGCTTGCTCGCGCCCTATACAAAGACCCGCACAGTCGGCGGGTCAATTTCGATTTGAACCTGTTTTCAGACAAATCTTTCACCATCTCGCACGGCGACAAACCTACAGGCTTCATCTATATTCTGGGGTCGGAAACGACCGTCCCGGCTCTCGCCAGCCTTAAAAACACGAGTAAACTAGTAAAGATCGGTTATTCTAGCCAAGATGTCCAGGAACGCATCAAGAACGCCCACACTGATCCGACCTACCTTGAAGCGCCGGTGAGACTATTGGCTCAAATAGAGTGTTTCAATCTGAACCCGCAAAAGTTTGAAAAACTTATCCATGCCTTTCTGTATCAGCAACGGCTTAACATGACCCTTATCAGCACCAACGGCAAGCCGTACCACCCACAAGAATGGTTCGCCGTGAGTGCTGAAACTGCCGTTGATATCTGTAATCGTATAATTGACGGGACTATCACTCAGTATAGGATGGACAATACTACGGGGAGCATTGTAAGAAAGGAATGACCTAGTATCATAGAGCTTCGAAGCAGTGATGCCAAGGCAGCTGGGACGCCAGTAGAGAGACTGGAATTTCCTCAGAAATAGCCTTGGGATTATTTATTTCCAGAGCAAAATTATCGGTAAGGGAGGTGTGAAATCATAATTTCAGGTGGGTCGACTTCGTAACTATAGTGAAAAACTGATGCCCATTCGTTAACATTATCCACCTTAGGTAATTAGTATCAATCACTGCCAGCCGCTACGCTCTTCCTCCATTTCATCGTAGTAGTCGTCATAGATTTTTCTGCCTTTGGGTGGGAACTGCTTGTTCACAAAGCTTGAAAATTGCATTTGAATAATTTCATCATATTCATTTGTGTGGTTAAAATGATGTTTATTTAAATATTCCATTTTTTTCTTGGCAGATTCTTGGCTTAAGCCAAAGTACTGAGTCAGCAAGCTGGAGTCAATACTATACCCTTTTTTGGCAATTTCTTTGATTAGCGCATTTGGTGCATTTGCCTGCGAAGCAAAAAAGTGAGCTTCAATTTCTTCTTGAGGCCCATGTCGTGTATGGCCACATTTTACATGGCCCACCTCGTGCCACAACGTATGTTTTGTGCGGCTATCAATTTGTTCCTCATTATAAAGAATCATCGTTAACCCCGGACGCAAGCCGCGCATGACGAACGCATCTTTGAGTTCACCGCTACAAGTAATTTCTTCCACGGTGAGTCCAGAAAATTGTGCATATTTCTGGTAACTGACAATTTTTACTTCCTTGCATCTGATTTTGTTTGGTGGAATGGGGAACTCAGTTAATTTTAGTTCAATGAGTGTTTGATATGCAAGCGAGGTGATGTCATTCCAATTAAATTTCAAAATAACTACTCCTCGTCATCGTCCAAAAGAAATTTATCGATAGTTTCGTTGAAAATCTTATAAATTTCCTGCCGAGATTTTTCTGACAACTCACCAGTCTTTCGTGCGATAACAACGAAATCTTCAGGAATCTCATTGTTGTAGCCGCATTTTATAAATAGCAATGTTTTATCAACCTGCAGAGCTTCAGCAATCTTTTCAATGGTAAGAGGGTCTGGCTTAACAAGGTCTGCTTCAATACGACTTACTGTGGAGTTAATAAGCCCAGCAGATTCCGCCAGCTTTCGCTGACTCATTTTTTTCTCATCCCGTAGCTGAGCTAGGTATTGTCCAAATGTAGGGCCGCTCATCCGTGAACTCCTTGTGTTTCCTCACTTGTACCACGGGCGTTGCTCAAAAGCAACAAAAGTGTTGCATTTAAGCAACGTCCGTGGTATATATTCTTCAAGTGTTGATTGGCAACACTCAATAACGCAGGAAAAAAGGATAGCGGCATGGAAATGTCTGGCCCCAACCGCTATCCTTCTGGGTTCAAAAACTTCATCAAGCAGTTTTCGGTCTCCCTTACGCTTGTATAGCTTCTTGGTGAAAAAATCGCAATGGTTTTTGAGTGAACAATGTGATTGATAAAGAACTGCCTGCACCACCTTTAAGCTTACAAGGACCTTAATTATGTATGCAACTAAAATAAAAATGAAATATGGTTGTGCTAATTCTAATAGCACTATAGAAATTGCTCAAATCTATATTGAAGGGTGCAATAATCCAGGTTTTTTTGAGAAGGCTGCACTTCACGACCACCTTCAAAAAAATCCGGATAGCATCCAAGTGGGCATTTCACCTTACCCCAACCTTATCCCGGCAGTAAGCAGTAAGGGCGAAAAGTATGTTCGTTCTGAACCTAATGACACCCCTCACGACAACCTCTTGAAGTTACCGAGAAGTTAAGAGTCGTCAAGCTATAAAATCTGAAAAGCAAGTGGGGCTCGAGTTAAGGGAGATCGAGCCTCATTTTGCTGCTTGTTTGCTATTATGTGGCAATGCTAAGCTCAGCTCAATAATCTCCCGCTGTTTCCCAATATAAAGCTCCTTCGCGGCCTTCATGTTGTTGAGCCGGGCATGAAAGAAGGCTCTCTCGGCTGGCAGGGTTGAGGGTTCTGCTATTCTGTTTTCGAGGAACTTGATGTGATTGTTTATCGCGGCATGAAAAGCGTCTTTGGGAACACTCTTTGGTTTTTTGCTGATGCGGTGTGTGAGAAGCGCAATTTTGTAGTCTTCGGGCGAGTTGATTATTTTTAGCTCTTCCAATACCCCCTCTTCAAACGAGTTTAGTAGCGGCTCAAAATCGGCTTTGATTTCCGGTGAGTTTTTTTCGTGGTATGCGTATTCTTGGCTGAGCGCCAACATCTCAAGCTCGACCAACTCCTGCAAATCATTGTGTGCAAGCGCCTCTGCATAGAGCTGTGCAGTTTGCAGCACGCCCTCGGAATAAACGCGCACTTCATCTGATTCCAAAAATTCATTCCAGTAGCGGGCAGTTTTTTGAATTGCCTTTTTAAATTCGCTTACATAATCAATATTCATATTGCCTCCTGTACAAAGTTGTGGTTTCGCAAAAGCGGTGCTGATTTAAATCCGTTTAATTTCTTCCTTCAGCGCCATAAGGGAATTCTCAATTCCTGCGAGTACATCATCGCGGGCCGCGCGGTCAGCATTTTCAAGGGCGTGCGTTAGCGAATTGCCCAATTGGTTAAGTGTGGCGTGAACATTTTTCAACTTGTCGAGATTTGGAAGCTTGCTGTCCAGCTTGTAAGACGAGGCTGACTGCGCAACCAGTTTTGACATGGATATGCCACGACGGCTGGCTTCCTCCTTCAATTTGCGATAATCACTTTCATTCACATAAGCCTGAATTGCGGGTTTTTTGCTTGGCATGTTTTTCTCCTCACGTTGAGCCAATGGCGAATAAGTTCCCGAAGGGCAGGACGGAAAGTAGGTTACTTTACCTGTCCTGCCTTCAACACGTGATGCACGATGTTGCATTTGTAACGCGGACGCTCCATGGTGGGCGTTTCGCGTCAACCTTAGTTGGCAATAAACATTTATGTAATATATGTGTCATATATTTCTGCTTTTGCGTTACTTTTGGAGCAAGCTGGAGCAAAATGGACATTTCCCTATTTGTCTACATTACGTCTTCAAGTTTGTACTCTGAAGGAGGAACAAATCGACTCGCTTTCTGTTTTATAATGCGTGACCCTCCTTGCTGGGCTTGTGAAGGCGCGGGCAAAGTTGGTAATGCTTTGGGTTTATTTTTAGAATGTTTGCGTTCCCCCTGGCCGCGTATGTAATCGCAGAATGCAGAATAACTACAGGTGTAACGGTCTTGCCCTTTTAAGAATTCGTATATGGCACGAGCTGTGTAGCCTTGGGCAAGCAACGATTCCACTTCCTCCCGGCAAGCGTAATACTCAACTCGGGCAGTACCGGGTGTTCCTGGTTTGATGTGGGGTTTTTGAGTCATAGTATTTCCTTCGAATCCGATTGCATGGTGGGCCAGACATTTTTCCTAAAATACTCACGCAATGCCGATTCTTGTCCTGCCTTAAAGTCGCTACCCAGAATGTCATGTTTCTTTTCTAGAGTCAGATATGCAAACCATTCCTGGAACTCAATTATGATACGTGCCTCACGAGCTTCCTTTTGTTTTTTGAGCTCTTCCATACGATTCAGGTCCGCCTGTTCCTCTGGGGAAATGTACTCTTTTGGTTTGCGGTAACAACCGTGCCTCACAAGGCTGCTGAAAACCCAGTCTAATGGGGATTTAACCAGCTCACCTTGCTTGCTGTGCATTTTGTTATTTTCAAGCTCCCATTCAGCGTATGTTAGCCCTGTAAGCACATTCTCCACCCCATTTCCCAGTTTCTCCTGGTTTCTGATGATTTGTCTGATTTGAAGTGTTCCAAAGCCTGCGGCTGCAAGCTTCGGCCAGTTAACTTTGATATCTTCTTCAGACAACGCCTCCAGCAACTGCGTATGATTTACATCTGACTTAGAAAAGACAGATAGATTCTTTCTATCTATCTCTTCTAGAATAGATGGGGGTGCGTTTTCGTCTAACTGCATGCGTGAGTCCATGCTTGTCTGCGTGGTTGACTCCATTATGTTTGTCAAAAGGGGAATGTGAGAGCATGGGTCCTTTTTAAATGCATAACGGTTGCCTTTAAGGCGGCCCATAGTTGCGCGTTCTTTGACTAACATTTCATACTTGGCCAAACGTTCAATCGCGCCACGCACCGCATCCTCAGATGTTTTTAAACCGTAGGCTGCCGTAAGTAGTTTAGCTATCTGCCAATATGCTAGAACTTTGTGAGGGCTGCGCAAAACGGTAAGAATTGCAATTTGTAAACAGGAATAACCACGTGGGCAACATTGCTTTTGCATGTGTCCCTCCGTGAGTAACTCCGTGACTAAGTGCGTGGATTCCTGTGCGGTTGAGTTCGTGCATGCATAACTACATGGGAAAGTGCACGTCTGACTCCGTGAGTCCATGCCAGAGTCCGTGCCAGAGTGCGTGGTCACGTCCATGCTCACTATTTGCCGCACCGAAGCTGTGGGGCAGTGTCAACAGTGTGGACGCTTTGGGATATGAAGTATGACTCAAGGTCATTGATGTCATACAAAACCCGGCTACCGATTTTGGAATATTTTGGGCCTTTCTTTTTTGTACGCCAAATTTCAAGAGTGTTGGGACGAATGCCGAGGTATGCGGCGGCCTCCTCGGTGTTTAATTTATGCTTGTGCGTCATGCTGTATCTTCCTTGTTTGATTTTGCCTGCGTGGGATACTGCTAGGCTGACTTTGAAAGAAGGATACAGAAATTTAAAAGTAATAAAATTGGCCGCTCTGTCATAGGCAAAAAAAGAAACTCCAGGTTCTGTTTAGAACTTGGAGTTTTTTTCTAAACACCATGTTTTTCACTATATTACGCAAAATATGAATTCTATTGTGCGTTAATTATCTTATTACAGCGTTCTGTTATTTTCATTCTTTAGTTGGAGCACCCCTTTCTCTTTTAACAAAATCACCCAAATTATTCCGGATATAATCCATCCCCCACCCTTCAAGATTGTAAGGGGTATTGTTTTCTTCTTTTTTATTTGTTGCTAATAGTTTTTTAATGACAGGCTTGAGTTCTGAAAAATTTTCAAGTTCGCCTTCAAACACACTCTGAATTTGTGGACGAGTATATTTTGTTCCCGGAATAGCCTTTGCCAGAAGAGCATTTATAGTTGCCCAAGCCACTCGGTAAAAAGGAATTCTGTCTTGCATTTGTTTTTCCGCTTTTCCATCACGAGCAGGAGCGGTTTGTTGTTTTTGCAAAAGTTCATTATTTTCGTTCACAAGTTGCATTTTTTCATTTTGAAGTTTGGCAATATCCTCTGATTGCAAAGAAATCGTACCCTTAAGTTTGTAAATATCTTCTCTTAATTCAACTATTTTTGCAGAATGCGCCATGGTTATCTTTTGACTATGCTCATCAAAAAGCCTCTTATAATCTTTCGCATCGATGCAGAGTGTTTGTCTGCCAATATTCAGATCAAAAACTTTTTTATCAACAAGAAATTGATTGCCTGCACGCCAATAATGCCTAGCACGCACGTTTTCCTGCTCATCACCCAAAAGCGGCGAAAGAGCAACGTACACTTCTAGCTTATATTTACAAACAAAAGGAATCCAGTCATCAGAATCGACAACAGCAAGTTTATGCATGGCTGAACGAAACTCAATAGCATTAGAAAGCGTGACAGGCCATGACCAATTTCGATTAAGAACCCATTTTACTGAATGCCAACCAAGAAGCGCACAAAATCCACCTATTCCAACAGGTAAAAACGCTACAGTCCAATCCATGGATTCTATCAAGGATTTTATAGCATCAAAAGCGTCAATGCTTATAAGTCCTTGCTTCTTAACACCTCCAAGGATTTCAACAAAATGCCATTTTTCAAATAAATTTACAGCATAACCAGTCAATCCAACAAAGACAGTAAAAACAATAACATAAGCAATTACTTGAAAAACACCACGCTGAAATATATTAAGTTTCATTTTATCGTTTGCACGACCAGCCACAGCAATGTAAGTAGCCAGTAGATTTTAATTTTAAAATACACTAACTTCAGTTTTTCAACTGGGCTTCCACATCCATTCGAGCATGTAAAATTCTTATTACATCCAGATAGCTATCAGACAGTTGAAAATAAATAACATGCACCCCTACTCTGTATTTCCAATACCCATCACGCACATCTGTTTGTTGTCCAATACAATCTCCCGAAATCAAGCCTTCTAGAGCAGCTATTATAGTGTGATGGTAGGTTTCCGCTTGCTCCTGTGACCATTGCCGAAATGTGTAAAGCCAAATATCTTCAAGGTCAGACACGGCTTGTGGCGACAAGCGATAGGAGCGTTTAGTCCTGGGCATGCTTGGACCGCATTTTTTTCAAAAAAGCTTCGCTGTGAAAAGAAGATGGATCTCCTGATTTTTCGCCAGCAATCAGCGCATCTTGCAACGCTTTTAGCCTTATGTCATGCTCTTCCAACAGCCGCAAACCCGCTCGAATAACATCGCTGGCAGACCCGTACCGGCCAGCCTGTACCTGCGAATCAATAAAGTCAGTAAAATATTCGCCTAAAGACACTGATGTATTTTTCATAATGCACCTCTCTCTTCTAATACCAACAATTAATATATATTGGTATTTTCCTCGCAAGTCAATAAAGCTTTCTGGCTTTTTCTCAGTCGCTTAGCTGACATTTCCAGTTAAAGTCCGCAATATCTCTGGACAAACATGCTTGGGGACAGGATAGTCTGGCGGTCAAGTTCGACGGTGTAATGCCCCCCATCAATCAAGCAGCAATTCAGGAAGAGTCGTTCCCTTTGGATTAACTACTGTGCTTGCGACAATACTTCCGTAGCAAATTGATTCAGACTCTTGCCGCTGGCTTGTGCCTTGACGGCTAAGCGGGCATGGAGAGATGGGTCGATGCGAAGAACGAATTTGCCGGAGTAAGGTTTGTTCGGCTCCTTGCCTGTGGCGGCGCAGTGTTCCAGGTAGTCGTCTACGGCTTCTTCAAAAGCGGTGCGGATATCGGAGACGCTTTTGCCTTCGTAGCTGATTATGTCACGGATTCCGGTGATGGTTCCAAATAGGCACTGGTCTTCTTCACTGTATTCCACAGTGCCGATATATCCTTTATAGGTCATGGCATTTTTCATGGCTTGACTCCGATGTTCTCGAAAAACTGACGAGCCAGGGTAATTTGGTAGGTTCGTGTTGTCTTCGGATTGTGCGGTCTGTGGAATGCGATAGTCTCCCCGTTCAAATCGAACTTGATGCGAGAGCCGCGTCCTTCATAAACCGTAGCTCCCAGAGATATAAACAAAGCTTCAAGGTCAGCCCAAGGTAACCCCATTGGTGGCGGCATGGCGAACACAGCCTTGAGCGTCTTCTTGTTTTTATTATTCATATAGTATCTTTTTCTAGTATCAAGTCAAGGGTTAAATTTCTTTCTGGAACTCTAGCACCTTGCCCGGCCTCTTTAACTATGTCTACAACGTCTTGCTCTGTTTGCAAATTCAGTCTTTCTGTTTCGCCTGAAGAGGAGGTGTTTACAGTAGCGCACTTCGTTTTAGGCAAGCTTGTTAATTTCGCCAATGACATTGGCGAAATTATATTGTGCTAAGAATTTCCGCTGCTGCGTTGCCTGCCGCCGTCATCGATTCGGGCAGGAATTGCCCATATTTCTTTTTAGTAAAGTCTGCATTCTTGTGGGTGAGCATTTCTGAAATTATGTCCAGGGTAAACTTGCCGCTGTTGGCAAGGGTCACAGCAAAGTGGTGTCGCAGGCCGTGAAATGGGCGAAAGTTGGTAGGCAAACAGGCTGCTTTTTTGATTTTGTCCACTGCACTACAATCTTTGCGCATTTCGCCAAACTTGCCTGGGAAAATGAATGAACTTTGTGGGTAATTGTCTGCTCTCCAGCTGAGCTGCTCTTTCAGTACATCAGCCACTACCTCGCTCATGCCAATAGAAACAGACTTTCCGCCTTTGGGGTCGCGGATACGGATGAGCTTCATATGAAAATCCAAATCTCCGTCTTCCAGCTTAAACAGCTCGCCACGCCGCATTCCAGTAAAAAAGGCTAAAAGCAGCATATTGGCGACATCTTTTACAGGCCAATTTCTAACCACATCTAAAAACTTTTGCACTTCTTCAGGCTTGAGGTATTCAATCACTTCATTGTCTTTAACTGGCATTTCAATTTGAAAACTCAATGCAGGACAGCGATTGGTTTTATATCCGAAGTTGACAATGCGCCGAAGCAGCTCCAGAGTATTCCACAAAGTCGCAGGCTTCCGATCATCGAGGTTCTTTTTTAATTCCTCAATCAGCTGCGGCGTGATTTCGCCAATGGTTCGACTGCCACACAGCGGTTCAAGATGCTTTGCATAGCGATTTTTGTCGGTGACGATCCCTTTGAGCGATGAGCCTTTAATTTCAAAGTAGGCACCAGCCACTTCTTTGAAAGTTTTGTCCTTTTCAGCTTTTTCGCGTCGAATATCTTTGGCGGTTTTTACCTCCTCACCGTGCCTAACAGCTTTTACCCGCTCGGCGCGGATTTCAGCAGCCACATCAGGGCCGTATCCTTCAGATATTTTGCCAATCTTCTCCCACACGAGGCGGCGACCGACGCGAAAAGTAATATAAAAGCAGAGGTCAGGAGAGCCATTAAATCTATCCGCGGATTCGTAGACATATACTCCAGACCACTTGTTTGGATGATAGCGACGTTTTTGTGTTGCCATTTCTGCAATTTCCTTGCTCAAAAATCGTTTGTTAGGTTTTTCTAACCAGTGAGATTTTTCTAACCTATTTCTAACCACATCGTCAAGTTTTACAAAAAATTATCGGGTTGGATAAAACTGATTAGGTTAAAATGCCGTTGATAACAAAGGGAAATAAAGCTACACCAAAAACAGTAAATTCTAACCAAATTGCATAAAATCGGGCTCATAACCCGAAGGTCATTGGTTCAAATCCAATCCCCGCAACCAAAATTTTAGAAGGGTTTACGAGTATTATACTTGTAAACCCTTTTTTGTTATGGAACGAAACTCCCAGGCTACGTATGGAAATCCTGACTTGAGCTGACAGCATGCATATGCCAAGGTGCTTTAAGGAGGATTGCCATGTTCAACAAGAAAGAGTTCTCTGAAATTCGTCACCGGCTTGAGGAGTTTGTTTTGCTTTAACCAGTCCAACTGCTTCTTTGCCGCTCATATGTTCAATTGCAAGTTCTATCATGCATACAGCGTTAAATTCCCTTTCAATTGCCCGCAAGCGGTGAATTTCTTCTTGATCAGGAGAATATCTCGCAGTTAAAGTTTCAATAGCACTTCTTTTTTCCGCCTCGTCTTCCAGAACACGAGCGTTGCCAAAAATAATAACACTGCGGAAATAGCTGGTATATTTATCTTGCATTACCTGGTCTTTATCGATCACGCAAAAGGAAACCTTTGGATTTCGGGCGATAGCGTCCAGCTTATGCCCTGTTCTGGCACAATGGAAAAAAATCTTGTTGTCGTGATAAACATAGCTGAGCGGAACAGCATAAGGGTAATCATCATCTCCGTATACAGCCAGCACTCCCGAAGTTCCACGCTGCAAAACTTGAATGTTTTCCTCAGAAGACAAGGCTTGTTTTCTGCGGCGCATTTCTCTGAACATCAAATTCTTCCCCTTTTTAGAGCAGTTAACGCCTCAAATGATTGCTTAACGGGGGGCTTTGCCGCCCTGCAATCATTTGGCGGCAAGGATTTGAAGACAAATCCTTGCAGAGCATTTCAAGTGTGAAATGCTCTAAAAAGCAATAAGAGTCTTTAATCTGCCTCAACAGCCCGATGGAATAGAACATATATTTGCAAATGGTGTTCAACAGTATGATGAAATCATTATAATGGAAAATGGATAATGATATTTACTTTTTGTAGTATATGAAAAAAATATTTTTGTTAATACCTGCTCCAGTCAGAACCGCCCCTGACAAGGGGCGGTTCTGACTGGAGCAGGCTAAACTTTTTGCCTTGATTTCCATAAAAACACCTTTTCTTTTTAGTTATAGGTTGAGCCTGAACAGCTCCAACGTACTGAAAAGGTGTCTTTTTATGTAGAACTCTTGCTCGCCTGCATAGCGGGCGACTGTTTTTTCATAGGCTGCGCTGCCTCAACCGCCTGAAGCCACAATTGAAGCACCAGCAAAGCTGTTTTGGTCGTGCATGTTTGATGCCGCGCACAAAAATTTATTTTCCCTGCTTGCCAGACGCGCCTGCTCTGCTCTGAAAATACTGACTGATCAGAACTGCTGCAAGCACGACCGCACAGGAAACCCATTGTAGCGGAAACAGGCTTTCACCCAAAAGAACAATCCCGAACATTACTCCAAAAACCGGTATAATATTTGATATCGCCGCGCTGCGCGCTACCGGCATGCGCGCCACCCCGAAGGCGGAACACATCTGCGCGCCAAACGTAACGCATATTCCCAGATAAACCAGAGCCACTGTGGGGGCAAAAACCAGTTCTCCGGGAAATGTCACGGAATCGAGACAAAGCAAAGGCAGCATAAGCACGCTTGAACAAAGGCATTGAATCCAAACCACCAGCATTGCAGGGTAACGCCCTTTCAAAAAACGTAAAATTATCACAAACCCGGCGGCCCCCATCAGAGACAGCAGTTCTAGAAAGTTTCCCAGAACCGGATTGGGAGCATGCCCGGAAACTTCTCCTCCGGCGGTAAGCACGGCCACCCCGCCCATTGCTGTTATAAAACAGAGAATTACAGGCAAACTGGTCTTTTCACGCAAGACTATCCAAGCCAGCATGGTATTGAGCATAGGGGCAATCGCCCACATCATGCCGGCCTGAGTGGCGGAAGTATGTTTCAAAGCAAGCGCCTCAAAGGTGAAAAACCCGATTGGATCACATAAAATCAAAAGCAGGAAAATGAAAGCGTCTTTTCTTCGTTGCAGACGGATTGGCCAGAAACGCCAAATGACGACCGGGGTGAAAACAACGAAAGCCAAAATAAGCCGCATAATCACCAGAAAAATTGGATTATAGACCGAAAGGGCGATTTTGCCCACTGCAGCGCCGCTTCCCCAAAGCACACATCCTGTGACCAGTGCTACAAAAGCAATGGCTGGCGTGTTTTCTCTTTCTCCCATGAGCTGATCTCCCCATTTTTACTCAACCGGTTCAAAGCTCCTGTTTCATACATCTCACAAGTTTTTTTACGCTCAAAGTGCCTTACTGTTTAAAACGTTAGATACAACTTTATTATTTTGAGAAACAAGCTTAGTATTTCCTGAGTGAATCTGAATCAGGGGGGTTAAAATGGAACAGATAACCACTGCCCAAATCAGACAACATCTGGCAGATATCCTGAGCAGTAACAGCTTTCAGGCATCACAGCGCCTTAAAGACTTCCTTTCCTATATTGTGAATTCCACTTTGGCGGGCAGGGGAAAAGAGCTGAAAGCATACACAATCGCCACGGAAGTTTTCAAACTGGGCAAAAATTTCGATCCACGCACAAACCCGCTTATCCGCACGGAGGCCGGGCGCCTGCGCAGCAAGCTGGATCACTACTATCTTGAAAACCCCAGCTCACCGTTCCGCATAATCATTCCCAAAGGCGGGTATCTGCCGATGTTCTGCCGTTCTTCACAAGATGCGGCAAACGGCAAGCCGCCCCAAAAATATTCTTTCATCGAACAAAAAGTCAGCCAGCAAGAATACAAAGCCGCATTGCTGGTGCTGCCGTTTACCAACATAAACAAGACCAGTGAAGTTGAACGTTTTGTTTTCGGGCTGTTCAATGAAGTAATTACGGGCCTTACCCGCTTCAGAGAGCTGAAAATAGTAGATCTTTCCACCAGCCGCCAAATAGCGGAAATTCTCAGCTTTCAGCCGGGCAAGCCGGAGAAGCCGCTGGCCAGATTTATTCTGAATGGAAGCATCCAGCATGAGGACAACAACTTCAAAGTCTGGGTGAATCTGATCGACAGCAACGGCAACCACAACATGTGGTCGGAAAAGTTCCGGGCCTCGCTGAGCAAACTGTCTTTACTGGAAATTCAGGAAGAAATCGCGGAATCGATTGTGAACAGCATTGCGGACGATTTCGGCCTGCTTCAGCGCACCCTGCTGAAAGAATACGCCGCGGGTTCATCTGCTTCATCAGACATACAGGAAGCCACACTGCTGTACTATCACTGGACCACCGTGCTTACCCGGAAAGATTTCAGAAAAGCCCTGGAAAGCGTTGAACGTGCAGGCAAAAACCATCCGGAACACATTCCTGTGCAGGCCATGCTGGCCGATCTGTATGCATCCAACCATCAATGGGGATACGGGCTTGTGGAAAACTCTCTGGAAAAATCCCTCAAAATAGCAACCAGGGCTGTAAATCTCGATCCAAACTGCCAGATCGCTCATCTTGCCATGTGTCTTAACCTCTACCTGCGCGGAGACACTGAAAAATTCCTCCAAACCGCCAAACGGGCCATTGAAATCAACCCCGCATCCACAAATGTATGCAGCGCCATCGCCAGCTGGTATGGCTTGAGCGGCATATGGGACACATCCATTGAAATGATTGAAAGAATCATGCAGGCAAGCCAGCAGTGCCCGGGATGGTGCTATTCCATTTATGCCATGTATTACCTGTGCCGTAACGATTATGAAAAAAGCCTGGAGGCCGCGAAAAAAATCAATATGCCCACCACCTTTTGGGATATAGTGCTGAGACTGGCCGCAGCGGGATTCCTGGGCGATAAAAATGAAAGCCGTATCGCTTTTCAGGAGCTTCTGGAAGCTTTTCCGGACTTTATGGAAAACGGGCTCACCTACCTCTGCAACAACCTGACCAATCAAGATATATTGCTGAAAGTTCTGGAAGGGATGGATAAAAGCGGATTTTTCACTCTTTTGAAAACATATCAACCCGAAACAGTGGACAACCGAACAGCCTGACTATATTCTTTCAGGCTAAGCTGGAGGACGACTTGATACGCGTAGATTTGCACAACCACACCACCCACTCCCACGGGCAAAGCTCGGTGGAGGAAATGTATGAAGGCGGCAAAACCGCCAATCTTGAAATAATGGGATTTAGCGAACATTCTCCCCGGCCTTCGGCCTATTCCTACCCCACGGAGTACAGGGACCATCTTTCCGCAACCTTCGACCAGTATATAAAATCCGTCCAGGCTCTTAAATTGCGGGAAGACGGACCGAAGGTGCTGCTTGGCCTGGAAATGGATTATTTTCCATCCGAAGAGGATTTCATCCGCGAAACCATATCCCGTTATCCGTTTGAGTATATTATAGGAGGCCTTCATTTTTTGGGAACCTGGGGCTTCGACCACTCAAAAGAAGACTGGGCTCCCCTGACTGATGAGGAGAAAAGAAAGCATTACCGGGAATACTATGAAACCCTGCTCCAGCTAACGCAATCGGGCCTGATGCAGATTGTGGCCCACCCCGACCTGATCAAGCTCTTCAGCGTGGACTCCTTCCGGGAATGGGCGGAGGAAAAGGATTCCAGAGAACTGATTGGCAAAATGCTGCTCAGCCTCAAAAAAAACAATATGGCCATGGAAATATCTTCGGCCGGTCTTCGCAAGCCTTGCAAGGAAATATATCCCGGCCCGGTTCTGATGGAACTTGCCGCCAATCTGGGCGTGCCGATCACTTTCGCATCCGACGCCCATCACATGGGCCATGTGGCGCATGCCTTCGACAAACTTGAACGCTACGCAAAAGATTACGGCTATAGCGAAAGCCGCTGCTTTTACAACGGCGCGTGGCACAACATTCCTTTTTAAGATATGCCGCGATTGTTCGAACTGGAAAATGTAAACCTTAGCCTGGGCGGGGCAAAAGTTCTCAGCGGCATTAACTGGGCCGCCAACGAACTGGAAAGCTGGGCCATATTGGGAGGAAACGGGGCAGGCAAATCAAGCCTGCTCAAGCTTGTTCTGGGCGAACTGCGCCCGGATCAAAGCTTCAACCCTAATATCCCCGCAAGCAAAATCTCATGGTTCTTCAACGGAAAAGAAGAATTTTCCCCCATTGCAGTGAAAAAAGCTGTGGCTTGCGTTTCGCCGGAACTTCACAACTGGTATTTTGAACACGGCTGGAATCTTACTGGAGAAGAGCTGCTTTTAAGCGGGCTTTATGCAAGCCCGCTGCTTTACTGCGACCCCGCTAAGGAAGAGGCCGCTGAAGCGCGCGCTCTGGCAAAAGAACTGGAACTGGAGCATCTGCTTGAATACAAAGTGGCTGAAATGTCGCAAGGGCAGCTTCGCAACATGCTGGTGGCCAGGGCTCTTATGGCCCGCCCCCTGCTGTTGGGCCTTGATGAAGTATTTGAAGGCCTTGATGAAATTGCGCGAGAAAATCTGCTCACTTTGCTTGAGCATCTGGCTGGCTGCAAATGCACCATTTTGATGACTGCTCATCGCCCAGAGGATTTACCCTCTTTCATAAAAAAGGGCGTTCTTCTTAAGCATGGCAAAATCAAGTTCAAAGGAGTCCTGCAAGAGCTTAATTCCGCTCCGCAGGCCAGGCCGCGCCTCCCTGAACTGCTTGCTCCGCCCGTTGATTTTTCGGCCCCTCCCCTGCTTGAATTGAAAGGCATCAACGTCTTTGTCGAACGCACGCATGTTCTGCACAATATCAACTGGACTGTGGAAAAAGGACAAAACTGGGCAGTCTTGGGTGAAAACGGCTCCGGTAAAACTACTCTCTTGCGCTGCCTCTGGGGGGAAGAACACCATGCGTTGGGGGGCAGCCTGGCATGGTTCGGCGACACGGGCCCCCACAACATGCCCAAATTACGCAAAAGCATTGGCCTAGTTTCCGACCGTTTGCAAATAAGCATACCGCCGGAACTTTTAGCTGAAGACCTGGTTGTTTCAGGTTTTTACGGAAGCCTTGATCTATATGAAAACCCCAGTGAAAACCAAAAAGAAGCCGCTCTCGGCCTAATGGAGGAAATGCGCCTGACCTCTCTGATCGGGCGCCAAGCCGGGACACTCTCCTACGGCCAGCTCAGAAGAATCCTGCTCTGCCGTGCGCTGGTACACTCCCCGTTCCTGCTTATGCTGGACGAGCCCTGCTCCGGCCTGGACAACGAATCGCGCTTTTCTTTCCTGGACACTCTGGCAGAGGTTTCACACAGTAAAAACACTCAAATAATACACATCACTCACCGCACAGACGATTTGGCAAAAATAACCAGCCATGCGTTATACCTCAGCCGGGGACATGTTGTATACTCGGGAATCTACCCCAGACCAATCTGATAGAGCAGTTAACGCCTCAAATGATTGCTTAACGGGAGGCTTTGCCGCCCTGCAATCATTCGGCGGCAAGGATTTGTCTTCAACTCCTTGTAGAGCATTTCAAGTGTGAAACGCTCTGGAACAATCATATTTGCAATTTAAAACTTCTTCCACCAAAAGCAAAATGGCTTTCTGCCGTCAAAAAGTAAAGCCTCAACCTCTCTTCAAAGCCAGAGTCTTTTAACATTGAAAAGTTATTTTGGACAAAATGCTCTGGCTGGCGAGCTGCGCCGTCAGCCCCGCAGACACAGGCAGGATTCACTTCCACCGTCGCTTGAGCTGTAGACGAATCTTTGAGTCATGCGGATGAAGCCAGCAATGCCAAGCGCCGAAGGGAACGTCTCAAAAATTTAAGCCTCTGGCACAAAAGAGCGCTGCTGTAGAAACGCTCCAACGCATCTCACAGCAGCGCATTTTCAAGGAAACAGCACCACATGCATTTGATGAGGGGCTTCTTGGGGGAGAAGGTATCAAACACCAAGAAACTGTTCCCCGCTGCATGCTCGGCCATGCAAAAGCAGGCGAGTAGCATACAGCACCACTAAAGACATAATACCTGCCCCAAAATTTTCTAGAAGCGTTTCTATTTCAATTATGGTATAAAAACCCTGTGCACAAACCGCCTTTGCAATATTTATATACACATATCCTTTCTCCCCGGTCTCTCTTGCCAATCGTTCCAAAAGCGAATAAAAGAATAAATTGTTTGGAAAAAACGATACCATTAAATGGCACAGACTCTTGTCTCTGTGATCAGGAGCTTTAAATGCAAAATCAGACAGTAATTGCCAATGCCGAAGAAATTAAGCGTACAATAGAACGCCTTGCTTACGAAATTCTCGAACACAAGGGAGATTGCAAAAACCTTGCGCTGCTTGGCATTCAGCGCCGCGGTGTAGTTATAGCAGCCAGAATCAGAGAAGTTTTGGAAAAACGGCTGGGTCACAAACTGCCGTTCGGCGAACTGGATATAAATCTATACCGTGATGACTGGACCACTCTGGATTCCCAGCCGGTTATCGGGCCCACCAATATTCCATTCGATCTTTCTCTGTATGAAGTTCTCCTGGTTGATGACGTATTGTTCACAGGGCGCACTGTACGGGCAGCCCTTGAAGCGATGGGCGACCATGGCCGCCCGCAGAAAGTGGAACTGCTTGCGCTTATTGACCGGGGGCACCGGGAGCTTCCAATTCAGGCCGACTTTGTGGGCAAAGTGATACAAACCAGACGGAATGACCATGTGGACGTATCTGTTGTTGAAGTTGACGGAAATGACGAAGTGTTCCTCAGCCAAAAGTAGAATCAAAGCATCCGTTGCTTAGAACATTTTAACCGTGAAAGGCTATTTCCGGCAAAATGCTCTGCCGGCGCAAGCAGCGCCGACCGCCCAGCAGGCGCAGGCGGAATTCACTTCCCTGCGAAGCTCCGAAGGGGGCGCCTCAAAATTAATCTGCTTAGTTGTAATTGCTGATTTCCATTCCCAGCAGCTTGAAATTCATAAAAAGGCAGCCCTTGCAAGGGCTGCCTTTTTATTGATTGCGAACAGCTTCAAAGTAAAGATGCTTCCTGTGCCAGTTGCACCCGGAATGAACAACATTTTCTTTCAGATAGAATTTCTCAAAACTAAGCTCAAATGATTGCTTAACGGTCGGCAAAGCCGCCCTGCAATCATTTGGCGGCAAGGA
>CAZJFJ010000034.1:0-6703 GCA_964545305.1 uncultured Desulfovibrionaceae bacterium
CGGCAAGGATTTGTCTTCAAATCCTTGCAGAGCATTTCAAGTGTAAAATGCTCTAGCGTGTTTTCCACCTATTCCTCTCTCAGCAGCAAGTCCTGAACGCTGGAGAGGCCGGGGTTGAGTTCGCGATGAATTTCTTCGGCCACCTTCAAAATTCCCTGCCCCAAATCTATATTCATGCGGGGCACAAGTTTTTTGCCTATTTTGGGGCTGAATGAATACGGAGTTATTTCATAGTGCCCAGTCTGATCTTTGGGCAAAAATTCAAATTCAATTCCCCCGCCAAGCATTTCGGAAAGCATGCGCAGCAAATCGCCCACCTGCATCGGCTGGTTTCCACTGATAACCACGTTCTGGTTGATGAATTCCGGGTCGAGGATATCCAGGGTGGACTGGGCGGCGTCCTCCACATGCACATATTCGCGCAAAGCGGTGGGGTGGCCGAAATATTCAATCTTCCGGCGTTCCAGCGCCTCCCGCACAAAACGGTAAATCGCGTTGCGCGAATCCGACCTGGGGCCGTACAGCGACCCGTAGCGCAAGATAGTGTATTCCAGGCCGTAGGTGGCCTGGCAATGCTCGATAAACAGTTCGCATGCCTGCTTGGAGCAACGATAGAAGCCGCCATCCTTGCTGTACACATAAAGGGTGGAAGCGAACACGAAGCGCTTAACCTTGTTGCGCACGCAGGCGTCGAGAATATGCGAATTGCCCAGCACGTTCAGTTGCGTGGTGCGCACGATGTCCATATTCGCCTCGCCTATGTCGGCAATGCCCGCGAAGTTGTAAACCACGTCCGCGCCCTTGATGGCCCGGTCAACGCTCTCGCGGTCAAGCACGTTCCCTTCCATCATTTTCTGGCCGTCCCGTTTCCAGGGAGAGTCATGAATGTCAAAAATAGTGACCGAATGACCGGCCTCGGTCAGCTTGTCGCAAACATGGGAGCCAAGAAAGCCTGCTCCGCCAAATACGGTAACGTTCATATATCCTACCTTGATATTCAGGAAATATCGGGAAGTTTCGCCATCCGCTGCATGAATACCGCATCAATGCCATAAGCCACGAACAGGCAGCCCTGGCCGATGCGTGCCTTAAGTTGCGCCGGGTCCGGCTCCACCACATGGGCGCCCATGGCGATTTTAAATTCTCTGGCGGTGTTGGCTATTTCCGCCATCACCTTTTCAAATTCCGGGTTGCTGAAATCGCCGGGCATGCCCATCGAGCCGGAAAGGTCGTATGGCCCAACCATTATCGCGTCCAGACCGGGCACAGCCAAAATTTCATTAAGCGCGGCCACTCCGCGAATATGTTCGATTTGAGCTACAACAAGGGTTTCGCGCGATTCTCCGTTAAGATATTCGTCAAACCGCTCCCCAAACAGATTCGCCCTGCAAAAACCAACGCCGCGCGAACCGCCACGCTTGTTGCCCCTGATCCCTTCAGGCGGGTAATAGATGTGCCGGATCGCCTCTTCAAGCTGCGCCGCACTTTCAATCATTGGTAGAATAATTCCGCGCGCTCCGGCGTCAAGAGCCGAACGCACGGGCATCATGGCGGTTTCCGCAACTCTCACGAAAGGCAGGGCTCCCCCGGCTTCTATGGCCCGGAACAGGTCGGCCAAATGCAAACGCGAAAAGCCTCCATGCTCCATGTCCACTGCCACCCAGTCATATCCGCACCCTGCAATGATTTCCGCGGCATCCGTGCTGGCAAGCTGCATCCAGGTGCCTACACTTGGCTGCCCGTTCTTCATTTTTTTACGAATGTGTTGCACCTTGAGCATATACGTCATCCTTTTTAGAGGAAATTAACGCCTGGAATAGCCGTTTGACACAAAGCGAAGCCAGTCTGCATTCATTGTGCGGCAAGAGCTTTATAAAAATTTCAAGCATGCAATGCACCAGCTCAAGCCCACGGCTGATTCGTGCTGCATAATACTCGCAATATTCAAGCATTACAAGGGAAGTTTTACTTTTTCTCCGCGCCTCTTGCCCGCAGCCAGAGGGCTTTTAATTCGGAACGGGCCGTTCCCATCAGCCAGGGGCAGGCCAGGCACAACGCGACCACCCCGGCGGTGTATGCCGTCCCGCGCAGGCACAGGCCCGCAACCTCTCCAAGCAGCCCTTCCAGGCCCAATGGAGAATTCCCGAAATAGCCGGGCCAGAAATAAGCAAGCTGCCCGCTTGCCCAGGCCAGGCCAAGAAAAGCCGCAAGGCAAAAAAACTGGTGCGAAATCAGCTTGCCAAGCCGGATTGGAATAAAGCGGGAGCACATAAACAGCATAAAATTACAAACCAGAACCTGAAGACCGACCATTTTAAAGGCCAAGCCCACCGAGCCGAGCGCCTGCCCGCCATATTCTTTCGGCATCAGCAAGAAAAGGGAGAGAAGCAGGCCCGCGGCACTGCTGACTATACTGATTCTGCTCAGCGCCCCGGTTCTGGAAGAAGCATAATACACGGCCTGGGCCAGCTGCCCGTAGCCCTGGTGTATGGGGTAAAGAGCCATTATCTGCACAGTCAGCAGCGCCGCGGCAAACTGGCTGCCCCCGAAGATATTCACCACGGCCTGCGCCTCAAGGCAGACGAAAGCCGAAAAATAAGCGGCAACGGCATAGAGCATGGGGGCGAAACGGGTGAACAAGCGCCCCATTTCGGCATGGTCACTCTTCCCGTGGGCCACGGCCAGCTCGCGAGTAAGCAGCGGGGTCATGGCGGAAATAAAAAGAAAGCAGCCCATCCCAACCTTCTGGGAAATGGAGAAATAGCCCTGCTCCACATTGCCTTCAAACACCTGAAGCAGCCAGCGGTCGGCCATCAGGGCCAAAGTGACCACAATCAGCTGCAAAAACAAAGGAAAAGAATATTTGGCGAATTCGCTGGCATAGGCCCGCTTCTGTTCCGGGGAAAGCTTTAGCGGGGGAAACCGGACGAAACCCTCTCCGCTTCCATTTTCCCTGCCGGGGCGGAAGGCCTCCAGCACAATAATCTTGAAGGCCAGAATCATGCCGAAAAGGTAAACCAGCTGGTGAATGAACAGCACCGGCATGCTGAGCACTCCGGCAAAATGCAGAACCAGCAGGGCCGCGCAAGCCAGAACCCCGGCCACAGTGCGAATTTTCTCGCTTTTCACCGTTTGCCCCAGGGCGTCGTTCACTCCCCGCAAAACACGCACCCCCCAGGTGGCGAAGGCCCAAAGGGCTGCTGGCGCCATTATCCAGGCGGGCACTCCGGGCATAATCCGCAAGCCAAGCTGCGGTATCATGCAAAGCCCGGCCATGAGCAGGCAAAGCACAAAAAGCAGCCCGGCGATGCGCACAAAAAACGCGAGCAGGGGCCATTCCCGCTGACGTTTGGAAAGGGCGGTGAACAGGCAGGTGGAGGTGCCGAAATCGAGAAAACTGGTCAGATACTGGAACATTCCGGTGGCGTAAGAAAACGCGCCATACCCGGCCGGGCCTAGCGCGCGGGGCAAAATAGCCTCCATCAGCAAAAACAGGGGAACGCCCGCGATGTTGGCGATCAGCTTGAACGAATAGCGGCGGGCAAGCGAATGATGAGGAACGCTTTTCCCTTCCGGCGCATGAGCCTCCGGGCCGGATCCAATTTCCGGGTTGGAATCCTCAGCCACGCCCCGGCCAGGGTCAGGCCTTGCACCAGGGGTATTGCGCTCGGAACGGTTTTTCCTGAAATCTGCCATTCCTCTGCTTAAGCCCGATTTTGCAAATCATCAAGCAATATCTGCCAGAACGGTTTTTCCGGGCTGCCCTCTTCCTTTATGTAATTATGGAAATACCGGGCATAGGCTTCCCGGTTAACCTGGGCCGAACCGGCGGGGGGAAACTCTTCCGGGCGGTCTATGTTGACTATGGGCGCGCCAAGATGCCCGCCCATGGAGCGGATTATGTGCCCCTCAGAGCGTTCGATCTCGTCGCTGGCAAGCAGCAGCAGGGGCTTTCGGGCCATTACCGCAAAATTAACGGCGGTGGAATAGTGGGTGAGCACCAGCGCGCTGTCGAAAATCAACGGCAGGGTCTGCCCGGAAACCAGCGTGCGGCCGCCAAAATAGTCCGGGCCGGAATAGCCGGCCTGTGCATATCCGGCGCGGGGGTGGGCCGCGATGACCACAGGCAGGCCCATATCCTGTTCCAGCCGGTCAAAAAAACGGCGCAGGGCGGGAAAGTACCTTTCCGCCGTAGCTGGAACCCAGCGTTTCTGAATTGCGAAATCGCCATGAAACGGCAAATTCTGATCGAGAAAAACAATGTGTTTCCCTTGTCCCTGCTCAAAACCGGCGCTTCGCGCATCATCCGGAGCAATCCCCCGCCCCGCCAAAAATTCAAGCCACACGTCATAATCAAGGGCATGGGCGGATATGGCATGCCCGCATTCGCCGGGCGCAGGGCGCATCACCGCGCCGCCATAAATAATTCGTCCCGGAATTCCCGCCTTACGCTGCCAGATTTCGGGCCGCCGGATCAAAAAATCCAGCAAACGCCCGGGAGAGAGCTTCCTCACCCTGGCCCAAAACCGCCCCGCCCCGGCCGGAACGGCGTTGGTTCGCACTTCAACGGTATGCGCGGCAGAGCTGTTTAAGGCGGTGAATAAAGAAATGGTTTTGAAATTTTTGGGAAGCAGATTGATAATTGCGCCAAGAGAGGAACCGTCATGCTTCTCCAGCAGAATCTGCGGAGATGCCGGCCGTTCAACCTCAATGTTTTGGCGAAACACCTGCTCATCCCCCGGCTTCAGAGAAGGGTTCAAGAAAGGAGAGCAATCCCAAACCTGCACGCGCAAGCCCTTGCCGTGAAAGAATTCCACCCCCAATGTCCCGAATTCCTTTTGGGAAATAGGCGCTTGCATGAGGTAAGTTATTTTTTGTATGCTCATTCGCATTAAGGCTTACTGCGCCTGCTCGAATTATGCAACTTAAAAATCTGTCAAAATAACTGGGCACAAAATTTGCTTCAAGAATTCCCCATTGAGGTAATTATGAAAAAATGCGCGTTGATTACGGGGATTACGGGCCAGGACGGGGCATACCTTGCCAGGCTGCTGCTTGCCAAAGGCTATGAGGTGCATGGTATTAAACGCCGTTCTTCATCCTTCAACACCCAACGCCTGGATCAAATATACCAAGAATTATTTGAAAAAGAAAAATCGCTTTTTATACATTACGGCGACCTTTGCGACAGCGCCAATATTACTCATTTGGTTCAAAAGGTGCGGCCGGACGAAATTTACAACCTCGGTGCCCAAAGTCATGTAAAAGTTTCGTTTGAACTTCCCGAATACACCGCCGACACAAATGCTCTGGGCACGCTGCGGGTGCTTGAGGCTGTGCGGCTGCTCGGCCTTACGGAAAAAACAAAAATCTACCAGGCGTCAACTTCCGAGCTATACGGCATGGTTCAGGAAATCCCACAAACGGAAAAAACCCCGTTTTATCCCCGTTCGCCATACGCCTGCGCCAAACTTTTCGGCTACTGGATAACCGTGAACTACCGTGAAGCATACAATATGTTCGCCTGCAACGGCATCCTGTTCAACCACGAATCGCCCATGCGCGGCGAAACCTTCGTAACCCGCAAGGTCACCCGCGCCCTGAACCGGCTGATTCTGGGCATGACGCCCTGCCTGCACATGGGCAACCTGAACGCCCTGCGCGACTGGGGGCACGCCCGCGACTATGTGGAAATGATGTGGCTGATGCTGCAGCAAGACAAGCCGGACGACTACGTAATCGCCACCGGGCATCAATATTCCGTGCGCGACTTTATAACAACAGCAGCAAAGCACCTTGGAATAACAATAGCATGGCAAGGTGAAGGCGTTGATGAAGTGGGGACTATTGATGCTTTTGATGAAAGCATTATTGCCGAAAAATTGATCAATGAAGGCACGGACAAAGACTTCATTGCCCGCACCCAACTTTCCCACCTGAAAGACATTGCCAGGGAAGTGGCGTTGAACCCCAGGCTCAAGCCTGGCAACGTCATTGTGCGCGTCTCGCCCCACTATTTCAGGCCCACCGAAGTGGAAACCCTGCTAGGCGACCCCAGGAAGGCGCATGAAAAGCTAGGCTGGCAACCCAAGGTGAAATTCGCCGAACTGGTTCAGGAAATGATGGATAACGACTTCATTGAGGCCAGACGGGAATGCTTATGCAAACATGCGGGGTTTAGTCTTGCGGCGTATATTGATTAAAATAAATGAAGAACAAGATGAAAAAAGTATCACTCGCAGAAGAGACTATTTCTCAGGAAGAACTTTTTGCTTTATCTGACTGGGTTAAGCAGGGAAGCCGTCTTACCAAAGGCCCGTTATGTTTGGAATTTGAACGTCAGTTTGCAGAGTGGCAGGGCTCAAGATATGCGGTTTTTGTAAATTCAGGTTCCTCTGCCAATCTACTGTTAGCCTACACCCTAAAAGAAGGCGGATTTCTTAAAAATAACAAGGTAGTCGCGCCTGCTGTCTCCTGGTGTACAACCGTAACCCCTTTCATTCAGTTTGGGTTTGATGTTAGGCTGTGCGATTGCGACAAACACAATTTGGGTCTGGACATTAAGCATTTTGAGGAACTGTGTGAAAAAGAAAAACCTGCCATCGCCATACTCGTGCATGTACTTGGCCACGCCAATAGCATGAAAGAAATTCAGGCAATATGCGACAAAAAAGCAAACTAATCAACCACAGTGTATAAAAAA
>CAZJFJ010000034.1:6713-17671 GCA_964545305.1 uncultured Desulfovibrionaceae bacterium
CCTTTTGCTTGAAGACACATGTGAAGCCCTGGCTACAACCTATGCAGGCAAAAAATGCGGTTCTTTGGGCTTGGCAGGCACATTTTCCTTTTATTATGGACACCACATATCAACTATTGAAGGCGGGATGATTGTAACGGATGATCAAAATTTATATAATTTAATGATTTCAATCCGCTCCCACGGGTGGGCAAGAGATGTTGAAAAACCATATCATGACGCCTGGACAGCTGAATATGACATAGATGAAATCAGCGATCTATATACCTTCTATTACCCCGGTCTCAACCTGCGTTCCACTGATTTGAATGCCTTTCTCGGCGTGTCCCAACTGAAACACATAGATGGTTATGCTCTTGCAAGACAGAAGAACTATTTTCACTATGCCGGGAATTTGAAAGATTACTGGGTGCAAACAAGCGACAGTGAATTTCTTTCAAACTTTGCATATGGCGTTTTGGTAGAGAACAGGCTGGAAACATACAAACATCTGACCAGCAATAACATTGAATGCCGCCCTCTCATTTGCGGCAACCTGGGGCTGCATCCGTTTTGGATTAATAAGTACGGAGCCCGTTCGTTGCCAATGGCCGACATTGTGCATCATAACGGTTTATACCTGCCTAATCATGCCAAGTTGTCTGAAGAACAAATTGATTTTGTCTGCGAAAAATTTAAAGAAGCCGCACAACCATTTGCTTTTTAAGTATGAACAAAACTGACAAGATATATATTGCTGGCCACCGGGGCATGGTGGGTTCCGCGTTGCTGAGCAGGCTTGAAGCTGACGGCTATACGAATCTGGTATACCGCACCAGCCAGGAGTTGGATTTGCGCAGGCAAAAGGATGTCGAAGATTTTTTTGAAAAAGAAAAACCGGATTATGTTTTTTTAATTGCCGCCAGGGTCGGGGGGATTCAAGCCAATATCAATTACCCTGCGGAATTCCTGATTGACAATTTGCAGATTCAATCAAACGTGATTGACAGCGCATATAAAAGCGGGTGCAAAAAACTTCTTTTCCTGGCCTCTTCATGTGTGTACCCACGCGAATGCCCCCAGCCGATGAAAGAAGAATATTTGATGACGGGGCCGCTGGAGCCTACCAACGAAAGCTACGCAATGGCAAAACTGGCAGGAGTGAAGCTATGTCAGGCATACAGGCAGCAATACGGTTTTGATGCGATTCCGGCCCTGCCATGTAACTTATACGGGCCGGGCGACAACTTTCACCCGGAAAACAGCCATGTGGTGGCCGGGCTGGTCAGGCGTTTTCATGAGGCAAAAATATCGGGGGCGGAATCTGTCACCATTTGGGGAACAGGCACACCAAGGCGAGAGCTGCTTTATGTTGATGATTTAGCGGATGCTCTGCTTTTTTTGATGAAGAATTATTCAAATGCAGACCCCATCAACGTGGGGGTGGGCAGCGACATATCAATTATGGAGCTTGCGCATGAGATTGCACAATGTATTGGTTTCAGGGGGGTAATTAACTCTGACATCTCTATGCCTGATGGTATGTACCAAAAACTCTTGTCCACTGAAAAAATGAAAAGCCTTGGGTGGGAATCAAAAATCATTTTACGGGAAGGCTTGATAAAAACATATAACTGGTTTGTTAAAAACAAATAGCATTAAGTAACAAGAGATATAAAATACCTGCCCAAAACATTCCTGGCAACTAGAGCCTGTTAACATTGAAATGTTCTTTTTGACAAAATGCTCTGGCGGTGCGTGATCCGCTGCCCGCCCCGCAGGCACAGGCTGCGGAACTCACTTCCGCAGTTGCTTCAGCCGCAGACAAATCTTTGAGTCGTATGGCTGAAGGCAACAACGCTAAGCGTCGAAGGGGGCGTCTCAAAATTAATCTGCTTTAAATATCCACATCGGCTTGTTAGGCAATTTCCTAAAAATGAATTTATAATTAACAATGTCAAAAAATATGGCCCGGTGACAAAGCTTCACCAGAACTATTGAACCAATTGCAAGTAATTATTAGCCCTCGAAAACCAAAAACACTCTGTCCTTTAGGACGATTATTGCTGTTATTTTAATGACCAGTTTTCCCAAACAAAATCAAACCCCCAATCCATGGTATGCGTTTCACTCAAAAAAGACCGGATTTTTTGAATTTTTTCAAAAGAATCATCCACAAAATAGTGAAACTGTATTTGTAACGAGCAGATACGTGGCAACAATCCCGAAAAATATAGCTCCTCAATAATTGCATATTCAGACCCTTCAACATTCAATTTTACTAAATCTATTTTTTCCAAGCCTGTTTCTATTATAAAATCAGACATCTTTCTCATTTTCACTTTTATTTTCTGCCCATCCGCTTTAAGCGCTGAACTTGATGATGCATTAACATAAAAGTCGGCAGTGCCATTGAAACCATCAAATCCAAAAAGAAAAGGAGAAACTTTTTTATTATACTTAAATGTTTCCAGTATTCCTTCCATAAAATAAGGAACTGGCTCAAAGATGTACATATATGGCATGTATTTACAAAAAATATCTTTTGCCCACTTCCCTTCATAACCGCCGACATCAAAGACTATGCCCTCGTCTGAAAGACTGTCATAATTCAGCCGATAAGTGGAATCTCCCTTTATTCTTTTCCAGTAAGAAACTAAATTTTTATGATCTTCCTTTATAGAATTTGAATCAAACTTGAGAGGAATTATTTTATTCATAGAGCAAAGTCCCGTTGTTGTTACAGCTTAGTCCAGCTAGCAAGAGCCAAATTTTTAAATTTAAGGTCTTCCCTAACAAACCATTTATCTGGAGCAATTACAACTTTATTCGGATTTGAATTCAACCAGGCACCCCACCAGCTAAAGCTGCTATTCGCTATAATATTATGTTTACATAAACTCATCATATACATATCTTCATGAGCAAAAGGCCCTGCGTCTTCTTCTCCAACAATTACGTATTGCACATTTAACGAGGCAAACAGATCTTCGGCCCATTCCCGGTCGTTTGGCGAAAAAACAAAGAAAAAGGGATTGGGTACCCTTGACCTGACATGCTCTACGGCCTTTCCATAGTATTCCTCGCTGCAAACAGGCAAAACTTTGCTTATTCTTGGAATAAGGTAATCACCTCGTCTAATATGTACCGAAACAGAATTCTCTTGCTTTTCAAGAACCATTTTTAACTTTTTACTGGCTGGCGACTGGCATTGGGGAAAACGAAAAGCTGCTTCAACTTCCTTGCTGGCTGCCCGAAAATATCTAAAGTCCTGGAAAGTACCCTCGATGTACTGGTTGGGGCCATTTACGAAAAACGAACCATCAAATATACTGATGTCTTCAACATATGTTTTATAGTCATTTATCGATAACGAGAGTTGTTTCCTCAGTTCATGCGGAATATGCGGATTAATCTTAAAAATATCTAATGCATAACCTCTGTGGATATAATTAGGAGTTGACACTTTGCCTTCAAAGTATGAAATGTCAAACAGCAGCTCTGTTTGCCATTTTTTGGCTAATGCTTTTCCACAAGCATATTGGAACATCTGGTTCCCGAGTCCACCGCTAAGCTTGCAGATTATCATCGCTTCCTTCCATTTGGGCGCTCCATAATGATTTTGCTACAAGGCTTTCAATGTATTCTTGTTCTAAGTCAAGGTACTTGATGTCAGGGTATGATAATGCTTGCTTTAACGCAAAAGGCCCCCGTGAGATAGAATTTATGCAGACTTCCCACAAAAGTTGGGCCAAGTAAACATCGAAAAAAGGTAACGGGTAAAGGCCTGCCGCCAAATTGTGCTTCTTTAATTTTGTTAGCCAGTTTTTTACCATAACTATTTCATCATTAGCGAGAGCTACCGTTACGCCGTCCATTAGTTTTTTATGTATTTTGAAATCCTGCTCACCCACACTTCCACATAGGCATTCAAGATACTGTCTGACCACCTCATCCTTAGATTCGCTGGCGTAGCTGTTATAATCGGAAGTTCTATCAGGCGGGCGTACCGAGCTCAGAATATAAGGCAAGTTCATCAGCTTAATTGAAGGATCCAAGCTCAGCCTCAACCATAACTCATGAGCGTAACCGTGCTTAAGTGATTCATGAAATGTAAACGCATCCAATTTTGATGCGCGAATGACAACTGAAGAAAGCGAGAATGGATTTTTAAAAAGCGCTTGGGACTTTATCCATTCATTCTTCTCAGGATAATATGAATTTAAATGCTCACCATATATTGTTTCAACCTGGCTGCCACAGGCCCAAATTTCCAAATTTGACTCTAGCGCCGAAACCTGTATTCCGAGTTTGTCACATTTTGCAATATGGTTTGTATCCATCAAAGCGATGTAATCTCCCCTCGCTCTGGTAAACTCTTTATTTAATAACTGTGGAACAGGAGTTTTTGATTTATTATACTTTTTTATAACTCTTGGGTCTCTGACAGTCTTTAATACTTCTGCGGTGTTATCTGTTGAAGCGTTATCGACCACAATCAGTTCAAAATCTGTGTAAGTTTGTTGAAGTATAGAGTCAATGCAGTCCTTAACAAACGCTTCACTGGTATCTACAGGAAGTATAACGCTAACCTTGGGGTTTTTCCGCAAGAATATATTGCATGCTTGATTAGGGTGTTCAGGGGAAGGCGTCCCAAGAGCAGATGAAACTACGTGAAAGTACTTATTGTCTCCATAATATTTTTTTGCTCGTGATTCATATCCCTTCGGGTACAGAATTCCGTTTTCATCTTCGTAATCGTACTGCTTATTGGCCTTAAGCAAGTCATACAGTTCAGACCCTGGTATGCCGACAAAAACATTTCTCCCTATGAAGTCTGGCTTTATCCGTTCTAAAAAGTTTTCCGTTTCAACTAAATCTTGCTCTGTTTCTCCTGGCACACCTACGACCATGCTTGCATAAGTTTTGATGCCATACTTCCTTGTCAAATCAAAGACCCTGATGAACTCTTCGACTTTTTCTCCTTTCTTAAGGTAATCAAGCATCCTAGGACTGCCACTTTCTACGCCTATGTATAAAGCGCGGCATCCAGATCTTGCCATCAACTTTATCAGGTCCTCATCATCAATACTGTCAACTCTGGATTCACTAATCCAAGAGAACTTGTCATATTTACTTATTATCTTCTCGCAAAAATCCACAAGCCTGCCTTTGTGCAGCGTAAAATGGTCCTCACGGAAATATGCCATTTGCATTCCATAATACTTATGCAAAAAGTCAACTTCTTCCAGCACTCGATCTGAGGACATAAAACGGTAGCTTTTGCCCCAAACCCCTTTTACGGAGCAAAACGTGCAACTATGCGGGCAACCTCTGCTTGTGTTTAGAGTAAACACAGGAGCTTCGTCACCCCAGCTGCTCGTCCAAACATAAGGCTTGGTAACAAAATGCCTCCATGCCGGAAATGGCAATGAGTCCAGGTCGCAAATCTTTTCCCCCCTACTTATGCGGGGCAAATTGGAGCCTTCAACAATCTTGGGGAAAGAAATCTCCCCTTCCCCTATAAGAATATGATCAACATATTCCGGCAACTCAGCGGCCCCATATGAAGTGTGGGGGCCCCCAACTGCAATTTTGCCATGCCACAAACCCTGCTCGCGCAGTCTATGCAGCTTCCGCAAGAGGCTTAATGTTCCTTGCAGGCATATGGTATTTGAATATATGCCAACGAGCTCTATCTTCTTGCTTATTAAATAATCCGGCGTATCAAAGATAGGCCACGCCTTTAGATATTGGTCGTCAAAAAAAACTGTATGCCCGCTCTTTTCCAGAACTGACATTAGCATCCCCAGTCCAAGCGGAGCCCGTTTTTCGGAGGTAGAAAACCCAGCTCTATAAGGAGCCGGTGAAGTGAGCATTAATATATTCATATTAGCACCTAACAAAAAATTAACATTCCCAAGCTGCTCTTGCCGCTAAATTGCGCCTGCATAGTGGCACATGGCATTTAAAATGCACACACAACTTAATAATACGTTTTAAGGAATTGAGAGAATTGTTTTTCCACCCATTTCCCAAGCCAGACGTTTTGAAGGCATAATTTGTAGTATTTCTTATACACTGCCGCTTCAAATTCTTTTTGCGGATATGTTTCCTGTTCTCTGTTGCATTCTGTGATTTTATACAACCATGCTCTTTTTTCCAGGAACTGTTCTGGAGTTTTAATGATAAATTCGTTTTCATAAAAGGAATCATGAATTGCCTGTTCAGCACGTGAAACTGCTCCGCAGAGTTTTTCTAAAAACAGGAACCTGGCCCTGGAAGCGTTCTGCCGTTGCTTTAGCTTCTGTGATGCGGAAACGCTTTCATCATGGTCACGGTAAAGACCCAAAAAGTACGGAACATTTGCAAACAGGCAGCCCTTAAACTCATGGGCGAGCCTCAGCCACAGCTCGTAATCTTGGGCGGAGGAGTAAGTCTCATCATAATAAATCTTGTTCTGCCTGATAAAACCACCCCTGAACATCACAAACGGATGCGTAAACGGGTTGCGAAACAATATTTCGCCCTTTAACGTGCCGTCATCCAGCTCTTTAACAACATCGCTGTTCACACTTCCAAATTTTTTAAAGGAACCGCTGCAAACACAAATTTTTTCTTCCGCTTGCATGCACTTTAATTGCAAATCAAATCTTTCCCTGAAACAGATGTCATCCGCATCCATGCGGGCAATATACTCCCCTCTTGCCAGGTCAAAACCTCTGTTCAAAGTACGCGTCAACCCAATATTTTTTTCATTCTTGAAAACAGACAACCTTGGATCTTTTATTGTTTTTAAAATATCCGAAGTGGAGTCGGAGGAGCAGTCGTCAATTATCATCAGCTCGAAATCTGTTGCCGACTGAGCCAATATGGAATTGACAGCCTCTGCAAGATATCTTTCTCCGTTATATACGGGAAGAAGAACGCTTATCTTGGGAGTTCTTTTTTTTACAACTTGCATAATTCCTCCGAGAAGACACTCCTAAAAAATAGTGCAAAATCGATACCAATCTCCTCGCAGGAAAATGCATCTGAATTGTGCACGGTTTATCATTTTAAATGAGCATTGCGTGGCGTAGGCAAACCGCCTTGACTATGCTCAGGCAACCAATCTATATTAAATGGGATATCTAAAGCAGATTAATTTTGAGACGCCCCTTCGGCGCGTAGCGTTGCTGTCTTCAGCCATACAACTCAAAGATTCGCTACGGCGGAAGTGATTCCCGCCTGCGCCTGCGGGACGGGCGGCGCAGTTCACACCGCCAGAGCATTTTGTCAAAAATGACTTTTCAATGTTAAAATGCCCTAGAAAAAATGAAATAAGCTTGTCAACAATCTCATCGCTCAGTTCAGAGGCAGGCCTTTCATTCATGTGCAGCTTACCCGCCTGTCCAAATTTTGGAAATGCTTGGAGCTGATGTGCGACCTAATCGCCTCATACACTCTCGAACAATTCTTTCCATCATGCATTGTAAAAAAATTTCTAGCTCTTTTACTGTAAACAGCATCCCGTTCGCATTGTTTTTTTAAAAGTTGCTCAACTTCACTACACAGTTCATTAAAATTACTTGTCACCGGACCAAATCCATCCTTTTCATATTCAAAATAACCCTTTGTCCAAGTATGCAAGGCAAAAAGCGAAGGATTTTCCATGAACTGGTAATACACAACAGGCAGCCCAATCAACGCTGCCTCCATGCTAAGCGAGGAATAGTCTGTAATTAAAAGACTGGCCGAAGCAAGCAAGTCCTGCACAGACCTGATTTCTAAATATTTTTTACATGTAAATCTTTCGGAATACTCAAATAAATCCACAACCCTGGAGCTATATGGGTGAGGTAAAAATAAAAACCGATAACCCTGTTCTTTTGCCATCTCAGAAAGCTTATTACTGGATGTAACCGCATTCCATGCCTTGTAATAGTCACTTTGCATGAACGCGGCCGCTTCAGCTTTATCTGGAGCAGAATGCGTGTGCGGGTTACAAAGCTGATCCCTCCAGGTGGGGCATACGAGAACCAATTTGGAATGAGGAGCCGAATGGCGTTTTGAAATAAGGGCGTCGTGCCGGGGAAGTCCGGCTAAAACCAATTCTCTTTCAGTTGAAATATAATTGCCATATAAGATGGAATCATACTCATCCTTAGTGGTTGTAATAAATATATCCAGCTTCATGCTGTTCACCCAGTCGGACATGTCATGCAGAATAATTCCATGCTGAATGAATGCAAATTTATATTCAGGAAAACCTACGATTCTTCTTATGCCTAAAGGATCCATAACCGGGTGGTGCATATGTGAAGACACAACCCACTCTGCATTACAGAGAGCCAAATGATGTTCCTCGCTGCCGTGCGCAATCAGCTTAAACCCATCTTGGCTTAGCCGGCCCCAGTCCGGCGACTGCCGCTTGATAACAAAATATATATTTTGGGATGGAGCGTTATCAGCAACCCACCGGTATAGATGTTCCGCGTTATCATCAGCCAGGTCGACGCGATCGGAAAACAACCAGCAATTTTTATACACTGCCTCTATTTCTGGCTGTTTCGCCTTTTCCAAAATTTCTTGAATTGGCTGAGGAACACATGCAAGAGGCATATAAAATGTTTTGCAAACATTATCCTGAGTAGCAGAATCAAGCAGCTCTCCACCCGAAAGAAGAGATACTGCCTGCCCGTCAACTTCAAAGGTTAACGGGGCATCATTTATCGGCAGCCAAAACATCTGCTCAACGCACAACAACTGATCTTTAAACTTCCGTTCTATCTTTTTTTGAAAAAGAGGTGCGACTGCTTTGCCTGCACTTGAAAACTGGCATTCATAATCGGAGTAATGCACCACAAGCATTGAATTTTTATCAGGAGAGACCTCTAAAACCTGAAAAGGAAACGAAGACAAATTCAGATTTTTAAACACACTTAATATGGTGGTTCGCGTGCGAAAGGAAAGCATTGGAAGTTTGGTGAAAAATATTTTTTCCGGTTCTATATGCTTGAACACCAAACGCATTAAATCCAAAAAACTTCTGAACTCCGTCTCGGTAAAATCATACGGCACCTTAAGATCCAGCAGCCTGTTGATGTACCATTGGGCTTCATACACAACCAAATTCTGAATGAACTCCGGTACCGAACCGTATTCTTTTTTGACTGAATTCAATAAATCTAAATATCCGTAAAAAACTTGATCCTTATACTTTTCAGGTCTGCTCCAGCCAAAAGAAACCAGACTATCCGCGAGGATTCTTTTACGATAAAAATATACCGCCTCACTGAGACATGCGACTTTAAAATTTCCAGAATGAATAAAAAGCTTATTCAGCAAGTGCGCATCTTCAAAAGTAGGCCTGACCTTTACATCAAACCGCAAGCCGCTCCTATTTAAAGCCTCAGCCCGGATAAAACTTGATGCCACTGACAATTGAACAAATTCAGAGTCTACGGAGAGGTCGATTATCCTATTGCCGTCTTTGAACTTGAAGCTTAATGGGTGATGGTTCCAGAACTGATTTGTTTTTTCATCAAAAAGAATCAGATTACAGCCAATTACATGGCCGTCAAATTTTGAGTTCTCAATGAAACCTCGAACAGTTTGGAAATACGTATCGCAAACAAAGTCATCCGGGTCGATAAACGTTATCCATTCTCCACTGGCGTAGCTGAGCCCAAAGTTTCTAGCTGATGAGAGACCACCATTTTCTTTACGATAATAAAAAATATTTTGAGGGTATTTTTTAACCCAGCTCTGGGCAATTTTTGAGGTAGAGTCGGTTGAGCCATCATCCGCAATAATAATCTGGATAGCCTCAATCCCGCCTTTTTGATTCACAAGGCTTTGGAAATACATGTCCAGCCATTTTTCAGCATTATAAGTTGGCGTGACAATTGAAAATAAAAAATTGGCAGATGGCACAATTAACTCCTCCGGCACTATCATGCCCTTAGCCGGTAGCATTTTTCATGCCAGTATAAGCCACTCACTGAGTCACCCAAAAGAATTCAGATGGAATAAAACTTTTGGTAACTAAAAACTTAGAGATACCTGCTCAAAAGGGATTCAACCTTTGCGCTTTCATTGATTTGCCTGCTTGCAGCCCGCCCGGCTTCCGGGGAAGGCATGTTAACCCCGCCATAGGCTATGGAAAAATCGGCAGCCTCAAACATGGGAATATCGTTGGCGGAATCGCCTATGGCGATGAGTTTGGTTGGCGGGGGGAATTCGGCACGCAGGGTTTGCATCACATCACCTTTGTAAAGCACCGTGAGTAATTGCGGGATGCCGTTTTCGTCAATTTCCGCATGGGATGCGAATACCCGGCAGCCCAGTTTATCGGTGATCGGCCTTACCCAGAGATCGGCGTTCCCGGTAGCGATTACGCATTGTTCGCGGTGTTCCTGGATAAATTTGCCAATGTGCGCATCGATCTCAATATTGTCCGCAACCTGCCACACAGCTTCCAAGGGAACATGCCTGAGCAGGTCAAATCTTTGACGAAACGACACTTCAAAGGGAACCACCCCGTCCAGCGCTTCCTGGGTAAGCCGGGCCATATCCAGGCCCAATCCGGCCGCCTTTGCTATTTCCGGCAAAAGCTCCGCCTTTGTTACGGTCGAATCGAGATCAAATACAAATATGTTCATCTTTAAATTACACAAAGAATAAAGGAATATTCAGCCACACAAATGTTCAGGGCGTTCCGGCTTCGCCCTGAGTAGAAGTCTCGCAAGCGGCGGGGAAAAGTTTTCAACCCTCCCCCGCCGCAGAAAGACAAAAAATTAAAGCAGTTTCAAAATATCCAGGATATTTTCAAACACATAGTCCGGGTTGTCGTCCGGGCCGGGCCGCTTGTCCTGGAACTCGCCGGTAAGCATCAGTCCGGAGGCCACGCCGGCGTTCTTTGCGCCGTCCACGTCTATATGCACGTTATCGCCCGTCATCAGCACCTGCTCTTTGGAAAGCCCCATTTCCGCCAT
>CAZJFJ010000035.1:0-8052 GCA_964545305.1 uncultured Desulfovibrionaceae bacterium
AACCACGGACAGGAGCATGGCGCTTACAATGGTGATGGAAAACTGCTGGTAGATTACGCCGCTGGAGCCGCCAATGAAGGCCATGGGGATGAGCACGGCGCAGATGACCAGGGCCACGCCCACAAGCGCGCCGGTAATCTGGGTCATGGATTTTTTCGCGGCTTCCTTGGGAGAAAGCTTTTCTTCACGCATCAGGCGTTCGACGTTTTCAACAACAACAATGGCGTCGTCAACCAAAAGTCCGATGGCCAGCACCATTCCGAACATTGTCAGCGAGTTTATTGAGAAACCGAAGGCGGCAAGCACCCCGAATGTTCCCAAAAGCACCACGGGTATGGCTATGGTTGGGATCAGGGTTGCCCTGAAGTTTTGCAGGAACAGAAGCATCACCAGAAACACCAGCACAATCGCCTCGCCCAGGGTGTGGAAAACCGATTCGATGGACAGACTGACGAACGGCGTTGTGTCCCAGGGGTATACCGCTCTCATGCCTTTTGGGAAAAAGGCGGACATGTCGCTGATTTTGTTTTTTATGACTTTCGCCGTATCCAGGGCGTTCGCCCCGGAAGCCAGTTTTATGGCGAGACCTGAGGATGGGGCCCCGTTGAACCGCGAAAAGGCCATGAAGCTTTCTCCGTTAAGTTCAATCTTGGCCACATCCTTCAGGCGTAGGAGGGAGCCGTCCGGATTGGTGCGGAGGATGATGTTTTCAAACTGTTCCACACTTTCAAGACGGGAAGAGGCGTTGATGGTGATGTTGATTTCCTGGCCGGGAACGGCCGGGGCCGCGCCCACCTGCCCGCCGGGCACCTGGGCGTTTTGAGCCTGGATTGCCGCGCTCACGTCGCTGGGGTTAAGGTTGAATTTGTAGAATTGTTCCGGGTTGCACCAGATGCGCATCGCATATTGCGCCCCGAACAGGGTTGTTTCGCCCACCCCGTCCAGGCGTGAAACCGGGTCCAGAATATTGGACGCCACATAGTCGGAAATATCTACGTTATCCATGCTTCCGTCTTCAGAGATGAAGCCGATGACCAGAAGGAAGTTCTTGACCGACTTGGTGACCTTTATGCCCTGGCGCTGAACCTCCTGGGGGAGCATGGGAGTGGCCAGCTGGAGCTTGTTTTGCACCTGCACTTGGGCGATGTCCACGTTGGTTCCGGTTTGAAACACCAGGTTGACGCTGGATGCGCCGGTTGAATCGGAAGTGGAGTACATGTAGAGCAGGTTGTCCAGGCCCTTCATGTTCTGTTCTATTATCTGGGTAACACTGTCTTCCGCCGTTTGTGCGGAAGCTCCCGGATATCTGGTTTGAACCGAAATTTCGGGCATGGCGATATTGGGATACTGGGCCACCGGCAGGCTGTAGAGGGAAATGCCGCCCACCAGCATGATCATGATTGCAATAACCCATGCGAAAATGGGTCGGTCTATGAAAAAATTAGCCATAAAATCACCATTCCGGGAGGAAAAGGGACCTTCCCGGTGAAGTAGCGTTGTTTGGAGGGGGCTATTCGCCTGCCAGGGCCAGGGGGCTTATGGAAATATCCCCGCCAGCATCAGAGGTGTCAGTTCTGGGGTTTCGGCTTTCGTTTGAAGGGCAGCCCAAGGCTTGGCCGTTCTTTTCTTTCTGGGGAAGGGCTCCCGGTGTGTCTTTCATCTGCCCGAAATTGGCCGGGAGGCCTTTTTCTACAGTGGCGGCACGGGTGGCCGGGTCGTCCTTTACCTGAACCCCAACCACTTTTTGACCCGGATGCAGTTTTAACAGGCCGTCCATAACCAGGCGGTCGCCCGGCTTGATGCCTTCCTTGATAATCCAGTTATTTTCATAGTTGCGTTCAATGGTCACATCCCGCGTGCTTACGTAATATTCATTTTCAGCAAGGGGTGTATTTTCGACAGGCGCCGCGCTTTTGCCCCCGGGTTCTTTCTGGGCGGCGGGCGCAGAAGAAGCTTTTTTGGAAAGCACATAGGCCACGGCTCCGCCGCGCAAATCGCGGGAGATGGCTTTTTGCGGCACTATGACCGCCCCTTCACGCACCCCTTCTTCAAGTTTGGCCCGCACATACATGCCGGGCAGCAAAATGTTGTAGTCATTCTTGAACTTTGCCCGCAAAGTGATGGCCCCGGTTGTCTGGTCGATGGTCACATCGGAGAAAAGCAAATCTCCTTCAACCCATTCGAGATTTCCATTTTTTCCCGTGAAAGCGTAGGGCGTGTTGTCCTCCAGGTAGAGCCTCACCTTGGTGGAGTCCTCTCCGCTGGATTTGAGAAAACCTTCCGCTCTGGCTCGCTGCAATTGCAGATATTCGGTGCTTGACTGGGTTATGTCCACATACACACAATCCAGCTGCTGGATGGTTGCGAGCGGATTGGCCTGATTCTGGGTGACCAGGGCTCCGGGAGTATAAAAAGACCGTCCGATGCGTCCCGATACAGGCGCGGTGACCTGGGTGTAGCTTAAATTAATGCGCGCGGTTTCAAGGGCTTCCTTGGCTGCGCTGACCTGGGCTGCGGATTGCCCGGACGATGCCTTGGCGTCGTCATACTCCTGTTTGCTGATTGCTCCGGTCTGCACCAGCTTGGAGTAGCGGCCAGCCAGATTCCGGGTGGCCACCGCATTGGCCTCCACCCGCGCGAGTTCCGCCTTCGCATTGTTATAGGCGGATTCATAAAGGGAGGGGTCGATCTGGTAAAGAACCTGCCCGGCCTTTACGTCGGCGCCTTCTTCAAACAGGCGCTCTTTAATAATTCCCCCCACCTGAGGGCGCACTTCCGAAACCATCAGGGCGGAAATGCGGCCAGGCAGTTCCGTGGTCAGGGTAACTTCGTCTTCACTGGCCACAATGTAATTCACCGTGGGTGCGGGCGCTGCCGGCTGGTTGTCGGCGCCGCATCCTGCAATAGAGGCTAATAGCGTAAATATTATAAGTAAAAGCAGGGTAGTGCTCAGACTGTTCCTGCTGAATATTTGTGCCTTCATTATTTGAAACTCCTGAAAAAAATCTGTAATCATATTTCGTTGCGTAATTATTTTAATGCACTCTAAATTCTTATCATTGACCGAAACGGGAAGCAATGCTATAAAATAAAAGTTTCTTTTCATTAATGGGATGATCTATGGAACAATTGCTTAAAGAGATGCCGCTTTTTGTAGAAGTGGCAAAACACAAAAGTTTCACTTTGGCCGCAGAGGCATTGGAAATGCCGGTATCCACCCTTTCAAGGCGGATTGCCGCGCTTGAAAAAAATCTGGGGGTTCCGCTTTTACACCGCAACTCGCGCAATGTCGAGCTTACCGAGAGCGGGAAAATTTTTTATGAGCGTTGTGATTTTATTGTTTCGGATGCGAAAGAGGCTTGTGAGGCTGTTACCCAGAACATGAACAAACCTTCGGGCTGGGTGCGTTTTTCCATTCCGGGCGATGTTTACATGAGCTTTTTTGAAGGGGCTTTAAGCTCTTTTGCCAAGGCCTGGCCCGATATTCATCTGGGCATACATTTCACGGAGCGCTGGGTGGACCTTTTGACCGAACCCTATGATCTTGACTTGCGGATAGGCGACCTGCCCGATTCCAATCTCAAGGCCCGGCGCGTGGGTTCCGGGCGGCCATGGGTCTGCGCGGCCCCCTCGCTGGTGGAGCGCTACGGCATGCCCGCTCACCCCCGGGATCTCGCGAATTTGCCCAGCATTGTTAATTCCCACCAGAACACTGGTTGGGATCTGACCAGCAAAAGCGGAGAAAAAGTAACCGTGAAGCTCAAACCCGCGCATTCCTTCAACAGCATCAGCGCTTCCCATACTTTTGTGCTGGAAGGGCTGGGGGTAGGTTTTTTACCAAAGCCGCTTGCCGAAAATCACATTAAGCAGGGCAAGCTGATCAGGCTTTTGCCGGAGTGGGAATTGCCGACAATAAGCGCGTATCTGGTAATGGCCGGAAGCCAGGTTCCTTTAAGAGTCCGCCTTCTCATCGATCATTTGGTAAATTATTATAAATAGCATTTGTTTTTGCCCGCTGCCGGGGGCTCCGGCGGCTCAGCCCGCCTCCCCAGAGCATTTCGTCAAAAATAACTTTTCAATGTTAAAAAGCTCTCTAATACCTTGATTTTTGTTTTTTCCTGTCTGTAGTTCTTTGCAGGCTTTATTGGCCTGTGCGGCGGCGCATTGCCCGTCTTATTTTTGCTGCCAGGCTGGATGTGCTGCTGGGAAAGCTGCGGCGGGAAGGTAGTTCAACTTAAAAAACCAACAGTGTTTGTCGTGTAAAGCGGTTCTGGAAAATTCCGGCCAGCTTCTCCTGGTAAAGTTCAGGAAAAGCTGGCCGTGTGGTTATATTTTAGTGTCTTTTTAGAGCGTTTTATGCCTGAAATGCCCTGCAAGGATTTGCATGCAAATCTTTGCCGCGAAATGGGCGCAGGCAGGCTTTGCTTGCCGTTAAGCGGCTATTTCAAGCGAGAATGGCTTTAACCGCCTGATGGGGGCGTAAAACCATGCATGGGTTTTCAGCCTTGCGCATTTTTATGCCGCACAGCCTTAGCCCCGCTTCATTTCTTCAATCAGGCTGCTCAGTTCCTGGGTCTGCCTGGCTAGCTCCGCCACGGCCTGGCTTGCCTCCTGCATGGCTGTGGAGGTTTGCTCGGCAACCCTGTTAACTTCGGCGACTGAACGGTTTATTTCTTCGCTGGTGGCGGACTGCTCTTCGCTGGCAGTGGC
Source organism: uncultured Desulfovibrionaceae bacterium (assembly GCA_964545305.1). Lineage (GTDB taxonomy): Bacteria > Desulfobacterota > Desulfovibrionia > Desulfovibrionales > Desulfovibrionaceae > RGIG1962. Next base: position 4,711 of record CAZJFJ010000035.1, read on the forward strand.
TATGGACTGCACCTGGTCGGCCGCGTTTTCCACTATGCCCACTATTTCGTTCAATGCTTCGCCGGAGCGCTGTGAACGTTCTGTGGCGGTGTCAACCAGCCGGGTCACTTTATCCATCTGCTGCATGCTCACTTCAACGCTTTTCTGGATGTTGGAGATGGCGCTGCCCACATCGGACGTGGAACTCATGGTCTTTTCCGCAAGCTTTCTCACTTCGTCCGCCACAACGGCAAATCCTCGGCCCGCTTCCCCTGCTCTGGCCGCCTCAATGGCGGCGTTCAAGGCAAGCAGGTTGGTCTGGTCGGCAATGTCGGAAATAACGCTCATGATATTGGAGATGGCTTCAGCCTGGCTGGCCAGGTTTTCCATATCGGACTTGAGCGCCACGGCCACATCTTGAACATCCCTGATTCCGGTTACTGCCTGTTCGACAATGTTGGCGCCTTCCACAGCCTTAAGTTTGCTTTGCATGGTGGCTTCAGCGGCCATGGACGCGCTGCGGGCCACTTCCAGCACGGTGGTGTTCATCTCTTCCATGGCGGTTGCCGTTTCCGCCGCGCTGGATGCCTGGGCTACGGCTCCGGCTTCGGACTGGCTTATTTGCGCGGACAATTCTTCGGATGCCGAGGAAACTATGGCCACCACATCTTGAAGATGGGCGGCAGCGGCAAGCATTCCTTCCTGTTTTGCGCTTTCGGCAACACAAAGAGCTTCCTGTGCCTTCTTTCCGGCTTCTTCCGCTTCTTCCGCTTTGACACGGGCCTCTTCAGACATCTGCTGGGCTTTGTTAATGTTTTCCACAAGCGAGTGGATCATTGTTTCAATTGCCACGCAAAGCTCTTTTGCCTCGCCGCTCCATTTGCTGTGATCAACGCTCACATTATAGTTTCCGGAGGCGACCTGGGCGGCCCCTTCCGCAATTTGCCCAAGCGGCTTCACATTGCGGCGGACTATAATCAGGGTGGTGACGATGGTCAGCACCAGGATAATCAAGCTGATCCCAACGGTAATATTCCTGATGACCCCAATTGGAGCGAGAATTTCATTTTGGGGAATAGAAACCATGAAATACCAGGTTTGGTCTGTGCTTGGAAAAACAATGGGGAAATAATAAAAAAAGTTTTCGCCATCTCCGGCGTCGTGTACTTCCATGAATTCCTTGCCTTGGGCCATAGCCTGTTTCAGGCCTTCCTTGTTGCCCACCTGATTGGTCAGGGTGATGTCCGTAAGCAGCAGGTTTTTGTTTTTATGGGCTACAACTGTGCCGTCCTGGCTGATAACCGCTCCCCAACCGGTATCGTAAAGTTTTATGTTGTCTACCAATGACAGAACCTTTTCCATACTGATATCAACATAAATAGCGCCCTTAAATTTTCCTTCCGGTTTAATCACAGACGCCACCGTGGTCAGGAGCACGGTTTTTCCCCCAACTGGGTAGTTAAAGGGGTTGGTAATTGTGGAATGGTTTCTTTCTTTGGGTAAAGCGTAGTATTCACTTTCAAGATCAACGAATGGAGTCAATTCCTCACCCTTGGCCATATACGGCAGGAATCTCCCGGTTTCATCACTTCCTAGCTGGCCTTTAAAGGCATCGTCGTTAAGGTCGTAAGCGTTCGGCTCCCACGCCGCCCCTGTGGCGAAAAACTCGACGTTTCCCTCACCAAGTCCCTTCAGCATGTTAACCAGCATATAACGGTCTGGTGTACGGTTTTCATTTATGGTATAGGAGAGAGCATCGGCAAAAGCCTGGCCGGAGTTGATGGGGGTTTCAAAAAAGCTTTTAACTTCATTGCCGTATTGGCCGGCTACGGCTTTAAGTTCTTTTTCCGCCAAGTCCTGTATGATGCGCGAGGCATTTGAGTGGACTTGCCAAGTAAGTATTCCCAAAGCAATTATGAGCATGGAGACGATAGGTAGCGTTATTTTTGATGTAAGTCTCATTTGTCCCTCGATTTTTTAACAAGAATATAAAATGGTATTTTTGAATGAGTATGTCTAACCGCCGAAAAAAGATCCCCGTTAAATAATACAAAAAGGATAATAAAACAATCAACTTAATTAATTGGATGCGGGTGTGGGAGAAAGAAAGCTTTATATTAGCCCGGTTGGCAGGTTGCTGCTGGAGGTGGAAGACGGATTTGTCGTCCGGCTTGATTTTGCTGACGGCATAGAGGCGGAAGGGAAAAACGGAAATGAATCCGCTTTGATGACCCAGGTTGTCATGCAATTGGATGAATATTTCCGAGGCGCAAGAAAAAATTTCAACTTGCCTTTAAACCCCGCCGGCACCGGGTTTCAGCGGAAAGTTTGGGATGTTTTGCTTACCATACCATATGGCGAAACCCGCGCATATAGGGAAATCGCGGAAGCCGTGGGTTGCCCCAAGGGGTTCCGGGCTGTGGGCATGGCCAACAATAAAAATCCCATTGCGATTATAATTCCTTGTCACCGGGTTGTGGGCTCGAATGGAAAACTTGTTGGATACGCAGGCGGCCTGGACCGCAAGGAAGCCCTGCTTGCCCTGGAGCGGGCCAATTAGGGCGTTTTGCTGTTGAAAAGAGCTGCACATTCCGGTGGCGTGAAGTGCCGCCCGTCCAGCGGGCGGGCAATTCCGCAGGACAGCGGCATTGCACAAAGGAGCAAAGCGGCTTTACCCGCAGGGCAAGACACAGGATTGTCCGCAGGCCGTTCGCTTCCGCCGTTAAGTGCTGAATGCGGGGTGTCTTACGCTTGAAAGGTTCTGGGTAGCGTGATGGGCAGAGGTGTTTGCAGGCAGGCAAGGCCCGCCCTGGGCGCCTTGCGCCGGTTTTCAGGCGGGCGGTTTTCAGGGTTCAATTATAATTGTGTTTTTGGAGCGGAAAATGTTTTTTATAGGCTGCCATCTGTCGCTATCGAAAGGCTTTTTGCGGATGGGGCAGGATGCGCTCGGCATCAACGCCAATACCTTCCAGTTTTTTTCCCGCAACCCGCGGGGCACCCGGGCGCGGCCGCTGGATACTGGCGATATGGGGAAACTGGCGGCGCTTCTGCTTGAAAATGGTTTCGCCCCGCTTACGGTGCATGCTCCGTATATTTTAAACGCCTGCTCCGCTGATGAGGGCTTGCGCGCGCTGGCGGGAGAAATTGTCAGAGACGACCTTGAGCGCCTTGAGCATCTGCCCGGAAATTATTACAATTTTCATCCCGGAGCGCACCTGGGCCAGGGAGTTTCAACCGGAATCAGGCAGATTGGGGCGATGCTCAACAAGGCGCTGTGGAAGGAACAGCAAACCATTGTTCTGCTTGAAACCATGTCCGGCAGCGGAACCGAGGTGGGCGGCAGGTTCGAGGATTTGCGGGATA
>CAZJFJ010000035.1:8062-17370 GCA_964545305.1 uncultured Desulfovibrionaceae bacterium
AGCAAAAAGTTGCGTGCGGAGAGGGCTGCTGGTATCGGGCGAAGTGCACAGTTTTATGCAGGAAAAGGTGGGGGTGTGCCTGGACACCTGCCATGTGTATGCGGCCGGATATGATATTTTGAACGGGCTGGACGGGGTGCTGGAAGAATTTGACGAGGTTGTGGGGCTGGACCGCCTGAAGAGCATTCACCTCAACGACAGCGTGTTCCCGCTGGGGGCAAGAAAAGACAGGCACGCCAACATCGGCGAGGGAGAGCTGGGCCTTGAGGGCGTGGGCAGGATTATAAATCATCCTGGCCTGCGGGGGCTTCCTTTCAACCTTGAAACCCGCCATGAGCTTCCCGGATATAAAAAAGAAATAGAACTTTTGCGGGAACTTCGCAAAAAGCCATAGCGATTGGCGGCAGTTTACAAACTTCTTTGGATAAGGTATTTGTTTTCGCCCTGTGTGGACGCAATTGGCGCAAGTACAGGAAAATTGGAAAGGCTTTTACAACCTTTAACAGTTCTGAGCAGAAAAGCGCGGTTTTAATATGCCCAAGCAGGATAATATCCGAAATTTCAGCATCATTGCACACATCGATCACGGCAAGTCCACCTTGGCCGACCGCATTTTGGAAAAAACCGGTCTGGTAAGTGAACGCGAGGCCCGCGACCAGTATCTGGACCGCATGGATATCGAGCGGGAACGCGGCATCACCATCAAGGCGCAGAGCGTGCGCATCCCATACACCTCTCACAATGGCGGGAAATACATCCTTAACCTGATCGACACCCCCGGCCATGTGGACTTCAATTATGAAGTATCCCGCTCGCTTGCCGCCTGCGAGGGCTCTCTTCTTGTGGTGGACGCAACTCAGGGGGTTGAGGCCCAGACCCTGGCGAATGTTTACCTTGCGCTGGACGAGGGGCACGAAATTATTCCGGTGCTGAACAAGGTAGATCTGGCAAGCGCGGATGTTGAACGGGTTTCCCATGAAATAGAGGAAGGCATCGGGCTTGACTGCGAAGGGGCGATTGCCGTTTCGGCTAAAACCGGAATGGGGGTGGAAAAAGTGCTTGAGGCGATTGTGGAACGCCTGCCCGCCCCGCAGGGCGATCCCTCCGCTCCGCTCAAGGCCCTTATATTCGACTCGTGGTACGACCCCTATCAGGGTGTGGTCACCTTGTTCCGGGTGATGGACGGAACAATCAAAAAGGGCGATATTGTCAAATTCTTTTCCAACAGCACCGAATATGAGGCGTTGTCGCTTGGGGTGTTTTCACCGGAAGCGGTGGAGGTGACAAGCCTCTCCGCCGGAGAGGTGGGTTTCCTCTGCGCAGGCATCAAAGAGCTTGCCGATGCGCGCGTGGGCGACACAATCACTCTTGCTTCCAACCCCACAAAGGAAGCCGTGTCCGGGTTCAAGGAAGTCAAGGCCATGGTGTTCTGCGGCCTTTACCCTTCTGACTCGAACGATTACGAGCAGCTCAAATTCGCCTTGGAAAAGCTCAACCTGAACGATGCCGGCTTTACCTTTGAGGCGGAAACTTCACAGGCGCTGGGCTTTGGTTTCCGCTGCGGCTTTCTTGGCCTTTTGCATATGGAAATTGTGCAGGAGCGGCTGGAGCGCGAATTCCAGGTCGATTTGATCGCCACGGCCCCGTCGGTAATTTACAAGGTGGAAACCACAGAGGGTAAAACTCTGGAAATCGACAACCCGTCCAAGTTGCCCGACCTCAACTATATCCAGGGGCTGTATGAACCGTTCGTGCGCATGGAGGTTCATGTGCCCGACGAATTTTTGGGCGCGGTGCTCAAGCTGTGCGAAGAAAAGCGCGGCATTCAGAAAGACATGCATTACCTTACCGCGAACCGGGTGGTGGTGGCCTATGAGCTGCCGTTTGCCGAAATAGTGTTTGACTTTTTCGACAAGCTGAAGTCCGGAAGCCGAGGCTACGCATCAATGGATTACGAGTTCATAGATTACCGGGAAGCCGATCTCGTGCGCCTGGATATTTTGATTAATGGCGACCCTGTGGACGCCCTCGCCATAATCACCCATCGCCAAAGCTCTTATGAGCGCGGGCGTTCGCTGGCTCTCAGGCTTAAGCGGACGATTCCGCGCCAGCTTTTTGAAGTGGTGATCCAGGCGGCCATAGGCAACAAGATAATTGCCCGCGAACGAAACGCCCCATTGCGCAAGGACGTTACAGCCAAATGTTACGGAGGCGATATTTCCCGTAAAAGGAAGCTGCTTGAAAAGCAGAAGGAAGGCAAAAAGCGCATGAAGCGCATGGGCAACGTGGAATTGCCGCAGGAAGCATTCCTGGCCGCCCTGAAAGTGGATGACGACGGCTAAGGCTTTTGTTTTTGAAGAGGCTTCGGCGGGCGCAGCAGGCACATTGGGTGTGCCTGCAAAGGGTGATTTGTTTTTGGCGCATGCATATTCCGGGTGTGACGTTTTTTAATTTCCCTGCTCAGCGCCCGAAAGCCCGGAGCCTGCGGCCGTGCAGGCTGTGTTAGAAATATGTGTTAAAAACATAACCCTTCCCTTATTTCCAGCGCAGCCATCTTGTGATTTACCTAACCGGTCAGATGGGATATATTGTCGCCTCTGAAGTGAGGACATAAACTGATGATCAATAAAAAAGTTATCGAATATATTGAAGCGATTATTGTTGCGGTTGTGATAGCGCTGGTAGTCAGGACTTTTGTGATGCAGCCTTTTACCATTCCTTCCGGGTCTATGCTCAACACCCTGCTGATTGGGGACTGCGTGCTGGTGAACAAGTTTGTTTACGGCATAAAAATTCCTTTTACCGATGATTATCTTGTTGACATTGGTGAGCCGGAGCGCGGAGATGTGGTCGTGTTCGAATTCCCTCTCGAGCCTGCCCAAGACTATATTAAACGGATAGTAGGCGTGCCCGGAGACGTGATCGCCGTGCGCGACAAACAGCTTTATGTGAACGGCCAGAAGCCGGACGAGCCTTATGTCATTCATACCCGCCCGGCCGGAACGATGGCCGAGGAAGACAACTTCGGCCCCTTTACCGTGCCTGCGGGCGAATATTTCATGATGGGCGACAACCGCGACGACTCGTACGACTCCCGCAAGTGGGGCACAGTCAAGCGAAATGCGCTTGTGGGCAAGGCCTGGCGTTTGTACTGGTCTTGGGAAAGCATCTCCGACATCCGCTGGGACCGCATTGGAAAAGAAATACAATAGGGCGCATCAAGAAAAGCAATCAGTTTTTATGTTTTACTTGCCCTTTGCTGCGCAGGGCAATGAATGCTTGAAATAACCGCTTAATGGAGAGCTAGGCCTGCCGTCAAGCATTTTGCGGCAAGAGTCTTGTTAAAATTTTTATAATATGTTTCGTGTTCGAAATGCCTCAAAGTCCCCGTAAAGGGGACTTTTTTTATGCTTTCAATGCAAGAACCCAGCCGGAAAAGGAGGCGTGTAATGCCTTTTCCGGCTGGGTTCTTGCATTCTGGAAGCTTGGATAAGGAGCGCTTGGAACATTTTGAGCTTGAGACGCTTCTTCCGGCCTTTCACCGTGAAACATGGTTTCGCCTGCGCCTTCGAGGCTGGCGGCTTTTCACGCCGCCATTCTAGTAGCAAAAGGTTCTAAAGTGGCTGTTTAACAGCAGGCAAAGCTTCTGATCTTTATTTTCCGGCAAGAACTTGAAGGCAAGTCCTTACTTGTTTTCCAAGGGTGAAATGATTTGAAGCTGGGGTTGCTTAAAATTCCCACTTCAGGTCCAGGCTGCCGGTCACGCCCTTGGCGCTTCTTTCAATCGTCCCCTGGATGTGGCCGAGGCAGGAAGCTTGCTGGCGCTTATCTGCTGGGGCATAGGGGAAAAACAACAGTCACGCGCAATTATGGAGGAAACCCTGCAAATCACACAGACATACGGTTTTGTGCGCGTTGTCGCAGATGAGGGCTCCTCGGTGCTGCCTGTTCTAAAGGACTGCCTGAATGCGCTGGACGCTCCCGGCAACCGGTGCGGCCTGGACCTCGCATATGTAAACAACGTCTACCTGGCGGCATATGCCGCATCGAAAAAATACCGGGGCCTTGGCTGGAACATTCATGTCAAGCCAGTCAAACTTTCCCCGCAGCAGACAATGATTCTCTCCATGATGGCCAAGGGGTTCAAACAAAAGCAGATCGCGGAAATAGCCTCGCTAGCGCTGCCTACGGTGAAATCGCATACCTATGTCATGTATAAAAAACTCGACGTCAACAATGCCGCCGATGCAATTCTGAAAGCACGGGATATGGGCCTCATAGAATAAAGGTTTTCACTTTTAAACGTTTGGCCTCCAGCCATTTTTCTGCGAAAATTTTATTAAAATCATCATAAGGCATTGCCAATATGAGAGGCTCTAGAGCACTTTGACTTTCATTTTATATGTTTGCAAGACTCAAACCAGCCTTGGGCACCGGCCTGTGAGACCGTTCCCAAGACTATTCTTGTAGAGTAAAAAGTTCTTCATTTGTTCGCGCTTCAGCCCCTCTTTAAGATAAACAATAACCAGAGTAAACAGGAATTCAACGGGCGCGGCATTACCTTAAAATCTCTCCAGCCGCGAGAAAAATCTCTTGTTCTCAGGCACTTGGGGCGCCCGGCGAAAAAAATACACAGAATACTCTTGCAGTGATGCGGGGAAAAGGATTTCAAAATCCAAAAAATGAAATTTAAGCCTTGCCAATATCTTTTCATTTTGATAGTTAAGCCTCTCCTGCGGAGAGGTGTCCGAGCTGGCCGAAGGAGCACGATTGGAAATCGTGTGTGCCCGGAAGGGTACCAAGAGTTCGAATCTCTTCCTCTCCGCCATGCCAGCCAAGAGTTTGCGGGGTTTTCAGATACGCTTTTGCCGACCTGAAAACCCCGCATTTTCAAATATGTACCCCCAACATGTACCTTTGGGTTGTTTTTTCTTTTTCATACACATCCAAGGCCGAGCTCCCCCAAGCCTTTCCGTCACTCACTCAGGCCGCAAGCTCAGCCTTCAGAGTTTCCGTTCCCGCTTCCAGGGCGGCAAGCTGTTTTGGGTTGCCGCAAAATGCTTCAAGGTTGGTATGTGAGGCCGCCTGCGCAAGAATAACAGTCAGGAATGACCAAGGAAATAAAAAAGCGCAGTTTGTAACAACTGCGCTTTTTTTGATTTATAAGCCACATCCATTTTGGCATGCTTTGGTTTTAAAGTAGCAGCTTGGAAGGTCTATGTTTGTAACGTGAGCAAAAAGAACAATTCCTGCCATCAATAAGCCTGCTGTAAAAATTCCTAGCAACATGTTTTAGCCCTCCTTTAATTATTAATTTACGCAATAAAATAAAATATGGTTCATTTCCACTTGCTTTAAAGGTAAGCACTAAACTCATCTTGTCAAGCTTCACAGGCCCCGGCTCAACAAAGGGACTTTTTTCCCTTCCGGCAGCGCTTGAAAACTAACAAAAAACGGCTCCAACCTTTTAAGATTGGAGCCGTTTTATAAGCTTTTTATTCAGCTTTAAAAGTGTTAGGCGCGCTTTTCTGCTTCATTGACGCGCAGGGTGCGCCCTTCAAACTGGGTTCCGTTCAGGGACGCGATAGCCTGCATGGCCTCGGATTTTTTCATTTCAACAAAGGCGAAACCGCGTGAACGGCCTGTTTCCCAGTCCGACATCACTTTTGCGGAGACAACTTCACCAAAAGGCGAAAACAAAGATTCCAGGTTGGATTGATCGGCAGAGAAGGGCAGATTGCCCACATACATTGACATTGTCATGTGATAACTCCATGATTTTTAGGGAAAGTTAGATTGCGAAAAGGAGTTAGCCACATGCCAAGTCGTTTTTGAAAAATACTAAACCCAATTAAAGTTTAAGCTAGCACATTTACGCTGTATCTTCATATTAGTCAATATTTATTTTCCAGGGAGCTGCAAAAAAACGGGGCCTTTCCCGGCCTCGGCTTTTTCTATTTTCTCCCGGACTTAAGGGAAGGGCGTCTGCGGCATGTTTTTTGGGGGGAGGGGCCTTTTTTTGCGGGTACAGTCTTCCTTTATGAATTGTTTAAGGTTATAATTTAAAACATGTTGCCGGGTGTGGGCTAATACAATACCACCATCGGAAATACACCCGCAGCGCCTTTAGCTGTTTTAAAATACCCGGCAACCTCATAAAAAACATTTGCACATTCCCACAACTACAAGAAAAATTCGGGTTCCTTTCTTTCCTGCATAAGCCGGGGCAGCAAAGAGGCCATGTCCTTTCCGTAATCCGGAGGCAGGCTTCCTGGCTTTCATCGGGCAGATGTGCACGCAACGCATGCATAGAACACATTTTCCCGGAATTGTGCGGAAAGGGGTTTCCAGGGGGGTGGCCTCGCTGGGGCAATTTCTGGCGCATTTTCGGCAGGAGATGCAGCTGGCCGCTGTGACCGGGGTGGCCATGCCGGGTTTGCGTTCTTTGTAGGGTCTGTTCCCGGGAATATTTATGGCCATGATGGAGCTTGCTTCTTTTTCGAGCTTTTCCCCCGTTTTCCCGGCGAATTCTTGAATACGCTGTTTGTCGTTGCCGTCCGGGCGGCCGGGAGCCACCTCGCTGAATATGGAATGGCGGGCTATAAAGGCCCCTGCGGCAAGAACTTTGAAGCCGCGTTCCGTCAGGATGTCGCCAAGCTCAAGAAGGGCGTCATCATAAGCCCGGTTTCCGTAAACAACCACGGCCACAGCCCTGGTTTGGCGGCCCGACAGGTGGCGGACGGCCTGGGCTGCATGGGTGGGCATTCTGCCTCCAAAAACAGGAACAGGCACCAGCACCGCGTTGTTTTCCGCGAAAGTGAGTTCTTGCGGTTTAGCTTGGCTCAGGTGGTATTCCGCAGCTTGCGGATTCAGCCGCAGGCCCATTTGCCTGCAAATTTCTATGGTTCCCCCGGTGGGGCTGTAGTGCAGCAGAGATAGGGGCAAGGTTCTTATTTCCAGCTCGCCTTGTTAAAATTTGTTTTTTCACACAACAATTCTAAACGCGCGCAAAGAAATATTGCAATAAATCTTTCTTAAAACAGGCAAATGTGGTACAGGGCGGGAGCTGTTTTAACGGCAAGAAATTTGGTTGGCAGTATGATAATTTTTTAGCGGCCTGGAGGCAATTATGACGCAATTTTTGAAGACATCTGAATATGAGGCAATAGCAAGAGGCTTGAAGTTCCCCACGCAGGCTTTTGTTGGGGGGAGATTTGTTGATGCCCGCTCCGGGCGCACAATGGAAACCATAAACCCTGCGACCGGAGAAACCATTGCCCGGGTGGCATCGTGCGGCAAGGAAGATGTGGATGCAGCCGTGGCCTGTGCCCGCAGGGCTTTTGAAAGCGGCGTCTGGTCTAGGATGCACCCTGGCGAGCGCAAAAAAACAATGCTCCGCCTGGCGGGCCTGATGGAAAAAAATCTGGTGGAACTGGCGGTGCTGGAATCGGTGGACAGCGGCAAGCCTTTGGCCGCCTGCCTCAGCTCTGACGTTCCGGAAACTGTGGAATGCATCCGCTGGCATGCCGAATATGCAGACAAAACCTACGGCTGCACCTCCCCTTCCGGCGACGGCACCCTGGGCATGATTGTAAAAGAGCCTGCGGGGGTGGTGGGGTGTGTGCTTCCCTGGAATTTTCCCCTGCTTATGCTGGCCTGGAAGGTTGGGGCGGCCATGTCCGAAGGCAACAGCGTGGTGGTGAAGCCTGCTTCTGTTACGGCGCTTACGGCGCTCAAGGTGGCGGAGCTGGCGGCTGAAGCCGGGGTTCCCGAAGGCGTGTTCAACGTTGTGCCGGGGCCGGGAGGTGAGGCCGGAGAAGCCCTGGGGCGTCATTTCGATGTGGATGTGTTGACGTTCACCGGATCGACCGAAGTGGGCCGGAAGTTTCTGCAATATTCCGCGGAGAGCAATTTAAAACGAGTGGTGCTTGAGCTTGGGGGCAAAAGCCCGTTTGTGGTTTTGGATGACGTGACCGACTTTGCTCCGGTTGCCGCGCATGCGGCCAATGCTGCATTCTGGAATATGGGCGAAAACTGCACTGCCAACTCGCGCATTATTTTGCCTGAAAGCAAGAAAGATGAATTTCTGGAGGCTTTGCTGGAAGAGCTTAAGGGATGGAAAACCGGAAATCCGCTAGACCCGGAAAACGTGTTGGGCGCGATTGTGAGCAGAGCGCAATTTGACACGATAATGGGATATATAGAAAAGGGCAAGGCGGAAGGGGCTGCCGTGCTTACAGGCGGCAAAGCGCTGGAAATTGGCAAGGGGCTATTTATAGCACCCACTGTGTTTGACAATGTGCATCCCGGCCATACAATCGCCCGCGAGGAAATTTTCGGCCCGGTTGCCGCAGTTTTAACCGCGCGGAGCAACGAGGACGCCGTGCGGCTCGCCAATGACACCTGCTATGGCCTCCAGGCCACGCTTTTTACCAAGAATCTTGTCAGTGCGCATCAATATGCAAAGGCCCTGCGGGCAGGCACGGTCTCGGTGAACGCTTACAGCGAGGGTGATAATGCCACCCCGTTCGGCGGCTATAAGCTGTCTGGATTCGGCGGAAAGGACAAGGGCAGGGAATCGCACGAGCAATACCTGGAAACGAAAACAATTTTTATCAATCTGGAAGGTTAAGGCCTTTGCGGTAAATTATATAACTATTTGTATTTTATAAATAAAAATGCTATTTTGAAGTGTGGATTCTGTTGGGCGGTTTTGTATAGTAAAACATGTTGAGGTCGTTTGACAAGGCCCTGTGAAAGGACTAGGTTTAACTTGTGGTTCTGTGTCTTTGAAGGAGCTGTTCAGGCGCAAGCGCGTTTGAGTTGTAATTTGGAGAAGATGTGCGAGTTGGAGTGGGCTACAGCGAAAATCCGAATACGGCCTTGGCCGCGGAAGAGGCCGTAAAAGAGGCGCTTGCGCAGTCGGCGCGGTTGCATGGCGAAGAGCTTTATGGCCCTTGCAGCCTTGTGCTGATGTTCTCTACGGCTCAGCATGATGCCAAACTGTTGCACGCCTCTGTGTCCGCCAAGGCGGGGGAGCGGCTGGGGTTATCTCCAACACCCGCTTCGGCTATGGCGGAGATCAGATCATTGTGGCCCTGATTTGGCTGGAAAAGGTTGAATACTCTTTGCTTGTCCAGGAGAATTTGATTGACGGCGAGTTTGGGGCCGGGCTGGCCCTTGGAGAAAAACTTGTGTTTTCCAATGCCGTTCCCGATTCTCCCGTGCTTCTTTTCTACGATGCCATTGACGAAACCCGGGAAAAAACCCGCTTGGTCATGGCTACCCCCCTTTTGGAAGGTCTGGAG
>CAZJFJ010000036.1:0-16801 GCA_964545305.1 uncultured Desulfovibrionaceae bacterium
CATCAGCCACGACCGCTGGTTCCTGGACAGAGTGGCCACCCACATCATGGCTTTTGAAGGCGATGCGAAGGTGGTGCTGATGGAAGGAAACTATTCGGAGTATGAAGAGGATTTCCACAAACGCTACGGCAAGCAGGCCGATCAGCCGCACCGGATGAAATACAGAAAACTGACCAGAGATTAAGTCATATTCGCGGGGCGCTTTTTGCGCCCCGTATGCTTTGGCGCAAGGAGCAGGTATGGCAAAGGCCGCCCGTTTTATTTTTTTCGCAGTTTTCGCGCTTGCCATTTGTGCTTCGCCGTGCCTTGCCGGGGAGTTTGATAAATCAGAAATTGAACTGGTCAGGAAAAATGGCGGCAGCATAAGTTTTAGTGTGGAAATCGCCGATACCTTGGAAAAACGGCAGAAGGGCATGATGTTTCGCGCTTATCTGCCCTGGCAGCAAGGCATGCTGTTCGACTTTGAAACGGATATGGTCATGAACATGTGGATGAAGAATACTCCAATTGCCCTGGACATGATGTTCATAAATGCCGAAGGAGTTATCTTCAGGATTGAGGAGAACGCCGACCCTGGCTCTCTTGAAACTATTTCCTCCGTTTCTCCAGGACGTTACGTTCTGGAAACACTTGCGGGAAGCGTCAGGCGGTTCGGCATCAGGACGGGAGATTACCTGGTTCTGCCAGGCGTATTTTCAGGAAATGAGGGTAATTGACAGCTGGAACCTCCTGGCGGCGGGCAGTTACGGGTTCCTCCTGCGTTTTTTTCGCCGCTATGATTTGAAGGCAAAACCCTTGGCCTGTTTCAAGAGTGAAATGCTCTGGCGGCGCGAGCTGCGCCGCCTGCCCCACAGACCTAGGCGGGGTTCACTTCCGCCGTTGCTTCAGCCGTAGACGAATTTTTGAGCCGTACGGATGAAAACAGCAACGCTAAGCGCCGAAGAGGCTTCTCAAAATTAATCTGTTTTAGTCAGGCATCAGCTCAAGCTTCAGTTTGAACGCCCTTTCAGCGGGCAGGCTCATGATTTTTATGCCTGTCCGTTTTTCTATACCCGCGATTGTGCGGGTTATCTGCTCCTGGTTTTCTGCAATCAGGGTAAACCAGACATTTTTTTTGTGATCGCGCCTGTAGTTATGGGTTACGCCGGGCAAGGCGTTCAGCCCGGCTACAAAATCGGCCAGTTGTTCTTCCGGCGCTTCCGCAGCGCATAGCGTGCCGCAAAACCCCAGTGCGGAAGAGTTGAAACTCGGTCCGATCCGTCTGAGCAGGCCTTCTTGCCGCCAGATTGTTATTTTTGTTAAAATTTCTTGTTCGGTAAGGCCGAACTCCTTGGCCAGAACAGCAAACGGGCGTGACTCAACCGGAAAGTCGGCCTGGAGGCGTTGTAGCAGCTTTTTATCCTGGCAGGTCATGTTTTTTCTGGCCTTTCAGGAAAAATCAGGCGGAAGATCGGGAGCGGAAGCCGCTTGGCAAACGGGGCCAGCGGAGCCAGCAAGGCGGGATAGGCGATGCGGCTGAGCGCCAGATAGAAAATCGAGAACACGGAGCCGGAGATGATTATAATCAGCAGGTTTCCCCCGGTGTTGTCCGGCATCAAAGTTGTTATGACAAACAGGGTGAGCCAGGCGGGAACAAGAGCGCCAATGCTCAGAGCCCATGCCATTACACCGTGCCGCAGCGTTCCCTCAAGCCCTGCTTTGCCGTGCTTTTTCGCCCAGACAAAGGCGATCAGCCCGGCGTAAAAAGCGACCCCGAATACGCTTAAGGCCGCTATCCCCTGCACCCCGTAGTCAATTGCCGCATAGTAATAAAGCGGCAGGAACAAAATGGTGGCTGCTGTACCGCAAATGGCCGGGGTAAGCGTATTTTCCTTCGAATAAAACGCCCGCCCCAAGAGTTGCTGAGCTCCCCAGAAAATAACTCCCGCCAGCATGATTCTAAGTAGCCATGCCGCCGCTTCCGTATCGTCCGCTCCAAAGCCGCCGTGCTGATAAATTACATGGATAATCGGCTGTGCCGCGAGAATCATGAAGGCGCAAATGGGGGCGAGCACCGCGAACACATTTTTCAGCGCGTTTTGCAAGGTCAGGTTGAAAAGGCCTGTCTGGTTTGTGGCTGCAAGCTGGGCCAAAAACGGAAAGGAGGCCACCCCTGCGGCCTGGGCCACCACCCCCACCGGAACCTGGGTCAGGCGGCGGGCGTAATTCAGGAGGCTTACCCCGCCTTCACCGGTAAGGCTTCCGAAAATCCGGAAAAATTGTTCGTCCAGCACAACCATCGACTGGCCGAGCATCAACGGCAGAGCCAGCAGAAAAATTTTCTTCAATTCCGGGTGAAACAGGGTGAATGACAGTTTAAATTTACCGGTCAGTTCGTCTGCTTCCGGGCTGGCGGGGTCACTCCCTTTCATGACTCCCCAGAAAGGAAGCAGAAGGCTTCCCAAAAAGGCTCCAACCAGCACTCCCACGCAGAATCCGGTCATGCCGCGGCCTATGAGCAGAACTCCCATAAGAATGATGGCCCCGTTGTAAATGAGCGGGGTAAGGGCGGGAATGGCGAAGTGGCGGCGTAAATAAAGTATCGCCGTCAGACAGGCCCCGGGCAGAAAAAAGGCCTGGGCGGGAAGGATGATGCGCAAGAAGAAGGCCAGGCGTTCTTTTGACGGCTCGCTAAAGCCGGGAGCGACAATTTCGGTAAGCTCCGGGGCAAAAATAAAGGCAGCCGCAGTGAACAGCGCAATCAGGGCAGACACCCACCAGAATACGGCGGAAAACAGTTTCCAGCCGTCTTCTTTATCTTTGGCAAAGCAGCGGGAAAGCACCGGAATCAGGGTAATTGAAAAATATCCCCCGGCGAGGAGATAATTTATGAAATCGGGAACCATGAACGAGGCAAAGTAGATGTCCGACTCGGTTCCGGCGCCGTAAAAATGGCTGATTACCATGTCGCGGGCAAGACCCATGAACCTGGATATAAGCACGCTCAGCCCCATGATCAGGGCTGCTACCCCAATGTGGCGGCTTTTGAAGAGCATATTCATAAAATCCTCAGGCGCTTCGCCCGGTGAGCTTGAGCAGGTCAAGCATGGCCTGGTGGGGGTCCAGGCCCAGGCCTGTGGCGATATAAGGG
Organism: uncultured Desulfovibrionaceae bacterium; assembly: GCA_964545305.1. Taxonomy (GTDB): domain Bacteria; phylum Desulfobacterota; class Desulfovibrionia; order Desulfovibrionales; family Desulfovibrionaceae; genus RGIG1962. Next base: position 3,131 of record CAZJFJ010000036.1, read on the forward strand.
AGATTCTCTTCCGCGTCGGAAACGCGCAGATAAAGGGGGGCTATTGGTTTGTCGGAATAACGGGCGTTGGCCGCGGCCGCGTTCAGCGCTTCCAGGTTGGGATAAACCGGGCTTTCAAGCAAAGCCGCTTCCGGCGTGTTCGCAGCGAAGTATTCCATGTTGCGGGTAAGGCCTGAACCTGTAAGGTATATTGGAGCCTCCGGGAGGCTTTTTGTCTTGATGTAGAGCGCCGCTTTCTCAAGCAGGCAGCCTTTGGGTTCCCCCAGCGAAACAAGCCGCTCCCCTGCAGCGAACCCCTGGATATGCACCTGCCCCCGCCTTGCGTGAGTGAGCGCCCATATGGATGCGAAAGCCGGCAGGGCGTTTTCTTTGGCTGCTGTGACGGCAAGGAGCGGGAGATAGTCTATCCCCCCTAGAGCGGGCCTTCCGGGTATGGACCGCGAGAGGCCCAAAGCGGTGCTAAGAGCCAGTCTTATTCCGGTGAAGCTGCCCGGCCCGCGCACGCAGGCAATGCGGTTTATGGATGCGGGAACCAGCCCGTTTCGCTCAAGGAGCTTTTCAAGATTGGGAATCAGGGTTTCCGCTCCCTGGCCTTGCGGCTCCCAACACATCGAGTCGGCAATGCCGGGGGTGTTTCCCGGCGAAAGGGTCTGCTTTGCCAAAGCAAGCTGTATCGGCCCTTCCATGCTGTTCAGAATCAAGGTCAACATGCGTAAAAAACCTTATTAGCCCCGCAGGAGCCCCAAAAAATCATTAAACAGGGCAAGCCCCATAAGGGAAAGCAGAAGCAGCAGGCCTACTCTGAGGGCCAGGTCCTTGAGTTTGTCCGGAAGCTTGCGCCCTATGGCCATTTCCACCAGGAAAAAAACGATATGTCCGCCATCCAGCATTGGAATAGGAAGCAGATTCAGTACTGCGAGGTTGATGCTGATAAACAGGGTGAGCTCCAATACGCTGGAAAGCCCCCGTTCCGCGCTGATTCCGATTAGTTGGCCCATTCCGATCGGCCCCACCAGGGAATCCGCCTGGACCTTAAGGGTGACGGCGTCTTTTAGGAAATCTCCAATAGCGGAAATGTAGCCCCAGACTTTTTTCGCGCCCATTGCCGCGGAGCCGAAAAGCCCGAAACTGTGTGTTTGCAAGGTCAGTTTTTCCGGCGGAGATATGCCGATAACCCAGTTTTCAAAGGTTCGCCCAAGCACGTTTGGCATCTCCCTTTGCACGGGAGTAATGCTGAAATTCAAAATTTCGGTTCCAAGGGCTGTTTTCCGGTTGACCTGCACATCCAGGGGTTCTCCCTTCGAGCCATAAATCAGGGGGGTGATTTTTTCCCAGCTGTCCAGCGTCTGGCCATTAATCTGTAGAATCAGGTCGCCAGGCAGGAGCCCCGCCGCTTCCGCCGGGCTATCCTTCTGAACAGCGCCGATTTCCGGCAAAACCAGGGTTTCGCCGTGATACCAGAACAGGCCCCAGGCAATCAGCCAGGCAAGCAGCAGGTTGAAGACCGGACCGGCTGCCACAATAAGCAGTTTTTGCCAGGTTGGGTGTTCGGAGAAGCTTTCCTCAACGGTAAACTCTTCGGGCAGTTTTTCCCCTTCCTGTTCTCCCACAAGCATCACATAACCGCCTAGCGGTATTGCCGCCAGCTGATAGTGGGTTTTGCCGCGAGTAATGCCGAAAAGCTTGGGCCCGAGGCCGAGCGAAAATTTGGACACGCCCACTCCAAAAGCCCGGGCCACCAGAAAATGCCCGAGTTCATGGAAGAAAATTAAGCCTCCGATAACGAGGACTATCGTAATTCCAGCAATCATATAATTAACCCAATGTTATAGGTTCATATCAGGAAGCTATTCTGCTACATCTTTTGCAATCTGTCCAGACACCAGGTTCTGGTTTCCCGGTCAAGGTTCAGGATGTCGTCTTCGGAATATTGATTGCCGGTTGTGAAGCGGGTGAAAAGTGATTGCATGGCATCGCCGACCATACCGGGAATGCCTGGAAAATCCAGGCGGCCGGAGAGGAATGCCTCCACTGCGATTTCATTGGCGGCATTGAGGATTATGGGCATTCCTCCGCCTTCCTTCATGGCCTCGTAAGCATAACGCAAACAGGGGAAGACCTCCAGATCGGGCTTTTCAAAACTCAGGTCGGGGCAGGTTTGCAACGACAGCTCTTTCACGCCCGGATCTATCCGCCTGGGCCAGCCCAGGGCGTGGGCTATCGGCATGCGCATGTCCGGTGTGCCAAGCTGGGCCAGATAGGAGCCGTCTTTGAAAGAAATGAAAGAGTGAATGATAGACTGGCGATGAACCACAACATCTATTTGAGCGGCGGGCAAGCCGTAAAGATGGTGCGCTTCAATAACTTCCAGGCCTTTGTTCATCAGGGTGGCCGAATCTATGCTTATTTTGGCACCCATGCTCCAGTTGGGGTGTTTCAACGCTTCACTGGGGGTGATTTTAACAAGCTCGGCGCTGGTGCGGCCTCTGAACGGGCCTCCGGAAGCGGTAATTGTCAGCTTTACCGGTTCTGGCTTCAGGCGTTCCATAAGAAGCTGAAACAGGGCGTTATGCTCTGAATCCACAGGCAAAAGCACCGCTCCGCTTTCTTGGCAAATGGAACGGATGAGGCTGCCCGCCAGAACGAGGGACTCTTTGTTGGCGAGGGCCACGATTTTTCCCGCCCTTGCGGCAGAGAGCGTGCCTTTCAGGCCAGCCGCCCCTACCTGCGCGGAAAGCACCATCTGTACTTCCGGAAGGGCAGCCAGGCTGGCATAGCCCGCTTGCCCCGACATTATTTCAGGGCGGTATCCATGTGGAAGCAGCGCTTTAAGCGGGGCGATCAGTTCCTCTTCCTGCACCGCCAGATACGGCGGGCGGTGCAGATCGGCCTGCCTTGCCAGAAGTTCTATATTTCTGCCTGCGGCCAGGGCGGTAACATTGAAGCAGGCGCTTTGTTCGGGGGGCAGGTTTTCAAGCACGGCCAAGGTGCTGCGGCCAATGGAGCCGGTAGAGCCAAGCAGAGCCAGGTTGCGCGGAAACAGGCTGTCCAGCCGTTCGAGCGGCAGGGGGGATATATATTCGGGCGTTTTCCAGCTGTTTTTGTTCATAAATTTCCAGCTCAGCTGAGCAGCAGCATTTTCAGCAGCACATAGGTGGGCAGGGCGAACAGAAAACTGTCTATGCGGTCAAGCACCCCCCCGTGCCCGGGGAGGATTGTGCCGGAATCTTTAACATTGCTGCTGCGCTTGAGGGCCGATTCGAAAAAGTCGCCAAGCTGGGCCATGATATTTATGAGCAGGCCGGACAAAGCCCACCAGTGCCAGCTTCCCCCCCAAAAAATTACTCCTAGAACTGTGACCACGGCTGTGCAGACTGCAAGGCTTGCCACGCTCCCAAGCACGCTTTTTTTAGGGCTGACTCTGGGCCATATTTTGCGTTTTCCCCAGGCGGAACCGACATAATAAGCTGCCGCATCGGAGCAGGTCACAGCCACGATAATCAGCAGTATTTCAAGCGAGGAAAGCTTGAAAGCCATTTGCAGCAGCAGGGGAACGTAGGCGAACCCGGCAAGCAGCAGCATGCTTTGCGGCAAGGACGCGTCTTCCCTGCCCGATCCGTACCGCACCAGAAAGGATATTGCGCCGAGCACCCCCGCGGCCACGATACAAAAAGTCATTGCCGGCCATGCGTTTAAAAATACCGCGAGAATCAGACCTGCGCCCGCCAGAAGGCCTGATATTTTTTCAAGCAGCATATATTTCTTGCCCGGCCAGAACATCTGGTAGAATTCATACTGGGCGGCTGTTGAGGCCAGCAGCAGCATGGAAAACATCATCCAGCCGCCAAAATAGAGGGCCAGCCCTAAAACCAGCAGAATGGCAATGCCTGTAACCAAACGGGTGTTGTGTCCTTTGGGTATCTTCAAAATTTCTCTCCTGTGCTTCCAAAACGGCGTTCACGCCTTGAAAATTCTTCCAGTGCCTTGTGCAGTTCCTGTATGGAAAAATCCGGCCAGAGTGTGGGTGTGAAGTAAAATTCGCTGTATGCGCATTGGAAAAGCAGAAAGTTGCTTATCCGTTCCTCCCCGCTGGTCCGGATCATCAGGTCAGGATCAGGCATCCCCGCGGTGTACAGCCGCTTCGACACGGCGTCGGGCGTGCAGTCTTCCGGGGAAAGCCCCTCTTCCAGCATCCTGCGGCAAGCCATGGCTATCTCATCCCGGCTGGAATAGTTTAGTGCCAGGTTTATTTGCATGGCCTTGTTTTCCACGGTTTTTTTGCAAACTTTCTCCAGCACTTCCCTGGCCGATTTTGGAAGAGCGGAGATGTCCCCAAGCACGTTAAGGCGGATGCTCTGCTCTTCAAATTTGCCTATTTCACGGTTTAAAAAATGTGCGAGCAGTTTGAACAGGTAGCTGACTTCGTCTTTGGGGCGTTTCCAGTTCTCTTTTGAAAAGGTGTAGAGGGTCAGGTATTCAATGCCGAGGCGCCGGCATTCGTTCACGACGTTTCGCGCGGTTTCAACCCCCTGCCTGTGCCCCTGGCTGCGTGAAAGGCCCCTGTTCCTGGCCCAGCGCCCGTTGCCGTCCATTATAATAGCGATATGGCGAGGAAGGAGGGATGCCTGCTTGGCGGCGTTTTCCGGGGACTGCGGCTTTTCTGTCATAGTCTGGCCCTAAGGCGGATTAGTTTTGATACGCCATACTCAAAGTGGCGGCAAAAACGAGTTTTACTAAGTTTTGAGGCGGCCTGTGCTGTTGAGCGCCAGGGCCTTTTCAAAGCAAATATGCCTCAAGAATAACCGCAGCAGCAGGAAACTCCCGCTGCCGCCACTATAGCAAATAAACAGTTGTGCAAAAGTTATATCTGCATGATGTCTTTTTCTTTTGCAGCCAGTTTTTCATCAGCTTTGGCCACGCTGGCGTCGGTGATTTTCTGCACCTCATCATGCGTCTTGCGGTGTTCGTCCTCGGTCAGTTCTTTGTCTTTTTCAGCTTTTTTCAGCAGATCGTTCGCCTCGCGGCGGATATTGCGCAAAGCCACTTTGGCTTCTTCCGTATACTTTTTCGCAACTTTTACCAAATCTTTTCTGCGTTCTTCGGTAAGAGGAGGAATCACAATGCGCAGAACTTTTCCATCGTTAACCGGAGACAGCCCCAGATCTGATTTCTGTATGGCCTTCTCAATAGCCGAAAATCCGCCCCGGTCCCAGGGCTGGATAGTCAGGGTCTTGCTGTCCGGCACGGAGATGGTGGCCATTTGGCTCAAAGGAGTAATCGTTCCGTAGTAGTCAACTTTGACACCTTCCAGGAGATCGGTGCTGGCCCGGCCCGTGCGCAGTTTAGAAAAATCACGTTCAAGCGCGGTCAGGGTTTTTTCCATGCGTTCTTTGGTATCTTGTTTAAAAGCGTCAATTTCCACTTGCTTATCCTCCATGTACTACAGTTCCTACATCTTTGCCCTGTATAATTTTAGTAATATTTTCTCCCGCCAGATTACATACCATTATCGGCAGGCTGTTTTCCATTGCCAGGGAAAAAGCGGTTGCATCCATTACCCTGAGTTTTTTCTGCAAGGCTTCGGAATAGGAAAGTTCCTTGTAAAGCACCGCATCTGCATGCTTTACCGGATCCTTGTCATAAATTCCGTCAACTTTGGTCGCCTTTATAATGGCCTCGCAGCGAAGCTCCATTCCTCTGAGCACCGCCGCGGTGTCGGTGGTGAAATAGGGGTTTCCGGTTCCTGCCGAGCAGATGATGATTCGTCCTTTTTCCAGGTGGCGTTCGGCGCGGCGCAGAATATAAGGTTCGCAAATCTCCTGCATGGTAATGGCGGAAAGAACGCGGGTGGGGCAGCCCAGTTTTTCCAGGGCGTCCTGCACCGCAACCGCATTGAGCACAGTGGCGAGCATTCCCATGTAGTCGGCCGGGGCTCTGTTCATTCCTTTGGCCGAGGCTGCCATCCCTCTGAAAATATTGCCGCCTCCGATGACCAGGGCGAGTTCCAGCCCCATTGCATGCACATGGGCAATTTCTTCGCATATGGTTGAAACGGTTTCCGGGTCAATCCCGTATTGAGCTTTTCCGGCCAAGGCTTCCCCGGAAATCTTGAGCAAAAGGCGTTTGTATTTGAGTTTTGACATTATATGCCTCGTTTGAACAGTTAATGGTGGTCGTAGGGCGCGCCCCACGGCTGTTTTTCCACTCTCAGGTATTTGCAGAAGGCATAAAACGCTCCGTGCACGGCGTTGATGAACCCTGCCTTTCCATCAAAAATTCCAGCCTTGATGAAATATATCTTCACAAAACGCCCCAGCCCGTGCCCGACCGCCGGAAGCAATCCCCCCCGGCGCGCTTTGGCGGCGAGGCTGGCCGCGCCCTGGCTGGCATAGGAGTTTATTTTTTCCAGATGCTCGCTGAAGTCGCGGTAGGGGTAATGCAGAATTTCGCCATCCAGTTTCCGGGCGGCGATTTCCGGAATAAAGGAGTAATGGGCTCCGCTCACTTCCACCCGCATTTGGGACGGCCGGAACAGGCGCAGAAGGTAATCCGGATACCAGCCGCTGTATTTCATAAACCGGTTGTAGTACCACGACTTGCGCCGCACAAAATATCCGGCCAGAGAATCGCTGGCTGGGTTCCGCAATGCTTCCTCAATTTGCCCGCGCAGCTTGTCGGTGCACACTTCATCTTGGTCAAGGCAAAAAACCCAGGGCGTTTTTATGTGCTCAAAAGCGAATTTAAATTGCGCCCCCGGGCCCGGCCAGGGGTTTTCTATCACTTCCGCGCCCAAATTGCGACAAATTTGTACGGTTCCGTCCTTGCTGACCGAGTCCACAACCAAAATTCGCCCGCAGAACTTAAGCGAGCTGATGCATTTGTCAACCAGACGTTCTCCGTTATAGGTAAGAACCAGTGCCGTGATTTCGTTGTTGTTGCTGGGCAAGACGGAGTCCTGGCTTAAGAGTTTTCTAAAATATTGCGAACTGCTTCCGTCACATCGAATACGTCCGATTCTGTAAGCTTGGGCGACAGGGGCAGGCTGATGGTTTTCCGGCCATAGGCGGACGCCTTTGGATAGTCCTCGGGGCGCCAACCAAAGCGGTCTTGATAATAGGGGTGTTCGGGTATTGCAAGGTAATGTACTCCAACGCCTATGTTGGAGGCTGTCAACCTGCTTAAGAATTGGTCGCGGCTTATTTTGCATGCTTTTTCGTCAATGCCCACAGTAAACAAATGGCAGGCGTGGCGGTTGTCCAGGTCGTCGGGGCCGGCAACGGGAGCGGGCAGCTCCAGGCCTTCGGGAAAGTCGGGCGAGGAAAAAGCATCAATGTATTGCTGCCATATCTGGCGGCGCACCTTCCAGTTGTGTTCCACCTGTTCAAGCTGGTGGATGCCTATGGCGGCCTGAAGGTCCATCATGTTGTATTTGAAGCCGTGATCCACAACTTGATAGTGCTTGTACCCGGCATCGGAAAACCTGGCCCATGCGTCGGCGCTCATTCCGTGCAGGCCCATGATCTTGATCCGCTCAATCAGTTCCTTGTCTTCTCCAAGCACCATGCCGCCCTCGCCGGTGACCACGTTCTTGGTGGCGTAAAATGAAAAGCACGACAGGTCGCCCCATTGACCGGAACCTTTACCCTGATAGGTCGACTCGATGGCGTGGGCGCAGTCTTCAATCACCCGCAGGTTGTGTTTCTGGGCGATTGCCGTAATTTCGTCCATCCGGCACATCCGTCCGGCATAATGCACTACCATGATTGCCCTGGTTTTGGGGGTGATTTTTTTTTCAATTTCCGCCGGGTCTATGTTCGCTGTGCCGGGGTCTATATCGGCAAGTACGGGAGTTGCCCCGGCATGGATAATGGCGTTTACGGAAGAGCAAAAGGTCATTGCGGTGGTAATCACTTCATCGCCATGCCCCAGGTTCAGGGCGAGGCATGAAAGGTGAAGGGCTGCTGTGCAGGAGTTCAGCGCTGCGGCGTATGGGATGTTCTTGTAATTGGAAAAAGTTCTTTCAAACCGGTGAACCTTGGGGCCGGTGCCCAGCCAGGCCTTTTCCATGCTGTCAACCACTTCTTCTATTTCAGCCTTGCCGATAAGCGGTTGCCCGAAAACCAGGAAAGAGTCACGCATAAAAACTCCCATGCAGGTTGCTATTTCCATGCAGTGAAATCTGCCATGGAAATGAAGTGCGCCAGTTTACCATGCAAGCCAAACAAAAACAAGATGGGCTGGGCTTTGCCTTTGGCTTGAATAAAGAAAAAGGGGCCGTCCTGATGACGACCCCTTGAGAAGCTGAAATGAGCAGTGTTTATTCTTCGCCAAGCTGCATGCGGAAGAAAGCGCGAACTCCTATCTTGTCGCCAAGGGTCTTGCCCTCTTCTTCCAGAAGCTGGGAAATGGTTTTTTTGTCGTCGCGGATGTAGGTTTGTTCAAGCAGACATACTTCCTGGTAGAATTTTTTGATGCGGCCATCAACGATTTTATCGACCATGTTCTCAGGCTTGCCTTCTTCCAGGGTTTTCTGGCGGAGAACTTCGCGCTCACGCTCAATTTCGGCCGGGTCAAGGCAGGAGGAGTCAATGGACAGCGGGGCGGATGCGGCAATCTGCATTGCAATGTTCTTGGCCAGTTCCTTGAACTCTTCTTTCTCAGTGGTAGCGCTGTTTTCACAGCTGAGATCCACAAGAACGCCAAGTTTTTCATTGGTGTGGATATATTTTCCGATTACGCCCGGGCCGGCCAGTTCCATCCGGGTAAAGCGGCCAACAATTGTGTTTTCGCCGGTTTGAGCGAGAAGAGTTTGGAACTCTTCTTCAACCAGCGCACGGAGATCTTCGGGAGAAGGCGGGTTTTTCTCGAAAGCGGTGTCGGCCACAAAGTCGGCGAACGCTTGGAATTTTTCGCCACGGGAAACAAAGTCGGTTTCACAGCGCACTTCGGTGAGCATGGCGGTCTTGCCGTCATTGGAAGTGCGAAGGGTCACGCGCCCTTCGGTAGCGGCGCGGGAAGCGCGCTTGGCAACCTGGGAAAGGCCCTTCTGACGCAGCCAGTCAATGGCCTTGTCCATGTCGCCGTTGCATTCTTCAAGGGCTTTTTTGCAATCCATCATACCTGCCGCGCTTCTTTCACGCAGCTCTTTCACCATATTAATGGTTACGGACATTATATCTTCTCCAAATGATTAAATTTATTTGAAACTAGGCGATTTATTCTTTAATGCCTTCCGCCTCTGGAGCGGCGTGCGCGGCTTCAGGAGTTTCCTGAATCTGTTCTTCAGCCTTGGGGGCTTCTGCCTTCAGCATGTCTTCAGGGTCGGCTTCCTTGCGCATGGCCTTGCCTTCGAGGCAGGCTTCAGAAATGGCGGAAACAAAAAGCTTGATGGCGCGGATGGCGTCATCGTTGCCGGGGATGATGTAATCGACCAGATCGGGGTCGGAGTTGGTGTCGGTAACAGCCACGATCGGGATGCCCAGCTTGCGGCATTCGCTCACGGCGATATCTTCGCGGTTAGGGTCGATGATGAAGACGAGGTCGGGAAGGCCGGGCATGTCTTTGATGCCGCCAAGAACCAGGTTGAGTTTGTCCAGTTCGCGCTGCAGGCGGAGAATTTCTTTCTTCTGGTAGCGGTTGATGCTGCCGTCGGCAAACATTGCCTCCAGTTTTTTGAGGCGGTCAATGCTTTTCAGAATGGTCTGGAAGTTGGTCAGGGTCCCGCCCATCCAGCGGTTGGTAACGGAAAATTGGCCGGCTTTTACTGCTTCTTCCGTCACGGCGTCCTGGGCTTGGCGTTTGGTGCCCACAAACAGAATGCGCCCGCCCTTGGAAACGGTGTCCACAACTTTATCATAGGCGGTGCGGAAAAGCTTTACTGTCTGTTGCAGGTCGATGATGTGAATGCCGTTGCGGGTGCCGTAAATGTACGGGCGCATCTTGGGATTCCAGCGGCGGGTCTGGTGGCCGAAATGTACGCCGGTTTCCAGCATCTGCTTCATAGTTACATAAGCCATTTTAAAAACTCCTTGGAATTTGGGGTTGGCTACCACTGCCGGCGTAATGCGATTTGTCTTGCGGCAAACACCCCAAGGCCGTTGAGCGGCCCGCGCCGGGCAGTGTGCATATTATTTGAACGCCTTGCATATATCAAAAAAAATCAAAATGCAAGCGCTTTGTCTGGTTTTGTCCGGGCCGGTTTTTCTTTGTTGTGCTGTTTTTTCAATTTAAAGGTTGGAAAATATAAAAAATATGTTATGGTCCAAGAACATTGCTGTTTTGCGTGGCAATGGCGAACCGTCCAAAGAGGATGGCGCGAAGGGGGGTGGGGGAGGACACATGCAGAAGAAACAATTTCCTGTTGTGTCCTCCCCCTGAACTATTTTTTTTCATCACCCTTGGGATGGGCCTTGTCGTAAACCTCCATCAGCCTGGCCAGATCCAGGTGTGTATAGCGCTGGGTTGTGGAGATGCGGGAATGCCCGAGAAGCTCCTGCACGCTGCGCATGTCCGCCCCGCCTTGAAGCAGATGGGTAGCAAAAGAATGACGCAGGGCGTGGGCTGAAACACTGGTGGGGAGGCCCGCGCGGATGCAGAATTCGCTAATGATCCGGTTTGCCTGGCGCCGGTTCAGGCGAGCCCCCCGGTTTCCCACAAACAGGGCCGGTTCAGCGGGGTCGGCGGCAAGGGCGGAGCGCAGGCAAAGCCACGCTTCAAGGCTTTTGACCGAAGAGTCGCTTAACGGAACAACCCTTTCTTTGCTTCCCTTTCCCATAACCAGGACCGCACCGGAAGACAGATCAATATCTTTGGCTTCCAACGACAGTGCTTCGGAAATTCTCAGGCCGGAACCATACAGCAGCTCCAACAAGGCGATATCACGGGCCTTTTCCGCCTCTGTTCCTGTTGCCCGTGCGGGTGCGTTTTGCATGGAGTCGGGCTGTTTCTGCCCGTTTTCAAGAAGGGTGAAAGCCTGATCCACATTTAAGACCGCAGGCTGGCGCTTGTCCTGTTTCGGATTTCTGATTCCGGTGCAAGGGGATTTCGTGATCCGTCCTGCCCGTTGCAGGTAGTTGAAGCATGAACGCAGGGACGACAGCTTGCGGGCGATGGAACTTTTGCTTGTTCTCAGGCGGTGGAGGTGTACCAAAAAGCCCTGGATGTGCTGTTTTGTTAAATTTTCCGGAGCGCCTAGGCTCAGGCCCAAGGCGGACAGATGTGCCTCAAATTGCTCAAGATCCCGGGAGTACGCTTCAATAGTGGCGGGGGAGTAGCCTTTTTCGAGGGCAATGTGTCTGGTGAAATCCGCAAAAGGAGAGGGTGAAGACGGAACGCTCTGTTCTTTCATCGGCAATTGGCGGAGTCTTCCGGTTTGTATTGTCTGCTGTCCATGATATAAACGCTGCCATGCTGCAGCTTGGCTTTTTTCTTGATCTGAGCGGCCCGCTCGGCAAGCTGCCCATAGTGCCTTACATTTCCTTTGTGGTTGAACACCACCGCTATGGAAATGCCCATGATGGCGAAAGTGCACAGGGTTCCCTGCCTGTCGGTGGAAATAATCATTCCGGCCATGCGGTCGGTTTCGTCATAGAAGCTGGGCACCACGGCATTAAAGGTTTCCACTATTTTTTTGCAGGCGTCTTTTATTTTGTCCGGCGGCATGCAGAATATAAAATCATCTCCGCCAACATGCCCGACAAAGTTGAGGGTATCGCCAGGGCTGTGCACGGTGCTTGAAATCAGGCGTCCGGTGAGCATGAGAATTTCGTCGCCGCGCGCGAATCCGTATTTATCGTTAAAGGCCTTGAAATTGTCCAGATCCGCATAGGCCAGGGCGAAGTCGGCCCCCCTGTCAATAGCACCCTGAACGAACTTGACGATGGAATTGTTTCCCGGAAGAAGGGTGAGGGGGTTGGTGTCGAGCGAGCGGGAAGCTCTGCCAAGCACAAGTTCCAGTCTTGTTTTCAGCACTTTCGCTGAATCCGGGAAAAAAAGCAGGTCATCGACCTCCACAGTCCGCCAGTCGAAATCGTATTTTTCAAGTTCGCCTTCGTTAATGCAAAGAACAACGCAGACGGAGCGGTATACATTTTCCCCCTTGAGCAGATGCAGGGTGTCAAGGGCGCGGGTTCCCATAAAGCTTATGTCCAGAAGAACTACGTTTGGCGGAGATGACAAAAGCATATCCACCGCTTCGTCCATGTTGGCGGTGTTTGTCCAGCCGATTGTTTCGGGGTTGCATAAAAACATGACCTGCTCCACCAGCTCCGGGTTTGAGGAAATTATCTGCCCCTTGAAGGGATGGGGGGAGAACAGGGAGTTCTTTGAGTTTTCAGTCATGCCCGGCCTTTCGTCACAAGGCAAAACCGGATATTTCGGCAAATTTTTCAGACACTTCATCCAGCACCTGTACCAGGAGTTGCTGGCTCAATCCCAGCACTTTGAAAGTCTGGGGGCTGATTTCCGGCACTTGATCATCCCCGCCGGAACCTTGCTGGAAAATTCTGGCCAAAAAGTCGCCCAGTTGCACACATGCTGCCACTTCCGGATAGTTGGGGGCGGCTTGGGGATTATGGTGATAGGTGATTCCTTCGCGTAAAACCAGGGGCAGGCGCCAGGTGTTGCCCAGCCACTCGTTAACTTTGTCGTGCCTGAATCCCAAAATTTTTTCTTCGGCTTGACGGATATTCAGGTCTTGATTTTTGATCAGTTTTTTGACTTGCTTGCTTGCGTCGGGCAACTGAACCTCTATCACTACTTTGCCGATATCGTGTAAAAGCCCGGCAACCGCAAACTCTCCCGGATCGCTTAAATTCAGTATCCGGGCTATTTCCGCGCTGGCGAGCGAGGTGGCCAGGCTGTGATCCCACAGCTTGTACATGCCGGCCGGAAGGTTTTCAAACACGCTGGTGGACAGAAGAAGACCGCGCACAACGTTAAACCCAAGAAGCACCAGGGCGTGATGCACGGAAGCTATGCGCCCGGGGAAGCCGTAAATGGGCGAATTTACCATTTTCAGAACTTTTGCTGAAAGCACCTGATCTTTGGAGATAAGCTCGGCGATCTGCTCGGTGGAGATGTTGGAGTCCTCAAGCATGCTGTTCATTTCAATCAAAGCAGAAGGGAGTGTGGGCAGGCTTTTTACGGCCAGCACCTCGCCTTTATATTGGGTAATTAAATTTTCAATTGGCATTTCTTATCCGGAAAAGTTTTCTTTCCTGCAAAGCGGGAGTTACGGCAGGCCTAGGCCTGCTCCTGTTTTTCCTGTTCGGCTGCCGCTTGTTTTGCGGCCTCGGCTTCTGCGAGCTTCATTTGGAAGTATTTTTTTAGCACTCCCTGCAGGCCCAGCATAAAGCGGTTTTCCTGATAGTGGCGGAACATGTGGTCGAGGCTTTCGGCCAGTTTGCCATAGTCGCTGGCATTGCCTTTCAGCGGGGTTCCTCTAACTGTAATGGAGCCGATTCCCGAGGCTGTCAGGCGGTTGATGATGCTCTCGGTAAGCTCTGTTCCCGCCCCTACAAGGACCAGGCCATCTTCACGTTTCACCGGTTCCCCGAGGACCATGCCGTGAATTGCCCTTTTCAATGGAATTTTTTGCACAATTTGTCCAACTTGTTGAAGAAATAATTATTTTTGCCTAGAGCATTTCACACTTGAAATGCTCTAGGACAG
>CAZJFJ010000037.1:0-2982 GCA_964545305.1 uncultured Desulfovibrionaceae bacterium
ATGGCGGAAGATTTGAGAAACGGGCTGGTCTTAATTCCTGGGGAAAAACTGGAGGAGCCGGGGCCGGGAGAGATATATCTTCACGAACTGGTAGGCCTTGAAGTTTTCGAGGCGGAAAATTTTGAATATATAGGAAACATCACCCACATCAGCTTGACCACCGGGCAGGAAATCTGGTTTATTGAAAGCCCGGACGGAAAGGAAATCCTGTTTCCCGCCAGCCCGGAGTTTGTGGAGGGCATAGACCTTGAGGCGGGTAAATGCATCATCCGCCCCCCGGAAGGACTTTTAGACATATACCTCTAAACCTAAAGCAAGCACATGCTCAAAATCACCCCCCCCTCTGGAGGCCGCTACACATTTGGCATTGTCGGGCATCCCCTGGGCCATTCTCTGAGCCCCGCCCTGCATGGCTGGGTATATGAAAAAACAGGCCTGAACGCCACCTACCTGCCCTTTCCAACCCTTCCCGGCGATCTGCCCGGCTTCATTTCAAAAGTCCGCAACGACCCCATCCACGGCCTGTCCGTAACCATTCCACATAAACAGGCGGTTCTCGAACTTGTGGACGGGCTTGACGGGCTGGCGGAAAAAATAGGGGCGGCGAACACCCTTTACTGGAAAGAAGGGCGTCTGCTTGGCGCCAATACCGATGTGGAAGGCTTCATCTTTCCTTTGAGCAACCGAAAATTCACAACTGACGCCGCTCTGGTGCTGGGCGCGGGCGGCGCGGCCAGGGCTGTGCTGGCGGGGCTCAGGCAAATGAACCCGGCCTGCGATATTTTCATTGCGGCCCGCAACCCGCAGCGGGCAAGCCGCTTGGCCGCCGATTTTGCAGGAACCCCCATCCCCTGGGAAAAACGAACCGGCGTCAAAGCCGGCATCATCGTAAACACCACGCCCATGGGAATGTTAGGAGGAAGCGGTGAACAGGAAACCCCGCTGGATCTTTCCGGGCTTGAAGCCATACTGCCCCCGGACGGCTCCGGCCTGGTTTACGATCTTGTCTACCGCCCCCTGGCAACTCCTTTTTTGCAAACGGCCAAACAATTGTCCTGTTCAGTGCAGGATGGGCTGGACATGCTGATCGCACAGGGAATGGCTCAGGTCAGACTGTGGACCGGACTTGAAAACCTGCCCCTTCCGGCGGAAGCCAGAAAAATGCTTTTGGACAAACGCCTGATCACATAACGCAAAAGCATTGCTTGCCAAAAACCTTCAGGCTATGTATAACCATATAAGGATAACTTGATATGAAAATAATTTCCAATCCTTCAGAACTGCAAGGCCTTGCCCTGGACACCAGATTTTCAGGCCAGAGCACAGCCCTGGTGCCAACCATGGGCTTTTTACATGACGGGCACAAAAGCTTGCTTCTTGCCGCGAGAAATAAAGCCGACAAGGTGATTTTGAGCATCTTTGTGAACCCGGCCCAGTTTGGGCCCAATGAAGACCTGGATGCATACCCGCGCGATTTTACCCGCGACTGTAAAATCGCCGAAGATGCCGGAGTGGATATTGTTTTTGCCCCTAAACCGGAGGCCATGTACAGCCCCGGCCATGCCACCTGGGTGGAAGCTCCGGAGCTTGCAAAAAATCTTTGCGGCAAAAGCAGGCCCGTCCACTTTCGCGGGGTCTGCACGGTTGTGCTCAAACTTTTCAATCTGACCCTGCCCAATTTCGCGCTGTTTGGCGAAAAAGACTGGCAGCAGCTTGCCATCATCAGGGCCATGACGGCAGACCTCAACCTGCCCATTAAAATCGAGGGCTGCCCCATAGTCCGCGAAACGGACGGCCTTGCCCTGTCTTCCCGCAACGCCTACCTCACCCAGGCTGAACGGGAGCAAGCCCCCCATATATACAAAGGGCTGAAACTGGCGCAAAAACTTGCAAGAGAGGGTGAAAACAACCCCAGGCAGCTGAAGGGAACGATTGTTGAATACTGGAAAAAACATCTTCCGGACGGCGTGGTTGATTATCTCGAATTTGTGGATCCCGTGCAAATTGCCACGGCAGAAGCCGTGCACGGCGAAACGCTGCTGGCTGTGGCCGTAAAACTAGGCAAGGCCAGGCTTATTGACAACCTGCTGATCAGGTCGTAACCAGCCCGGCAGAGGGAAAAACACAGGCAGAGTTGCCTGGCTTATTACATAATGGCGGGCATTTCCACGAAAGCGGGCAGGCCGCCGCCGGGCGCAGCCCGGCAGCAAAAAATTTCACGCAGGGCAGCCGCACGAGAAACCGCAAGAAGCTGTCCGGAAATCACAAGCTTTAAGGAGAAAGCACATGATTCCTGATAAGGGCAAATACTATTTTACTTCCGAGTCTGTTACCGAAGGGCATCCCGACAAAGTTGCCGACCTGATTTCCGACGCTGTTCTGGATGCGTTGATCGCCCAGGATCCCGATTCACGCGTGGCCTGCGAAACCCTGGTTACCACCGGCATGGCTTTCATCGCCGGGGAAATAACCACTCAGGGTTATGCGGATCTGCCCAATGTTGTGCGCGACACCATCAAGGATATCGGCTACACCAGCTCCGACATGGGCTTTGACTCGGAAACCTGCGCGGTAATCTCCTCCATCGACAAACAGTCCTCAGACATCGCACAGGGAGTTGACCGGACAAAGGACGAAGAACAGGGAGCCGGAGATCAGGGCATGATGTTCGGTTTTGCTTCAAACGAAACCCCCACCCTGATGCCCGCCCCAATTTACTGGGCTCACCGTCTTTCCGAGCGCCTCACCGAAGTGCGCAAAACCGGCGTGCTGGACTTCCTGGCCTTCCTGGGCGCGACCTTCGGTGCCGCCTGGAAGTTCTACCGCCATCCCCATTTCACGCTCGAGCAGATGTACACGATCGGCATCAGCTCCATCCCCTTGGTGGCCACCACCTCGGTGTTCACGGGCGCGGTGACGGCATGGCAGGCAGCCTACCTCTTCTCCGACTTCGTGCCGCTCACCTTTCTAGGTACCGCCGTG
>CAZJFJ010000037.1:2992-11578 GCA_964545305.1 uncultured Desulfovibrionaceae bacterium
AAAACCGCAGTAGCCTTTGAATATGAAAACGGCAAGCCGGTAATGATCGACACCGTGGTAGTCGCCGCCCAGCACAACCCCGACATCAGCCATGCGGATCTTTCCGAAGCAATCGCCGCGGAAGTTATAAACAAAACCCTGCCCGCTCACTTGATTGACAAGAATACCCGTATATTCATAAACACCACCGGGCGCTTTGTAATCGGCGGACCCATGGGAGACGCCGGCGTAACCGGGCGCAAAATCATTCAGGACACCTATGGCGGCATGGGCGGCCACGGCGGGGGAGCATTCTCCGGGAAAGACCCCTCCAAGGTGGACCGTTCCGCGGCCTACATGGCCCGATACATCGCCAAAAACGTTGTTGCCGCGGGCCTGGCGCCTTCCTGTGAAATCCAGATCGCCTACGCCATCGGCGTTGCCGAGCCGATCTCGGTAATCGCTTCTTCCCGCGGCCTGGGAGAGGTGCCGGATGAAATCCTGACCAAGGCTGTGCGCGAAGTTTTTGATATGCGCCCCTATTATATTATCAAGGAACTCAATCTCAAAACCCCGCTTTACGGCAAAACCACCTGCTACGGCCACTTTGGCCGCGAGCTCCCCGAATTCCGATGGGAGCAGACCGACAAGGCGGATGCCCTGAAAGCAGCAATAAAAAGAATGTAAACAGTGGGTCAGGTCAAGCGGCAAAGGCAAACTCCTTGCCGCTTGACCCGCACAAACACGGCAATCCAAACCACCTCGCCCTTTCTTAACGGCCTTGCTGCCTCCGCGCATTTTACTTTAAAAGTATCCCGGCTATACCAGCTAACATTTGAACCCGGCTCTTTGCGGTTTGAAAAAACTCTCCTGTTCCTTTTTACTGCAAGGAGCTTCAGGGCAAAATGCTCTGGCGGAGCAAACTGTGCCGCCCGCCCCGCTGGCATAGGCGGGATTCACTTTCGCCACTCTTCAGCCGTAGACGAATCTTTGAGCCGTATGGCTGGAAGCAACGCTACACGCCGAAGGGCGGCTCAAAATTAATCTGTTTTAGGGCATTTCACACTTGAAATGCTTTGCAAGGATTTGGGGCGTGAACTGCTCTAAGGATGAAAACGCTTTCCCTTCTTCCTTTGACACGCTCTTTTTCACGGCTGCCTGGAATCAGAACCGCCCCTAACAAGGGACGGTTTGCTCTGGCCCTATAAGGGGCCTGGTATCAGCCGCACTGTTAACAGCGCTTAGTCGGAACAACTTCTGCTTATCACGGAGAGCGGCGTTATAAGATTACCAACGGCTTCGCCATATTAGACGCCCACGCATAGCGTGGGGTTTTCTATACACAAAAAAGAGCGTAAACCCCGCTTTGCGGGGTTTACGCTCAGATTATTTTAAATTTGTTGGTTTTTCCGGATGATACGGGCAAAACCAACAAATACACTGCCGGTCAGAAGTTTTTCAAAATGAAAAAAACTTGGCAGATGAAAACAAAGCTAATCCTCCTCCCGTTTTCCCATTTGCTTGTCAAGGAAAAGGAGGGCGGAACAGTTTGGTTTTACAAAACTGAGTTTATCCAAAACGCCATTGAACAAATCTTCTTCTTCAACCTGCTCGCTTACAAACCATTGCAGGAAAACAGATGTGGCATGGTCTTTTTCTTCGGCCGCAATATCCACCAGCCTATTAATCAAGCTGGTAACAAACTGTTCGTGTTCAAGCGATTTCCGGACAACCTCATGCACATCCGCCCACTCTTTCTGGGGAGGAGCAATGGGCAAAAGTTCCACCCGGTTGCCCCGCTCTTCAATATAGTTATAAATCTTCATGGCGTGCTCAACTTCTTCCTTGGCCTGTTCCCGCATCCAGTGCGCAAACCCGGGCAGCGCCACATCGTTGAGCCAAGCCGCCATGCCAAGATACATATAAGAAGACTCCAGCTCCCATTTTACCTGTTCGTTAAGCGCATTCCAAACCTTGTCTGACAGCAGCATTGCAAACCTCCTGTGCTATTTTAAACCCATGACAAGTACTTTTGATAAAACAATGCCATACTCAAGCACTTATTGCAAGCAATTCCTGACATCATCTATCTGTAAGACTCACAGGCGTTGACTAGCCTTTAATATGCAAATCGTCAAGGATGAGCTTCAAATCCTGGGCTGTGCGCGCAAGCGTTTGAATGGCAAGGGAAGATTCCCCCATGCCCTCGCTGGTTTCGCGCACAAGCAAATTAACCTCTTCCAGAGAGTTGGTAATTTCCTCAGAAGCCGCGCTTTGTTCCTCCGCTGCGGTGGCAATTGACGCCACATGCCCGGAGGTGGCCGAGGCCAAGGTAAGAATGCCCGAAAGCGCCTCGCCGGAACGTCCGGCAACCTCTGTGGCTTCATTTACTTTTTTCACTGTGGCTTCCACGTCAACCATATTTTCCCTGACAGACTTCTGAATGCCGCTGATATTAGCCCCAACCTCGTGCGTTGCACTAACGGTCTTTTCAGCCAGCTTGCGCACCTCGTCCGCCACCACCGCAAACCCTCGCCCGGCATCGCCGGCCCGGGCTGCCTCAATCGCCGCATTCAGGGCAAGCAGGTTAGTCTGGTCCGCTATGTCGGTAATCACATCCATCACATCGCCAATATTGTTGGCCTGCTCCTCCAGCTTGTCCATATTCTGCTGAAGCCTGCCTGCGTAAGTGTTGACTTCGCCAATGGAGATCACGGCCTTGCTTACCAGCTCCGCGCCAGATTCCGCGTTCTGCCTGGCTTTCTCACTTTGTTGCGCAGCATCACCGGCGCTGCGGGCAACCTCAATAACGGTGCTGTTCATTTCGGTCATGGCGCTGGTGGCCTGCTCCATGCGCACATGCTGGGTTTCGGCGTCTGCATTGATCTTCTCGGTCTGGGCCGCCAGCTCTTCCGCGGCAGAGGCCACATTGTTGGATATTTCCATGGCCTCTATGGCCACATTGTTCATTGTTTCCTCACGCTTCTTGAGTTCCGTGAGGTCGGTAATCAGCTGCATGACCGATACAATTTCCCCTCTTTCATCAAGCATGGGAATGGCTGTGTATCTTATGAACATGTCATGCCCGCCCGGATGGGCCCTGGTTTCTCCGGTCGCGGCCTCCTTGCTGGCGAGGGCTCTGTTCAAGCCGTCATTTGGCCCGAAATCTTCACGTTTAAACAAATCATAACAGGTTTTCCCGACATAATCCTCTCCGGCCAGTTCCCGGGCAACGCGGTTAAGGTAGCTCGCCTTCAGGTCTTTATCCAGCATAACGACAGGGGAGGGAATATTTTCGAGAACTGTGCGCAGACGGCCGATGATATTGTCAGTCTCTTTGACAAGGGTTGAAAACCCCCCCTGGAAATCTTCCGGAACCCCATGAGCGAGCAATTGCCCCCGCTCTATCCGCTGCTCCAGCGAATTGTACTGGTTGAGCACCCGCTTTAGTGTTTGCGGAATCTCCCTGATGGAGGAAACCATGCCCCCCACGTCGCCTTTTTCCTCAATGCCCGGCTCGCCATCAAAATTTCCGCTGGCCACCGCATGGGCGTAGGCGGAGCTGCGCTTGAACACGTTGTTCAAGGAGTAGATGATCAAAAAGAGCAAAAGTGCTCCCAAAGCAACTCCCCCAACCGTCATGGCAATGCCGCCCTTGAGCAGAGACGTTCCGCTGTTTTCCGTCTCATCCGCGTAGGCGCTCATCTGTGCGCTGACCTCATTGCTCAAATCCAGCGTGGCCTGCAGCACTTTTTGGTCAAGCTCATAGGCCTTCTGAATGTCTGAGGCAAATTCCACGGCGACTTCCCGGTTGTTTGTGAGCGCCGTGTTAATCGTACCCAAAGCGTTGGCATAATCGGCGTGATATTTCATATAGTTTGCAGGAAGAACATTTCTCAGGCTGGAGAGATGTTTCTGGCAGTCTTCTGTGGGCATGCTCGCTGCCGCCACCACCGCTTCAGGAGTTTGGGCGTTAATGAGGGCGCTCATGTTGTTGCCAAGGCGGTAGGTTTGCTCCCAAAGCCCGTTCATGGACACCACCGCGGCATTGTCTGCCTGCATTCCCAAACCCATGTTTGAAGCCGAATTCTGCAAGGCTGCCAGTTGCGGTTCTATGCTTCCGGAATATGCGTTCAGCCACTGCGTGCCGGTATCCTGCATCTCTTCCAAATGCTTTATATAAGCTACAGTATCGGCATGCAGCTGCTCCATTTTAGGGGTCAAGCCTGTGGAATCGGCGTATTCTATACCTTTTTGGGCCAGATCTGCGGTTTTTTTCAAATGCTCAACCGCCTGCTGCATATAACCGGGCCCCTGCCTTTTCAAAAATCGCTCCCGCGCATAGGCCTGCGCGTACGTTTCAGAGTCCATATCGTGAAGAAGGGCATTCAGCCTGGCAAGGTCGTTAAATTTATTAAAATGATCCGATGAAGCCTTCATGCTGTGAAATCCGATCCCGGCTGATGCGCCTAGCAAAATGAGCATGAAAACAAAAGCTCCTATAATTTTGTGCTTAATAGTCATTTCTGCTCCTTTGATGAAAGAGGGTAAGCAGCTTAAAACAGCCGCTTACCTATTTCTATATATGTATTTCTATATAAAACAGATTTCAATAGCTTTGTAAATAAGAAAAACCCGTCGCCAGCATTGTCGGCGAAGAGCTTATAACCGAACAGGGTGTTTATCCTAATAATATACACAGTTATTCTTCAGATGGCCTGACTTCAAATCTCAGCCGGAAGACATGTGAAATCCAATAAAAATGGTTTCAACCAATAAGATGGGGCACTGGATATATGGAATTTCAACACTGAAAGGATGTATCTCTAAAGCAGTTAACGCCTCAAATGATTGCTTCACGGGGGGCTTTGCCGCCCTATAATCATTTGGCGGCAAGGATTTTGTCTTCAAATCCTTGCCGCGCGTTTCACACTTGAAATGCTCTGACAAAAAACCATGCCTGCGCGCAACCCGGCGCAGACCAGGGACTGATAGTTTTTTCTATGAAAGGGTTCTGCAGCCGGCTGCATATGCGTTTAAGCGGCTACAAAAAGACGGGGAGCTTGTTTTTCCGCCCAAGCGAAATCGGTGCAACCAGGCGAATCTGTTCCGGCTTGGTTTCTCCGTCAACGAGAGAGGGGGAGAGAGGGGAACCCGGCATGCGGCGCGCCCGGCTTAAAATCCCGGCAACTCAAAAGCAGGCCCTCTTTACCTGTGCTTCTTCACAACCCGAACAGGGCGCGCTCTTCCGCTCCGCCCCAGGCAAAAACAGCCTGGGGCGGTCAACGGCAAAAATCAGAGTCCTGGCCGGGCTTACCGCCGCAGCCTGCCCAATATGCCTTCAAGCTCGTGGGCCAATTCTGAAAGGCTGTGCACAGCCGCGGTAGATTGCTGCATCCCCCCGGCGGTTTCTTCGGCAATCCGATTTATCTCACTAACCGATCTGTTTATCTCATCCGAGGTCGCCGACTGCTCTTCCGCAGCCGTGGCTATGCTGGCAATCAATTCACTCGTAGTGTTGGCCAGTTTCATAATTTCCTTAAGGGCATTGCCGGACACAGCGGCGATTTCAGAAGTTTTTCCCGCGCTTACTGCCGCCTTGCTCACCATTTCAAGGTTTTCGGCGGTGGCGGCCTGAATGCTTTTGATTTTGCTTTCAACTTCTGTGGTGGCGCTCATGGTGCTTTCGGCAAGCTTGCGCACTTCATCCGCCACAACGGCGAAACCCCGGCCGGCTTCTCCGGCCCGCGCCGCCTCTATCGCGGCATTCAAGGCCAGGAGATTGGTTTGGTCGGCAATGTCCGAAATCACATGCATCACGCTGCCGATTTCCTCAGTACGCTTGCCAAGCTCTTGCATGTTGTGATCCACTTCAAGGGAAACCCTGTTCACCTCGTCAATGGCTTCCACCACCTGATTCACCAGCCGGGCCCCTTCAGCCGCTTTTTGATTGGTGGCCCCGGCCTGTTCATTGGCGCTGCCCGCGCTGTTTGCCACCTCCAGAACCGTGGAGTTCATTTCCTCCATAGCAGTGGCGGTGGAAGAAACCAGATCACGCTGCACGTCAGCTCCGTTGCTTACCTGGGTCACCTGCGCAGAAAGCTCTTCTGATGCGGAGGCCAGTTGCCGGGAAATCTCTTCGGCCTCAGTAGCCACATCAAGAATTATGCGCTGGGTCTCCTTTATCTGGGTAAGATCGGTTATAAGCTGAAGCACGATGGTCAGCTTGCCTTCCTTGTTCACAAACGGAATGGCGGTATATTCTATATCCATCCGCTGGCCCTGGGGTCTGGCCGTTGTTTCCGCAGTGGCGGGCTTCAGGGTTTCCGCCGCCTTTTGAAGCGCGCTGCCAGGGGCGCCATAATCTTCCAGCCCCATGACCTCGCCGCTGGTTTTTCCATAATAATCCGGCCCGGCAAGCTCTTTGGCCATTCTGTTCAGGTACACAACTCGCAGCTTACTGTCCATTACCACTACCGGCAAAGTAAGCGAATTGATGATGTTCTGGTAAAGGGCAAGCATGCTGTTGCTTCCACTGACCAGATCGGCAAATTCGCCGGGGAATTCAGAGGAGTCGCTTTGAATCTCTATGGCTCCGGCCTCCAGTTTCTCTCTGGCTTGAGCAAACTCGGAAGTTACCGCTTTCAATGATTCCGGAATGGAACGCAGCGCATCGGCAAGCACCCCGATTTCATCTTTGCGGCGCACGCCAAGAATGCCGTTGAGCTTGCCGCTCGAAACCTCCGCTGCAAAAGCAACGCTCTTGTTCAAAGCATTTATAATAGGCTTGATGAGCACGAACAAAAGAAGAGCGCCAAGCAATATGCCGATGCCCGTGCTGAACAATGTGGCGTGGAGAATTTTCTGCAAACCTGAAAAAACATCCGCCTGTTCAGCCTGCACCACCAAAGTCATGCCCGAAAGCGGCTCCTTCACATAGTAGGCAAAGCAGTCAAGCCCGTCTGCGTTTATGAATGAAACCGAACCCTCGGTAGAAGTGGCCATATGCCTGTAAGTTTCCGCTCCTGTCAAGTCGTCCCGGAAAAGCCTTTCCGGGTTCCTGTGCATCACTACCCGCCCCTGTCCGTCCAGGGCGTAAGCGTAGCCTTTTACGCCGACAATGATCGGCTTTATTGCCGAATCATAAAAGACGGGCAAGGGAATTGTGGCGTTCAGCACGCCCGACACCTTGTTGTCGATAAGCACGGGGGTGGAAATTATGATCACCCCCTGCTTCGTGATATTCGACTTGAAAGGGGCTGAAATAAAGGTTTTTCCTTTCATTGCCTCAACAAAATAGGGGCGCTCCTTAAAATTTTCCCCAATCACATCCGGGTTGGACGAACTTACAATCACCCCGTTCCGGTCAAACACATTTATTCTGTCCACATCCTGATAGGTGTTTACCACCTCTTTCAGCTCGTCCGCCAATTCAAGCTGTTTTGCCCGGTCATAAATGTCCCCGGCAAAAAAAGCACGCACACCTCTGTCATTGGACGCTCTTATCACGTTCTGCTGAGAGCAACGCAGCATGTTTTCAGTAATCCGTTTAAGGCCGTTCGCTTCGCCACGCATATTGTCGAGTACGGCACCCTCAAGACCTTCAGACGACTGGGTGAAGGTAAAATATCCCGACAGGCTCATCAATAATGCGATCAACAGGGTAACCGGCAGCAATATTTTCCATAAAAGCTTCATTTCAACTCCCTAATTAAAGCAGATTAATTTTGAGACGCCCCCTTCAACGCTTAGCATCACTGTCTTCAGCCATACGACTCAAAGATTCGTCTACGGCTGAAGCAACAGCGGAAGTGAACCCCGCCCAGGCCCGCGGACCGGGCGGCGCGAGCTGCGCCGCCAGAGCATTTTGTCAAAAAAACTTTTCAACGTTAAATGCTCTAAAAGTCAAAACACCACGCCCTTTACAGGGCAACCCCCGCTCCCTCAAAGCGTGTAAAAACGCATAACCTAACTCGCCTCGCAATATTGGCGAGCATTCCCGTTTTTCCCCTCTTTGAAATTTCTGCCTGTGGCAGCCCGCATGCGCCAAAGGCTGCACCCAAGGCCTGCATTCGAACTTTTGCAAGCCCGGCAACGTCTTTAAATAATGAAGAAAACACACGAACAGGCAACATAGCTATACAACTTTATCGGAAGAAAATGAACAAATTATAGCTAAATCTCAAAAGAAAGACTGTCAAAAAAAATAAATTAATAAAATATGCGAGTTAAAGCCTGCCGCCTGTGTTCCACAAGCCCATGCTGCGGCAAAAGAACTAACCGCTTTGTGGAAAGAAAAGAAAACAGCGTACTTTGGAAGAATGTTTTCAGAGGAGCCTGGCTTTAAAGAATTCACGCCTTGCATAATGAAAATAAAAAGTGCGAAAAAGAGAAGCATAAAGCCAAAAAATTCCTTAAAGCGTGTTGCTGTTGAAAAGAGCTGCACACTCTTATGGCGCAGAATGCCGTTCGCCCCCAGCAAATCCCGTAAAAATTCACTTTCAAAGCCTGCACAAATGTGTTCGAAAAATGACTTCCAGAGGCCTTCTTTATTATTTTTTTGCAATGAAATAACAAGGTTATCATAATAAGCTTATTGGTTATTTT
>CAZJFJ010000037.1:11588-12205 GCA_964545305.1 uncultured Desulfovibrionaceae bacterium
AGGTAGACAACATTTAAAAATGACTTATATTCTAAAGACTTTGTCTTTACGCCCGACAGAATACACAAGGGTACCACGATGAATAAAAAAAGCGAGAATGATGCCTTACAACGTTTTGAAACAATCTGGGAGCATGTAGAATGCGGAATCGCAATAATTGATGCGGAAACTCGTAAAATTCTCGCCATAAACCCGGTTGCCGCGCGCATGTTTGGCGACGACATCAACAAGATTGTTGGCAAAAGTTGCCACAGGTTCATTTGCCCCGCCGAGCATAAATCCTGCCCGATAATGGACCTTGGACAGGTGGTGGACCGCGCTGAAAGGCTGTTTGTGCGTTCGGACGGGAAAACCATCCCCATCATCAAGTCAGTTGCCAAAATTCAGTATAATGGCCGCCTGGCCCTTCTTGAAAGTTTTACCGACATTTCCACTCTGAAAGAGGCCGAAAAAAAATTACGCCTCTTAAAGATTACTGAAGAAGGAAACCGGGCCAAAAGCGATTTTCTCTCGCGCATGAGCCATGAAATGCGCACTCCCCTGAACGCGATTATCGGCATGACCAAAATCACGGAAGACTCCAATGACATTGCCCGGCTCAAATACTGCCTGTCAAT
>CAZJFJ010000037.1:12215-13149 GCA_964545305.1 uncultured Desulfovibrionaceae bacterium
TCAGCGTGTCGGCGGATCACCTTCTGGGCCTTATAAACGATGTGCTGGATATGTCCAAAATCGAGGCGGGCAAGCTTGAGCTTGAGCTTGCGCCGTTGAATCTTGAGCAGATTCTGATTAAAAACTGCAGCCTGATTTCCGAAAAAGCCGATGAGCGCAAAATTTCCATGCGGGTGGATATTGACAGGCACATGAACCTGAATTTCATTGGAGACGAGCTGAGGCTTTCCCAGGTGATTATAAATCTGCTTTCCAACGCGGTGAAATTTACTCCTTCCGGCGGGGAAGTGTCCATAACGGCCCGTGAGCTTGAAAAAAAACCGGGCAAGAGTGTTGTACAAATTTCCATAGCAGATACGGGAATAGGACTCAGCACAGAACAAAAGGCCCGCTTGTTCAACGCATTTGAACAGGCCGACAGCAGCACTTCCAGACGCTTTGGGGGCACGGGGCTTGGCCTTGTCATTTCCAAAAGCCTTGTGGAAAAGATGAACGGACAAATCACAATAGATTCCGAACCGGGCAAAGGCTCGGTTTTCAGCGTGGAGGTTGAACTGGCCCGACCCGAAAAAGAGCATGGGCACACTGACGGGTTCATTTATGAGCCCGCGGCCTGCGCCTTTGAACTTAAAAACATCAGGGTCTTGGTGCTGGACGATGATGAAAAGGCGATGGACAAATTCAGAACCATTGCGAGCCGCTCCCACTTCAGGGTGGAGCAAGCCAAAACAGTTGCCCTGGCCAAGGAAATGATTGTGGAGGCGAGCAACGAAAATGAACCGTTTGATGTAATCGTCATAGATTATGACCTGTCTGCACAGGATATGGTGAAAGCGCTGCACAGTTTTGCAAAAGGTGAATTACCCGGCTTCGACCCGGCCAAGGTGGTTTTGATGACAACTAATGAAATGATAGAAAAACTAAGATATAAAGC
>CAZJFJ010000037.1:13159-13975 GCA_964545305.1 uncultured Desulfovibrionaceae bacterium
TTTTCTCGGCTGGTCGCATGTAGAAGAAGAGGCGCGTCAGCTTGGAATCAGCCATTTTTTGATAAAGCCCTTGTTTCCGTCCACTGTGCTTAAAAGCATTTGCAAGGTAATCACCCCGCCCCAGGAAAACATAGAACCAAAGGAAACTGTGCCCGATTTGTCTCAGGTAAACATTCTGCTGGTGGAAGATATAGATATTAACCGGGAAATTTTCGTCACCCTTCTGGAGGATACGGGAGTGCAGGTGGACGAGGTAGAGGATGGCCTGGGGGCCATAGAGAAATTCCAGTCCAACCCCGATCTTTACGACCTGATTGTGATGGATGTGCAGATGCCCAGAATGGACGGCTTCCAGGCAACAAAAGCGATAAGGTCCATGACGCATGAACGGGCCAGATCAATACCGATTATCGCCCTGACCGCCAATGTGTTCAAAACGGATTTGGAACAGTGCCTGAAGTGCGGAATGGACGACCTTCTGCCCAAACCCATAGACAGGGAGACCCTGTTTGAAACCTTGGTTAAATACAGCAAGGAGCAACGCCAGCCAAGACTTTAAACAAGTTCTGCCCCTTCTTTCCCGGCTCGCGCCCATGCAGTTCGAGCGGAAGGCCAGGGCCGAATTTACAGCCGTAAAATATGCAAATCACCCTGCCCCGCCAGGAACACCGGAACAAACGGGCGTTGAAACGCCGGGTCAGGAGCGGATGAACGCAACTTTTCCCACGCCCCCAGCGCTCCCTGCTAGAGCAGTTAACGCCTCAAATGACTGCTTAACGGCCGGCAACGCCGCCCTGCAATCATTTGGCGGCAAGG
>CAZJFJ010000037.1:13985-16547 GCA_964545305.1 uncultured Desulfovibrionaceae bacterium
ATCCTTGCAGAGCATTTCAAGTGTGAAATGCTCTATAACGGAAAAAACCGCTTTCACTGTAGGGAATATTGTTTGAACAAGCCGAGGTATTTTTGGATATAAAAATCCATCTGCTTTGATTTGTACTGGATTATATAGCGGGGATGCTCCAGGGGAATAATTTCGCCGAAAAAACCATGCTCCCTGTTCAGCGCGGAAATGAATTTCATATTCTGACCTGTGCCCAGACAAAAACAGACTTCACGCCGGATATTGAACTCCAGCTGTTCTTCAAGCGTTTTCAGGATGAAGGGGCGGGCGGCCTCAGCAAGTTCAGGGCTGTCATAATAGTTATGATTTGTCTCCTTGCCTCCTGATGTCTGGGCCACAAAGCCCAGCGGGCAAATGGAATTTATGTAGAATTTGGAATAAAATTCCCTCACTCCGCCAAAACGCTTGATCATTTCATACACAAACACGCTTGAAGGCTCATGCGCGCTTGGGCCTTCATAACAATCCACTCCGCATTCGGAAATCAGGCGTTTGGGGTCGGTAAAGGGAACCCCGGTAAGCCCGGCTCCAAAACGGCCGGGGTTAATGCCCAGGAGCATCAGGCGAGGATTGTTGTCACTGTAAAATTTACGATAAAAAAACGAGGACGCTTCAAGCGCCCCACGGTTTTCAACAAACGGGTTCATCACCCCTATGCCTGGCGGCAAGGGGCGGTTGAAATTCAAATTGGCATTAAATTTGATAATTCTATCGGCAACAGTTTTCATCTTTTTTGAACAAAGGGCCTCATGAAAAGCTGAAGCCCTCCACCAGTCAGTTTATTCTATTTTCTTCTGCTCCGGAACCAACATTACCGGGAGATTGGTATTATGGATGACCGCATTGCTTACGCTGCCCATGACCATTGTTCCCACATTGCCCAATCCGCGGGTTCCCATAATGATAAGGTCGCATTCATGATTATCTGCGGCCTCGGCCAAAACAGGCCCTTGTTTGCCAAAAAGAACAATCTCCTTGCACGGGATTCCCGCTTTGGCGAAAAGCCCGCGGCATGGCTCGAAAAACTCTTCAGCGTCTTCCGTAAGCCCCTTTTTGAGCCCCTCAAGGGCAGTTCCCTGTATGCGCAAGGGAACCGGATCGAAACAATGGGCCAGAACAACCGTTTCGCCCCCGACCTCGGCCAGGCGCACGGCCATTTCACATGCATGCAAAGAATTGTCGGAACCATCAACAGGAATGAAAAATTTACGAAAAGACATAATTATACCTCCTGGTAAAGGCGGCTCGGAGTTGGGCCGATATCCCGTTAATTATAAGTTGCCTTTTCTTTATAAAAAATTCAAGCAAAAAGTAAACATTTTGCTCTTTTCCTGTTTCCCTCTGCCGATTAGAACAATTCGAGGCTCACTCCAACCGCCGCGTGCACGGCAACACCCCCCAGCACAAGCATCAAGAGCGCAAGAAGCGTGGGAACCCGGTCCCCCTCAATGTAGAAACGTTTGAAGTTGGACTGATCGTAAAAAATACGCACAGAATCTCCTTCCTTGAAGGGAAATAGCGGGCGGAGTCGGGGGAAACGGCTTCTCACCTGATGAGCTCCGTTTGCGGTTATGTACTCCAAGGTCGGAGCCGCTCCCTTGCTTCGGCCCTGCGAGAAGACCACCACGGCCTCCCTGACCAGCCCGTGCTGGCGAAGCTTGCGGCAGCGCAAAATAATATAAAGCCCCATACCAATAAAACCGGCGCCGCACAAAAGCAGGCCGGCATGAAGCAGCAGATTGATGTTTTCCATTCATTGACCCTCGCAATAAAAGCACTTGTTCCGCAATAAAACTGACCGAAAGCAGCCTGTAAGCCGGGTAAAATTGCACAAATGCATTGTGCAGGATTTCGCCCGCTATGTCTACCCCGTTCAATGAGGCACACCCTCCAAAAATTATTTCCGCGCAAGCCGGATTCCGGTTCATGCTTGAAAGCCAGCTGTTTTGCGGCCTTGTTTTTGAAAGCGCTGCCGGCTGGATTTTTTTGCGAACAATGACTTTAAATGGCAGACCCCGGGTAAACAGAAAAGTTAACGGTTATTAACTTTCCTTTTAACAGTAAATAACTTTTTCTTACTAAGTAAACAGATATTATAATAAAAAATTGAGGAAGCAATGAAATAAGCCTTCAAAATTCCTCCTCAATTTCTTACGCCCTGCTCCCCCGGCTGCTCGCAGCCTCCTGAATGGCCGGACACGGACCGGGCAGCCATACTGGAATCAAGACCCCAAAGGTTCCGGATGCCAAGGCCGCAAGGCCGGGCATACTCCAAAAAGGGCTTATGCTATCTGCATAAGCCCTTTTTTAAATGCCTGAATAAAGCTGCCCATGTATATTTAGAGCGGTTTAATTCTGAAACGCCCGCTTTTGGCTTAACAGCGGAAATGAATTCCGCTTACGCCTGTGTGGCGTCAACGTTACGCGTAATCAGAGCTTTTTGTCAGAAAAACACCTTTCCAACGTTAAAACATTCCAGAGCATTTCACACTTGAAATGCTCTGCAAGGATTTGTCTTCAAATCCTTGCAGC
>CAZJFJ010000038.1:0-16252 GCA_964545305.1 uncultured Desulfovibrionaceae bacterium
CTCCTGCTTCAAAAAAAGATCGCGCCTTGCCAAACGAAATAACTGCGCGTTTCCAAGGGGCTCTTTAATCAGTGTTTTCTAAAATCCCTCTGCCCCTGGGCAGAGGTGAAGGAGTTGAGGATGGAGCTGACCGGCAAACAGCGCATAGCCGTGCTGCTGCTCGCCATGGGCGACAAGTTCACGGCCGACGTGTTTAAGCGCATGGACAGGCAGGAAATAGCCGAAATCTCCAAAACCATTGTGGATCTGGAGCCCGTGCCGCGCGAAGACGTTGAGGATGTGCTACGCGAATTTCACGAATCCCTGGTGGAAGGGGTGGACATGATCGCGGGCGGTAGTGATATCCTCAAGCGCCTGCTGGTCAAGAACCTTGACCCCGAAACCGCCAAGTATATCATGGACTCACTGAGTCTTGAAACTGGCCCGGCTCCCTTCCGTGAGCTTGAGCAGGTGAGCCCGCGTCTTCTTTCGCAGATTTTACGTAATGAACATCCGCAAACCCTGGCCCTCATTCTTGGTCATCTGAACCCCGATCAGGCTGCCAATTTATTGACAAGCCTGCCCGCTGGCGTGCGCGCCGAGGTGCTCATGCGCCTGGCCCGCCTTGAGGCTGTGCCTGAAGACATGCTTATGGAAGTGGACAAGGTGCTCACAAGCCAGCTTATCGCCATGGGAGGCAAGGAAGGCAAAAAAGTGGGCGGCGTCCAGTCTGTGGCCGAAATCCTCAATGCCGTGGACCGCGCCACCGAAGAAGAAGTCCTGTCCGAGATCGAAGAGGACTCCGCCCAGATGGCCGAAGATATCCGCAACCTCATGTTCGTGTTCGAGGACTGCAAGAATATTGACGACAGGGGCGTGCGGGAAATGCTCAAGGAGATTTCCAACGACGATCTTATTCTCGCGTTAAAGGGCGCGTCGCCGGATCTTCAGGAGCTGTTCTACAACAATATGTCCGAACGTGCGGCCACCATGATCAAGGAAGACCTGGAAATTATGGGCCCAACCAAGCTTTCGGATGTGGAAGCGGCTCAGCAGAACATAGTGAAAACTGTGCGCCGCCTGGAAGCGGAAGGGCGCATAGCAATCAACCGTGGAGGCGGGGATGTCTTTGTCTAATCTTGCGGCCGACACATCAAAATGGGGCACCATCTTTATGGGTCCGGGCCGGATGCATGAAACCTCGCTTTCCCGCCTGGAAACCGCCCGAAGCGGGCCGGTTTGGAATGAAGCGACTGAGGCCGAGTATTTTGAGCGGGTTAAGGCCAAGGCCACGGCGAAGGCCAGAGAGATTCTTGAAAGCGCGCAGGCGGCGGCGGCGGCCATGCTTGAGCAGGCGCATCAGGAAGGCTACCAGCAGGGCCTTGCCGCGGCTCAGGCCGAGCTCGACGAATTTCGAGAAGCGGCGGGGCAGACTGCGGCAGCGGTGCTTTCGGCCATCGAATCTCAGGTTGGGGCTCTGACCTCTGCCTGGGAGGACGAATTATGCAATCTGGTCCGCTTTGCGGTGGAAACGGGAATCGGGCACGAGCTGAAAGGGCACAGGGCTGAAATTCTGGAGGCTCTTTTCCGTGAGGCGGTGTCCTCCCTGGCTGTGGAGCAGAAGGCCGTTGTTTACGCCCATCCAGAGGACGAGCCGGTAATCTCCGATATAATCGCTTCCGCAGGGGAGGATTATGCCCGCCGTTTTCAGGTGAGAGGCAACCCGCAGCTTGCGCCTGGAAGCGTTGTTCTGGAGAACAGCCTCGGCAT
The DNA here is from genome assembly GCA_964545305.1 of uncultured Desulfovibrionaceae bacterium. Classification (GTDB taxonomy): domain Bacteria; phylum Desulfobacterota; class Desulfovibrionia; order Desulfovibrionales; family Desulfovibrionaceae; genus RGIG1962. Next base: position 1,750 of record CAZJFJ010000038.1, read on the forward strand.
GGTGGAAAATACCATGCAGGCGCGCCGCGTTATGCTGGATGACATTTTGAAAGAGCTGAACCTGCGCGACCGGGTTGCTCCGGAGAAATTCGTTTCCGCGGCAGGTTTGCACGAACAGATGGAGGAAGTGACACAGCCGGAGCAGGAGTTTGCACAGGCTCTGGAAGCAGATCTTTTCCCGGAGGAAGAGCGTATCGGCGCGGCTGGTTCGGAACTGGCCGGAGGGGAAAGCCCTGATGGCCTGCTAGTTGATAGTTTTCCCGAAAAAGCCCCGGATGTGAACATTCCTGCGGACGAAGCCGGGGCGGCAAGTGAAAATGCCGCTTCCCACCCGGAGGAGGAAGCCGCCGGTGCGCGTGAACAAGCCGAAGACGCGGGTTCACTGATTCCTCAGGAGCTTTTGAACGGCCAGAGCGGGGAAAACGCGGAGGTTTCCGGCGAGGAAGCCCCTTCTTTCGAAACACTGTCGGAAGGCCTCGAAGCAGGGGAAGAAGCAGGTTCCGCCCAAGGCGAAACGGGGCAGGCTGAAGCCAGTCAGGCGGCGGCAGACATGATTTTGGAAAATATGCACGACAAAGGCGGCGAATAATGGTTCTTTCTCCGTCCCAGTGCCTGAAGCAGCTGACGGCCTTAAATTTCAACCAGACCTATGGCAAGGTGACCAGGGTGATTGGGCTTGTGGCTGAAGGCACCGGGCTTAATGCCCCTCTGGGGGCGGTGTGCCACATTTTGCCTGAAGACGGCACAGAGCCGGTCGCTGCCGAGGTGGCCGGGTTCAGGGACGGCAATCTGCTGTTCATGCCCTATGACGATTTGCGCGGAATAGCCCCCGGCAGCCTGATCAGAAACACCAGCCTTCCTCCGGTGTTCCCTGTGGGAGATTCCTTGCTGGGCAAGGCCTTTGACCCTTTTGGCGTGCCGCTGGACGCTCCGTCCGGCTCCAGGGCCGCGATCACCGCCGAAAGCCAGCCTCTTTACGGCCCTCCGCCGAATCCGCTCACCCGTCCCAGAATTGCCGACCCTCTGGATGTAGGGGTGCGTGCGATAAATTCCCTGCTTACACTTGGAAAAGGGCAACGCGTGGGAATCATGGCGGGCTCCGGCGTGGGCAAATCCACGCTTTTGGGAATGATGGCCCGTTATACCAAAGCCGACATCAACGTTATTTCCCTGGTGGGCGAACGTGGCAGAGAAGTGCGTGAATTTATTGAGAAAGACCTTGGGCCGGAAGGGCTTGCCCGCTCCGTGCTCATTGTCGCCACTTCCGATTCTTCCCCGCTGGTGCGCATGCGCGCGGCCTATGCGGCTACAGCCGTGGCCGAATACTTCCGGGATCAGGGCAAGGATGTGCTTTTAATGATGGATTCGGTAACCCGTTTCGCCATGGCGGCCCGGGAAGTAGGCTTGGCTGTGGGTGAGCCGCCGACCACAAAAGGCTATACGCCATCGGTGTTTTCCGAGCTTCCCAAGCTGTTGGAGCGGGCCGGGCGCAGTGAAAAAGGCACGATTACAGGGCTTTATACCGTGCTGGTTGATGGGGATGATTTTAATGAGCCGATAGCTGACGCGGTCCGTTCAATTTTGGACGGGCACATAGTGCTGACCCGTGAGCTGGCCGATCAGGCGCACTATCCATGCATAGACGTTCTCAAGTCCATCAGCCGTTTGCGCACGGATATTGTAAGCAAGGAAAATATAATGGCCGGGCGTGAAATTTTAAAGCTGATGTCCGCTTACCAGCGCATGGAAGACATGATTAACATTGGCGCCTATGTTCAGGGCTCAAACCCCGAAATCGACAGGGCGATTGTCATGCGCCCGGAAATTAACGCTTTTCTCCAGCAGGATGTGGCCGAAGGGGACACTTTTGAATCAAGCATGCAAAAATTGCAGGCTTTAAGCCTTTCCGATGGGGGATAAAAAAAACCTCTGGGAAAAAACTTATAAAATTCAGTTAGTTGGAGTTGCAGGTTTGCTTTCTCCAACTTTTTTTGCGTTTGGGAATATTTTATGCATACGGGTTTTCGGGGGGAAAATATTACCAAAGCGGAGGTAAAGTATGCAAATAAGTTCTCTTTATGGCACTGACGAAGTTTATTATGGTGAAGACACCATATACAGCAAGAAAAAACAGCAGGAAGAAAGCAATTCCCTGTATTCCTGGCAGCCCGACAATGTGAATATTTCCGATGAGGCCCGTGCGGCTTATGCCGCCACGCTTCAGGAGGAAAAGTCGTCGGAAGAATCTTCCCCTGATGATGAATTTGCTGAATATATGCAGGAAGCCAGGGGCGAGAGCGCTTCGGCCGGCGACCCGCAGCAGCAGATAGAAAAGCTGCAAAAACAGCTGGAAAAACTTCAGTCCAAATTGGCCGAACTGGCTGAAAGCAATATGCCGGAAGAAACAAAACAGGCCCAGATGGGAGCTCTTCACGCTGAAATCGGGGCAATTAGCGCCCAGATAGCCGAACTTAGCACCATGATGGAGGCTCAGGCTTAGTTTTCGGCGGATATTTCCGGGCAGGAGGCGTTATGCGGATTGATTTCTTTTTTGGCATGGGTTCAGGGCATTCAACAGCGGCAAGCAGGAAGAGAGCGCCCCCTTGCGCTGTTCAAAAGTAATTTACTTCAGAAAGCGCTGTTTTATCCAGCCGTGCCCGCTCACCAGAACTAAGCCGGTCATCACCAGGCAGGCTCCGGCCACGAAGTTTGGCTCCAGCGGCTCATTAAGAAAAATCACGCCGGCGGCTACGCCGAAAAGCGGGGTCATGAATGAAAGCACGCCCAAACGGGAAGCCAGGTATTTGGTAAGCAGCCAGAACCAGAGCAAAGAGGCCGCAAAGCTTACCGCAATTGTTTGGAAGGTGAGATGAGCCAGCATATTCGGGGTAACATTGATTTCGGTTCTGCCCAGAATGAGGGCGAAGGCGGGCAGCAGCACAAATGCTCCAAGCAGCTGGTAGAGCAAAGTTTGCGAAGCCGAGACCCTGGCCAGGCGGGTGGTGCGGATTGTCACGGTGGTGGCGCCCCATGACATCCCTCCCAGAAGCCCCAGAAAATCTCCTGCAAGGAAGTTATAGCTGTGCCCATCCGCTTCTGAAGGGCTGTTGAACAGAAAAGCCGTTCCTATTCCGGCAAAAGCCAGAAGCATGCCGAACCACTGCAATGGGCGCATCCGTTCAGAAGGAATTTTCCAGTGCAGCCCCAGGGCGGCAAAAGCCGGAGCCGTATACAAGAAAACCGCCATATGGGATGCGCTGGTATATTTTAGCCCTTCGCCCACAAACAGATATTCCAGGCTGAACAACGCTCCCGCCAGCAATCCGGCGGGCCAGGCTCCCTTCTCCCAGCCCGTGCTTCCCTTTCTGAAAAAAATAAGCAGCCCCACCAGGGCCGCTGCAATGGCGGAACGGATGGCAACCATCATTATCGGGGCGATGTCGGCAGAGGCCATTTTCATGGAAACCTGCTGGACTCCCATGGTGCCGCAAAACAGCAGCATGCAGCCAATGGCTTTGCCGTCCAATGCCTTATGCTGGTTCATGATTTCGCTATTCGCCCTTAACCCACCAGTCGGGGTCGGGGCCTGAATACCACCAGTCGGTGTGGTCGGTTTCAACAATCGCGCCCGCCAGCTTTTTTCCTGCATCGGTCACAAGGCGCTTCAAGGAGCCTTCAAGCCATTTGGCGGCGTATTTATTGCCAAGATCCAGCTCCTCCTTGAGGTTCAGGATCAGGTCTATCTGGTCCGCATCATGGGCAAGCTTCGCCTCCAGGCTTTTTTCCAATTCCAGCTCGTCCCAGATTTCCAGAAGTTCCCCGCTCAGGCCGGTTCCAAAGGCGGCGTGCTCAAGGGCGGATTTGGGGTCGCTTTTATTATACATGCGGTTCACATAGTTGAAGTCTCCGGTGCGGGCCTCTGCGAAATCGTGGAAAAGGCAGAGCAGGGTTGTGCGGGCTATGTCTGCTTCAGACTCCTTGGCGAGGATATAGCCGATGATGCAGGTGCGGAAAGAGTGTTCGGCCACATTTTCACGGCCTGTTCCCAGGAACTGGTATCCGCTGCGCGGTGTTTTGCGAAGCATGCCGGCTTCAAACAGGAAATCGGCCAGGCGCTGCATCCGGCTGCGTTCGCCAAGGTTGAGGGTTGGACTGCTCATTATTTTCTCCAGAGTTTTTTAATTGACTGACTTGTTGTCGGTGTCTGACAAGGCAACCGGCTTTTTTCAATAATATACTTTTGCCAGTGTCAGCCCGGAGGGAGGGGCGGTGGCGGAGCTTGCCCTGCGGTCGCAGGCATCCAGAATGGCGGGAACGGCGTCAGGCGCAAGTTTCCCTCTGCCTACATCTGCAAGCAGGCCCATTATGTTGCGCACCATCTGCTTAAGAAAGCCGTCGGCCTCGAATTGCCATACGGCCAGCAAAGCCTGGCTTCCCTCTCGCGGGGCAAGCTCCGCTTTGGTGATTGTGCGCACCGTGCTGGTATAGTCTGCGCCCACATTACGCAGGGAGGCGAAGTCACGCCTGCCCAGAAGGTGCTTGGCCGCTTCCTGCATCAAATCAAGGTTCAGTGGCCCGCAGGGCCAGACGAAGGGGCGCAGCCTCGGCGGGGCATAATCACGCGAAAGCCACACGCTGTAAGTATAAAGCTTGCCCAGAGCATTGTATTGGGCATGAAAATCGTGCTCTACGGGAATAGCTTCCGCTACTGCCACGTCGTGCGGAAGCTGGGTGTTGAAAGCCCTTATCCAGTTCACGCCGGCTTTTGATTTTGGAACGTCCATATGCGCCACCTGACCGTCGGCGTGCACTCCTGTGTCCGTGCGCCCTGACGCATGGATATTAACCTTCTGCCCAGCAATGCGGGACGCGAGCAATTCCAGCTCGTGCTGCACCGTGCGCAGTTCCGGCCCTTTGGGCGCGGCCTGACGCTGCCACCCGTAAAACCGGGTGCCCACATATGAGATAGTCAGCTTAAATCTTTGCACTTCCACAACTAGGGCATGGTCACGAACTGGCGGTACTCGCGCAGGGCGCTGTTGGCCTTGTTTTCAATGTTCTGCATGTCGTTTTTGGCGTTTTTCACATAGGTGTCAATGCACATCCGGTATCTGTCGAGCTGCTGCTTGTAAATCATGAATAAACCGTCAGAATCGCCGGGGTCTGGCTTCATCGGCTGCTGGCAGTTGTGATTCGGGTATGGCGAGCCGAGATTGGAGCCCAGGCTTGTTGTATTTGCAGTGGCGGCGGCGCCGGAGTCCTCGCCCACAGGGAATGTGAGGCCCACTCCTCCGCCGGCCCCGCTGCTTCCGGCTCCTCCCCCCACAGATAGCCCTGCGCCCGAGCCGCATGCCGTAAAAGTCAGAGCGAGCAGGGGCACGAGAAAAATGTATTTTTTGCGCATAGTTTCTCCTTTTTCGCTTAAATGGCGGTTGCTATCCGGAGTCCTGTCTTGGCGTCCAGGGCGGTTGTTTTGGCCTCCAGCCGAAGTTCTTTTCCGGATGCGAGTCTTTCCGCCCACGGAACCAGAACCAGCCCCCCGGAAGTGCAGCTGTAGCGGCACAGGCCGGGCTGCCCCGGAACTTTGAACGGGTTGGAGACTATCCGGCCCTTCAGGCCGGCAGCGCCCTTATCGTCATCTTTTTTCTTAGCATTAAGCAGAACAAAAGACAAAGCGGTGTGCGTTTTGTCGAGCCCGGCGGCCTGGGAAAGCCTGGTCAGCCAGTCTGGAGCCTGGGGGTGCTCGTTTATGAAATGGCACCATGTTTTCTGGGCAGGTGAAAGCATGGGGCATTCAAGACTGTGCGGGCAGGGAGAGGCCGGGAAAAGTTTCCGCTTCAAGGCCGCCTCGCGCGCAAGCTCAATGATTTTGCCGCCCAGGCGGTTGCCCGGTTCAACCAGAAGCAGGTCCCCTTCGGGGGCAAGGCCTGCTTTCATCTCGCCCACAAGCCCGGCAACGAGGTGGGCCAGGCCTTCCTGGCGTCCGGGCCTGATTTCGTTGAGCACGTTCAGGGCGCTGATCAGGGCTAAATCGCTGCCTTTGGCCCGTTTAAGGGCTTCATTAAGGCTGCCCTTATGAAACCTGATTTCCCATGCGTTTTTTTCTCCGGCCAGCTGATTGAACAGGTCAAGCCCGCTTTGCAGGGGGGTAATCTGGGTGTCGTTGCAGTAAAAGGAGAGTTTCTGCGCTCTCAGATCGGGCCGGGCGAACCAGAGAACCAGGGGCAGGGTAAGCGGCCCGCTTCCCAGGTCGAGAATTTTGTCTCCTTCCTTTAAGCCCAGCGGCAGTCCCGCCACGAGAGGAGCCAGGCGAACCAGGTTCCAGGGCATGAAATACCATAAATAGGCGGCCTTCAGTCTGGCCTCGCTCCAATACGGGCGGACAAGCTCATCACGGCCCTCGGTAAGAATGAAGGATAGTTCGGCGATATCGTACGGCAGCTTTTTAAGATGCGCAGCCCTTGGCTTGAGCGTTTTGTCCAGTGCTTGCCCAAGGTTTTCCAGCTCCAGGCGCATTTCGGGATTGAGGGGGTTGAATAGGTTCATTCGTTTCTTTTACAACGAATGGGCATATCAAACAATTAAAATCTGCGGGCAGGGTGAATAAGGGGGAGATAAAGGGGAAAATTCTGACCGGCCGGAACTTTCCCCTTACTTCAGGTGCATTTTTAAGCAAGCAGCATGTCGTCTATAGCCCCGTTTGCCGGGACCATCGGATACACATTTTCATCGCGGTCAACCAGCACGTCGATAATTGCCGGAAGGGGAGAGGCGAAGGCCTTTTCAAGCGTGCTTTCCAGGTCTTCCGGCCTTATCACCCTGTAGCCCTCTGCGCCGTAGGCTTTGGCCAGCGCCACAAAATCCGGCTGGCCATCCATGGGGGTGAATGAATAGTTGTGCTTGTAGAACAATTCCTGCCACTGGCGAACCATGCCGAGGTAGCGGTTGTTCAGGATCACTATTTTAACCGGCAGCCGGCTTTCAACCGCGGTGGCCAGCTCCTGCGAGTTCATCTGGATGGAGCCGTCTCCGGCAATGTCTATGACCAGTTTGTCCGGAAACGCGGCCTGTGCGCCCATTGCGGCCGGGAAGCCGTAGCCCATGGTTCCCAGCCCCCCGGAGGTAAGAAAGGTGCGGGGCTGGTTGAATTTATAGAACTGGGCGGTCCACATCTGGTTTTGACCCACCTCTGTGGTAATCAGGGCTTCGCCTTTGTTCATTTTTTTCGCCACGGCCTGAACGGTTTCAATCACCGCCTGGGGCTTTATATATTCGCCCGCCGAATAGAACAGGGGGTGCTGATTTTTCATTCTGGTAATTTCACTGTGCCAGGCCGGGTTGTGTTCGTAAGGCACTGAATTTTCATCCAGATTTTGCCCGATCAGGCCTTTGAGCGCAACAAGGGTATTTTTGCAGTCCGCCACCAGGGGCACGTCCACCGTAACGTTTTTTCCGATGGACGAAGGGTCGATATCTATGTGGATGATTTTTGCCTTGGGGGCGAAAGCCGAAAGCAGGCCGGTAACCCGGTCGTCAAAGCGCATTCCCACCGCAATCAACACGTCGCAGGCATTAACTGCCTTGTTCGCCGTGTAGGTTCCGTGCATTCCGAGCATGCCCAGAAACAGGGGATCGGCGGCCGGGAACGAGCCCATGCCCATAAGCGTTGCTGTTACCGGAATGTTCAGGGTGTTGGCAAGCCAGGACAGTTCCTCGTGCGCTTCGCTGATGATGGTTCCGCCGCCGCTGATTATCAGCGGCCGCTTGGCGTCCTGAATCAGCTTTGCGGCTTTGCGCAGCTGGTTCAGGTTGGGCATCACAGTTGGGTTATATGAGCGCATTTCCACGTTGTCCGGGTAATTGAACGCGCCTTTCGTCTGGACTATGTCCTTGGGCAGGTCAACCAGCACTGCGCCGGGCCGCCCGGAACGGGCCACATAAAAAGCTTCGGCGATTATGGCGGGAAGGTCGTTGATGTCCTGCACCAGATAGTTGTGTTTTGTGCAGGGACGGGTGATGCCCACAATATCCACTTCCTGAAAGGCATCGTTTCCGATGAGCGAGCGGGGCACCTGGCCGGAAAATACAACAATCGGAACGGAGTCGCAATGTGCAGTGGCAATGCCGGTGACCGCGTTGGTCGCGCCCGGTCCGGAAGTTACCAGAGCCACCCCTACTTTGCCGGTTGCCCGGGCGTAGCCATCGGCGGCGTGAACGGCTGCCTGCTCGTGACGGACAAGAATATGGCGGATGTCGTGGCGAGTGATCTCGTCATAAATGTCGAGCACCGCTCCTCCCGGATAGCCAAAAAAAACGTCTACGCCCTCAAGCTTGAGAGCTTCCAGCAGCATTCTCGCGCCAGTCATTTCGCTCATAAAAATTCTCCCAAAAAAGTGCAGGCGAAAGATGCAAAGACCTTGTTTTTCTCCTTTGCCTCCAGGTTCCTTTTTATGCGGAAAGCTGGCGGAGCGGGGTGTTTGTCATGCATCATCAACAGTCAAATTTCTTCAGACAGGGCCCAGCCTGGTGTTGGCGTTCCTGGAGCATTTCACACTTGAAATGCTCTGCAAGGGTTTGCTTTCAAATTCTTGCCGCCAAGTGATTGCAGGGCGGCTTTGCCCACCGTTAAGCAATTATTTGAGGCGGTAACTGCTCTAGCTGAGAATTTTACTTTTTATAATTTCTCCCGCCTGCGAACAGCCGATTTTATTCATTCCCGCTTCCATTATGTCGCCGGTGCGGTAGCCTTCCGCCAGAGTCAGCTTTACCGCCCGCTCCACTTCTTCGGCTTCTTTCACAAGTCCGAAAGAATGGCGCAGCATCATCGCGGCGGAAAGAATGGTCGCCATGGGGTTGGCCATGTCCTGCCCGGCAATATCCGGCGCGGAGCCGTGAATGGGTTCATATAAGGCGTATTCTTTGCCGAGGCTGGCTGAAGGGAGCATCCCTATGGAGCCTGAAACCACGGCGGCTTCGTCTGAAAGAATGTCGCCAAACAGATTGGCGGTGAGAACCACGTCGAAGCGGCCGGGCCCAAGAATCAGCTGCATGGCGGCATTGTCGATGTAAAGATGGCTGAGTTCCACATCCGGGTAGTCTCCGGCCACTTCAATCACCACTTCCCGCCACAGCCGCGAAACCTCAAGCACGTTGGCCTTGTCCACCGAACAGAGCTGTTTTCTGCGTTTTTGGGCCAGTTCAAACCCCAGGCGGGCAATACGTTCCACTTCGTCTTCGCGGTAAATCATGTTGTTGAAAGCGGTGCGCAGGCCGTTTTCCCTGCCGCGTCCGGCAGGTTCGCCGAAATATACGTCGCCCGTAAGTTCACGCACAATCATCATATCCACGCCGTTTTCAACCCGTTCCGGCTTGAGCGGGCAGCCTCCCAGAAGCTCCGGGTAAAGCAGGACCGGGCGCAGGTTGGCGAAAAGCCCAAGTTCTTTGCGTATGGCCAGCAGCCCGGCTTCGGGCCGGGGCCCGCCCTGGTCCCATTTCGGGCCGCCCACGGCCCCCAGAAACACGGCATCGCTTTTTCTGCATTCATCCAAAGTTGCCTGGGGCAGCGGATCTCCCGTGGCGTCAATCGCGGCGCCGCCAATCAGCGCCTCCGTATAGGCGAATTCATGGCCGAATTTTTCGGCCACGGCGTCCATCACCCGCAAAGCCTGGGCAACAACCTCAGGGCCGATGCCGTCACCGGGCAAAACGCAGATATTTTTTTTCATAAATCAGTTCCTTGGGCATTTAGATTTTAAGCCGTTTCGGCGCTTAATGGCGAAGCATCATTTCGCCTGCGCTTATGCTGGCGGCGGAAACCGCCGCCAGCATATTGTTATTTTCAATGGCAAAGCGCTCTAAGCCGGATTGAGTTTGTTTTTTACATAGGGAATCAGGCCCCCCTTCTGCACCAGGTTCTGAATGAACCCGGGAAGCTTGGGGAATTTTATGAGCCTGCTTTCGCCTTCTATTTTAATTGTTCCGGCCTCTGTGTCTATCTCCAGCCGGTCGCCATCTTTGATATCGTTTACGGCGTCGCCTATTTCCACCAGGAGCAGACCCCGGTTGAAGGCGTTACGGTAAAAAATCCGCGCGAAGCTGTGCCCCACCACAACGGGAATGCCTGCGCCGATAATTGCTACCGGAGCATGCTCGCGTGACGAGCCGCAGCCGAAATTGCGCTCCGCCACCAGGATATCGCCGGGGCTTACCCGGTCTATCCAGCCTTCTTCAATGCCCGACATGCATTTTTTGCCAAGTTCCTCCGGATCGAAAGTTACCAGATATTTGGCGGGGATGATTGCGTCCGTGTCTATATGCTCGCCCAGTTTATGGACTTTTCCTTTATAAATCATGGAGTAAACCTCTAAATTTTTGCAGGGTGAATGATTTCGCCCGCAATTGCGCTGGCGGCGGCCACAGCCGGGTTGGACAGATACACTTCGGATTCCAAGCTGCCCATGCGCCCGCGGAAGTTGCGGTTGGTGGTGGCCAGGGCCTTTTCGCCATCCGCCAGAATGCCCATATGCCCACCCAGGCAGGGCCCGCAGGTGGCGGGGCCCACAATGCAGCCGGAATCCATAAAAGTTTCGATCAGGCCTTCAGTCAGAGCCTGCTTCCAGATGGCGGGAGTGGCCGGCAGCACGATACAGCGCACATTCCGGTCCACCTGCCTGCCCTTAAGTATTTCTGCCGCTTCACGAAGGTCGCTGATGCGCCCGTTGGTGCATGAACCGATGACCACTTGATCGAGCCGGACGTCCCTTACTTCATCTACTGGGTGCACATTTTCAGGCAGGTGCGGGCAGGCCACCAGAGGAGTGAGCGCCGACACATCGAAATTGATTTCATTTTCATATTCGGCCCCCGGGTCCGCGGCGATTTCCTTGTCTTTGGCGCGCCCGGCCGCTTTCGTATATTCAAGCGTCTTGCCGTCCGCCGCGAACAGGCCGCATTTGCCCCCCGCTTCAATCGCCATATTGGCAATGGTCATGCGCGCTTCCACCGGCATGCCGTCCACAACCGGGCCATGAAATTCCAAAGCCTTGTAAAGGGCTCCGTCAACTCCGATTTCGCCGATCAGCCAGAGCACCAGATCTTTCCCGGAAACCCAGCGGGGCATTTCCCCGTTGAAAGTGACTTTTATAGTTGGCGGAACCTTGAACCATGTTTCTCCCAGGGCCATGGCTCCGGCAACATCGGTGGAACCAAGCCCGGTAGCGAACGCGCCAAGACCTCCGTAAGTGCAGGTGTGCGAGTCTGCGCCCACCACAATGTCTCCGGGCCCCACCAGGCCGAGTTCCGGCAGAAGGGCGTGTTCCACCCCGCAGTTGCCTCCTTCGTAGTAGTGGGTGATCTCGTTGTTATGCGCGAATTCCCGGGTGAATTTCACTTGCATTGCCGAGGCTATGTCTTTTTGCGGAGTGAAATGGTCCATGACCAGAGCGACTTTGTCCTTGTCAAACACATGGGTTGCGCCCATTTCAAGCATGCTGCTAATCGCCATGGGAGCGGTCACGTCGTTGGCAAGAACCATGCTTACCCGGCAGGAAACGATTTGCCCGGCTTCGGTAATTTGGTCGTTAGTGTGGCCTTGCAAAATTTTTTGGGCCAAGGTCATCTTCATGGTTGTTTTCCTTCATCCTTTTTTAGGTGCGCTGATTCCTTGCAAGCGTATTCAACAAGCCAGAGGCAAGGGGCGCCTGTTTTCAGAGCGGCATCGTGCTTGAAATGCCCGGCCAAGAGTTGTGATCATTCCTGCCGTGAAATGGGCTCAGGCGGAATTTGCCTGCCTTCAAGCGGCCATTTCAAGCGTTGATTGTTCTGTTTGCCGCAATGCTTTCACATAAAATGCCGCAGACTTCAATAATCCCGGCCCCGTTAGCGGGGCCAGGGCAGGCTCCTCCGCTGTTGCGGTGAAGGAGCGGAGATACGGAAACAATTCCGTTAAACACCGCTGGTTTTCCATTCCAGCCTGTTCAGTGCGTTTATGTAGGCTTTTGCGCTTGCCACCAGAATGTCCGGGTCGGCTCCTCGTCCTACCGCCGAGCAGCTCTTGTATTCCATGCGCACAGTCACCTCGCCCTGGGCGTCGGTTCCGCTGGTAATTGCGTTGACCGCATAACGGGTCAGAGTGGGCGTGTCGCCGATAATGCTGTTTATGGTATTGAAAATCGCATCAACGGGCCCCGCCCCAAATGAGGCGAAACGTCTGATTTCATCTCCCACCTGCATGACGATAGCCGCTGTGGGAGGTACTCCGGCGGTGGAGCAATTGACGCTCATCTCTTCCAGCCGGTATTGATCGGGCAGACGGTAAACTTCTTCCAGCACCAGGGCGTCCACGTCCTCGTCGTATATTTTTTCTTTTTTGTCGGCAAGTTTTTTCAGAGCGTCAACAACAATTATCGCCTGATCTTCATCAAGATTGTAGCCCAGCTCTTCCAGCTTGGCCTTGACCGCGGCCCTGCCGGAGTGCTTGCCCAGCACCAGGTCGGTCTTGGTGCGGCCAATTGATTCCGGAGTCATTATTTCATAGGTTTCCGGGTTTTTCAGCACTCCGTCCTGGTGGATTCCGGATTCATGCGCAAATGCGTTGTCGCCGACAATCGCCTTGTTTGGCGGAATGGGCTGGCCGATCAGCATGGACAGCACCCGGCAGGTATGCAGGAGCTGTTCTGTTTTTATGCCAGTGGTCAGGCCGTAATAATCGTTGCGCACCGCGAGGGCCATCACCACTTCTTCCAGAGCGGCGTTTCCGGCCCGCTCGCCCAGCCCGGAAACGGTTACTTCCGCCTGACGGGCCCCGGCGCGCAGGGCCGCCAGGGTGTTTGCCACGCCCAGCCCCAAATCGTCGTGGCAGTGCACGCTGAAAACAACCTTGTCGCTATCGGGCACGTTTTCCATGAGATAATGGATGCGGGCCGAGAATTCTTCCGGCTGGGCATAGCCAACAGTGTCGGGAATATTGATTGTGGTTGCTCCCGCCCTGATGGCGGCGTCAACGGCCTTTACCAGAAATTCGAGATCGCTGCGGGAAGCGTCTTCCGCGGAAAATTCCACGTTGGAAGTGAACTTGGCGGCGTAGGAAACGCCTTCCCTGATCATTTCCAGCACCTGTTCCGGGCTTTTGCGCAGCTTGTATTCCATGTGAATGGGAGAAGTGGCGAGGAACAGGTGGATGCGCGGGTCTGCCCCATTTTTCAGGGCCTCCCACCCGGCGTCAATGTCTCCTTTATGGCAGCGGCAAAGCCCGGCCACCTGGCAGTTTTTAATCAGCCGGGCAACGGTCTGCACCGCCTCAAAATCGCCGGGAGAAGACGCGGGGAAACCGGCTTCAATAACATCCACGCCCAAGGACTCCAGCTGCTCCGCCATACGGGTTTTTTCGGGCAGGTTCATGGTTGCGCCGGGGGCCTGTTCGCCATCTCTCAAAGAAGTGTCGAAGATAATTACTTTGTTGGACATTCGTTTATCCTTCTTGCTTGTTGCTTGAATTCGTTCGTTTAAATAAAGACAAAAAAATCGGGTGCCGCCGACACCCGATTGAGATTCATTGAATTTATTTAAAGAACATCACACAGGCGTCGGCTATCTAAGCTGACCAAGAAGGATAACGCTAAGGAGAAGGACTGCGGTAAGGGAGAAGACGTGCAAAAAGAAACCTGTGTGCAGGTTGGAGTTGGAAAAATTGTTTGCGCGTTCAGCAGTCATAAAAAAGAATCCTGTGTCTTGAAATGAAATTTAAGCTTTGCCCGTGGCCCTGTCAAGAAAAAATAACAGCTTTTTTGGGGAAAGGCTCCGGCAAATAATTGTTTACCTCTGACGGGTAAAAGTGTATGTTGTTAAAGGACTTTTATGTTATTATCTGGATTTAAAGTGCCCTTGTGAAAATAGTGCTGGAGGGAAAATGTCGCCTCGTTTCCAAAGTCCGCCTTCTATGGTGGTTCCAACCGCGCTGGCTATTATCGGTGTAGCCTATTGCCTTTTTGTCTATTTGGGGGTGGGCGAGTCGGTCTGCATAACCGCCGGTTGTTCCCTGTACAAATCATTTAATATTGCCGGAATATCCATGTGGATATTCGGAATTATCGCTTTTGTCTGCCTTGCCCTTCTGATGGCCGCCGGGGCGTATGCCGTTTCTTTGTGCATGGCCAGGCTGTTTTTGGTGGCGGATTGTTTTTTGATGCTGGTAATGGCCAGCACATCGCCTTGCCTGTCGTGCCTCGGAGTGGCGCTTCTGTTTGCAATGATCTATTTCGCCGCGCTACGGCACGCCAAATCTTCTTCCGACAAAGGCTCGTCCAGGCTGCTTCTTGTATGGAGTCTTCTGTTTGTTTCCAATTTGGTGCTGTCCGCCCGTGAAATGCTTCCTCCCGAACCCATTTATGGCCCCAGGGAAGCGCCTGTGCATATCTATTTTTCGCCCTCCTGCACGCATTGCCTTGAGGCGATGGAGGCCTATAATCTTCCTGACGGGCAAGTGGCGTATTTCGCCACGGATCAT
>CAZJFJ010000039.1:0-16042 GCA_964545305.1 uncultured Desulfovibrionaceae bacterium
AGACGACCCGTCCGAAGATGAGATGAACCAGCGTCAAAGGGTGATTCTCCTGCTCGACGAGATTAAGCAGCTGTTCAAGAAAAAACGCAAGATATACGCCAAATTGGATGAATGCTGCCGTATGGACAAAAAAGTTACCGGCGTCCAGATGGAAATCATCGACTTCAAGACAGAGATAGTTGAACGCCTGCGCGATATCAAGCTTGAAAAAACCCTGGTGGACAGAGTGATTGAAACTGTGGACGATTATGTGCGCCAGATGTACAACTGCCAGCGCGATCTTTCCGCCTATCTGCTTGCCACAGGCAAATCGCAGAAAGAAATTGAGGAGCTGTTTAACGCTCTGGAATCTCGCGAAATGAACCCAACGGCTGTTGCGGACGAGCTTAACCTGTCTGTGGAAGAGCTTTTTTCGTTTAAAGAAATGATTATAGGCAAAATGGAGATTATGGCCCGACTTCAGGAAAAATGCTGCCATAACGTATACGACCTGGAAGAGGTGGTGTGGCGCATCAAACGTGGCAATCAAACCGCCATGCGCGCAAAGCAGGAGCTCATCCGTTCAAACCTCCGTCTGGTCGTGTCCATAGCCAAGAAATATACTAACCGCGGGCTGCAATTCCTGGACCTCATTCAGGAAGGCAACATCGGCCTGATGAAAGCTGTAGACAAGTTTGAATACCAGCGCGGCTACAAGTTTTCCACCTACGCCACATGGTGGATTCGTCAGGCCATCACCCGCGCAATTGCGGACCAGGCCCGGACCATCCGCATACCGGTGCACATGATTGAAACCATTAACAAGCTTATCCGCACCTCCCGCTATTTGGTGCAGGAACTTGGGCGCGACCCCACCCCGGAGGAAATTGCCGAGCGCATGGATTACCCGCTGGATAAGGTTAAAAAAGTGCTTAAAATCGCTAAAGAACCCATCTCGCTGGAAACTCCGATCGGAGATGAAGAAGATTCGTCACTGGGTGATTTCATTGAAGACAAGAAGGCCGTTGCCCCGGCTGAAGAAGTAGTCAATACCAAGCTTTCGGAACAGATTGCCGGGGTGCTTGCCGACCTTGCCCCCAGAGAAGAGCAGGTGCTTCGCAAGCGTTTTGGCATAGGTGAAAAAAGCGACCATACTTTGGAAGAAGTCGGGAAACTGTTCAATGTTACCCGCGAGCGTATTCGACAAATTGAAGCCAAGGCCCTGCGCAAGCTCCGCCACCCGGTCCGCAGCCAGGTGCTTCGCTCTTATTACGAAAATTAACCTGTGGCTGTTTATTAAAAAAACCGTACGGGGCCAGCTGTCTTGCTCGCCCCGTATTTTTTCGTTTAAATCTGTTTAGCTCATTGCTCCTGCTTTGGGTAAGTGATATATATCGCCCGTTATGGTAGAGCAGCCGGTATCTTTGGATAACATCAGGCTTGGATTCTTGTCCGGCATGAAAAAAGCGTTACCTATAGTCATGGGTTACGTGCCGGTAAGTTTTGCCTTTGGAGTCTTGGCCACGGGAATCGGCATGAACCCGCTGGACGCTCTGGTTATGGGCGCGCTGTTCTTTGCCGGATCCGGGCAGCTTATTGCCGTAAGCATGCTGGGGAACGGGGATTCTTTTCAAGCCATAGTCATTACTTCAACGGTAGTTAATTTACGGCATTTACTAAAATCCGCCGCCATGATTCCCGGCCTGAGCAAATGGCCGCGCTGGCGCAAGGCCCTGTTTGCTTTCGAACTTACAGATGAAACTTTCGCCTTGCATGCCGACCGGTTTGCTAACATGGATGACGCGCCCGGCAAACTAACTAAAAAATTTTATATTGCGGAAACTTTCGGCATAAATATTACTTCGCATATTTCATGGATATCCGGCGGTTTTTTGGGAGCGGCTTTCGGCAACATCATTGGAGACCTGCAAACCTATGGGCTGGATTACGCTTTGCCCGGAATGTTTGTAGCGTTGCTCGCCCCCCGCTTGTTCAACAGGCCCGACTTGATAGTGTCAATTGTTGCAGGTGTTGCCTCTGTTCTGTTTTTGCTTGCAGGCCTTGATGCGTGGAACTTAATACTGGCAACCATCGTTGGGGCTACCATAGGTGTTCTGCTGCCCAAGCCCAAAAAAGAAAAAGATTCCAACCAGCTGGAGAGTTGAGTATGGATTGGATTAACCCCGGCATTTTATATCTGACCTTTGCACTGGCCCTGTCCATATATCTCGAACGCGCCTTGCCCCTGCTCTTGCTCTCATCCAGCTCGCTTTCCGAAGGGATGGTGCGCTGGCTCGATTTTGTGGCGCCCGCCATTCTTGCGGCAATTCTGCTGCCCGCCATATTGCTGATCAGGCAGCCGGACAAGAGCTATGCCATTGTGCTTGGTGTGGACAACGCCATGCTGTGGGCTACCATCCCAGCCTTTATTCTGGCATTTAAAGGCAGCTATTTCGGCACCATTGCAGTGGGCATGATCGCCACGGCCCTGATTCGTTACTTTACCTGAGTTATAAAGTGACACATTTCAACATTATTCTATTTGATGACTTTGAAACGCTTGATGCTTTCGGCCCGGCAGAAATGATAGGCTGCGTTCCCCATTTATACAGCCTTGGCTATTATTCCCTTAACGGCGGCATCGTTGAAAGCAGCCAGAAGGTCAGGGTTGAGACTTTGCCGTTTTCAAAAATTGCCGACGAACAAAGGGTTTTGCTTGTTCCCGGCGGAGGAGGAACCAGAAACCTGGTAAAAAACCATATTTTTCTCTCAGAAATAAAGAAAATGGCCGATAAGGCCGAGCATGTGCTCAGTGTATGCACCGGAGCAGCCATTTTGGCCACAACAGGGCTGTTGGACGGCAAACGCGCCACCTCCAACAAGCTGGCTTTCAACTGGGTAAGCTCATGCGGCAAGGGCGTAAACTGGATACGCCGGGCCCGCTGGGTGGCGGATGGGAAGTTTTATACCTCTTCTGGAGTTTCCGCAGGCATGGATATGGTCTTGGGCTTTGTGCGGGACCAGAATGGAGAAGAAGCCGCACAAAGAATTTGCAGCCTTGCAGAATATATCTGGAACTCAGACAAGCATGATGACCCCTTCGCTTAGGTGTATAGTCCCATGTTATAATGGCACAGAAATAGATTCTAAAGCCAAGGAGGAACTATGGGACAAGTTCTACACAGCTGCGCCAGAACGACAGAGGCAGTCCGTCGGGCAATCCAAGATAGTCAAGAGAGCTTAAGAGTTCTGGCATCCCGATACGGGGTGAACCTTAAAACTGTGGCTAAATGGAAAAAACGCAACACAGTCAGCGATTTGCCCATGGGTCCCAAGCTCCCGTCATCGACAGTCCTGTCACTGGAACAAGAGGCTTTGATTGTGGCTTTCCGCAAATACACATTATTGCCTCTGGATGATTGTTTGTATGCATTGCAACCATCCATGCCCAACTTGACTCGTTCATCATTGCACCGCTGTCTTCAGCGTCATGGCATTAGCCGCCTGCCGGACTGTGAGGGCAACAAACCACCAAAAAAGAAATTCAAGTCTTATCCTATCGGTTTTTTTCATATAGACATTGCTGAAGTAAGAACCGAAGAAGGCAAACTTCACCTCTTTGTGGCTATTGACCCTACTTCCAAATTTGTTAAGGCCGAATTGTTCCCAAGAGCCACTATGGCTACTGCTAAAGCTTTCCTGGAAAATTTAATTAAAGCCGTTCCATATAAAATTCATACGATTCTTACCGACAATGGTATTCAATTTGCCGATTTGCCGAAAAATCGTTCCGGGCCAACGGCCATGCTCAGAGGGCATCCCTTTGATCGAGTCTGCATGGCCAACGGAATTGAGCACAGACTGACCAAACCAAACCACCCCTGGACCAACGGGCAAGTAGAGCGGATGAACCGCACCTTGAAAGAAGCTACAGTCAACCGCTATTATTATCAGACTCATCAACAATTACGGGAACATCTAGACGCATTTGTTGCTGCTTATGATTTTGCCAAACGTTTGAAAACACTTCATGGCCTGACACCATATGAATTTATCGTTAAAACATGGAGAGAAACTCCACAACTATTTCATTTCGACCCGACCCATCACAATATGGGACTATACACCTAAAGCATTTAACATTTGAAATGCTCTGCAAAAATTCTTGCCTGCCCGCTAAAGAAGAGACACCGGCTAGTTTTTCCACCATAAAGCAGCATGTTCAAAGAAAAACACAGCCATCGACTTTGAACATCCGGGCATTTTTGTGTGCGATATTCCTCATCAGTTTGAAGTGACCCGGTTCATGGGCAGGTGGAGTTTTTCTGGCTGAGAAAACTTTTTTTGTTGTCAGCCAGAAAAACTCCAAAGACACCTTCAGGCAAATTTACCTGTAGTCGGTGGCTGCCTGCAAAATGTTTTCATAATTAGGCTCGGTGGTTACTTCGGGCACAATTTCCTTATAAATAATTTTGCCTTCACGGTTTATAACCCATACGGTACGGGCAAGCAGGCGCAGTTCCTTGATTACAACTCCATAAGCATGCCCAAATGAAAGTTCCTTATGGTCTGAAAGCGTTTCAAGGCGATCAACTCCTGTAGCGCCACACCAGCGGGCTTGCGCAAAAGGCAAATCCACACTTATGGTAAGAATGCGGATGTCATCGGAAAGATTGGCCGCCTCAGCGTTAAAACGGCGGGTTTCAAGGTCGCAAACTCCGGTATCCAGGGAAGGAACCGTGGAAACAATCAAAATTTTGCCTTTGTAGTCCGCCAGTGTGCGCGGGCTGAGGTCATTGGCGCAAACGTTAAAGTCCGGGGCTTGGGAACCGACCTCTACACTGCTGCCTTCCAGGGTCAAGGGCGCTCCGTGAAATGTAATAATCCCAGTGTGTTCCTGCATATTCAGCTCCTAGATAAAAATTAAAATTTGCATTCACGATAAATAAAATTTAGACTAAAGCCTCGTTTTGTTCAAGAGATATGTTTTTATTAAGGCAATGGCCTTTTTCAGGAGTTTAGTATGAAACAGCCAATTGGCACCAGTGATATAAGGGCAATGAAGGGCAAAGAAAAAATCGCCATGCTCACAGCCTACGACTATACCTCCGCCACCCTGCTCGACCGGGCGGGCGTGGACATGCTTCTGGTTGGCGATTCTCTCGGCATGGTCATGCTGGGCAGGCCGGATACTGTATCGGTCACGCTGGAGGACATGATTTCACATACCCGTTCTGTGATCAGCGGGGTAGAGCGGGCAATGGTTGTAACCGATCTTCCTTTCATGACTTATGAGCGGAGCGTGGACAGTGCCCTTAAAAATTCAGCCGAGCTTGTGCAAAAAAGCGGGGTACGCGCGGTAAAACTGGAAGGACCCTATTATGAGCAGGTCAGTGCGATAACCAGCGTAGGCATTCCCGTAGTGGGGCACATTGGGCTCACTCCCCAACGGGCTGCTGAATTCGGAGGGTTCAAGGTTCAGGGCAAAACTATTGAAGCTGCGAAAAGGCTGATTGAACAGGGGTTGCGTCTGCAGGATGCAGGCTGTTTTTCCCTGGTTCTGGAATGCATCCCGGCCGACCTTGGCAGGATGATTACCGAAAGCCTTCATATCCCCACCATAGGCATTGGAGCCGGCCCGCATTGCGATGGGCAGGTGCTGGTAATGCATGACATGCTGGGGCTTTATGACCGCTTTTTGCCAAAATTTGTAAAACGTTATGCCGAACTGGGCCAGGAGTTTGAAAAAGCCGCCCAAGCCTATTGCAGGGAGGTTAAAGAGAATGTGTTCCCTGCTAAAGAACATTCTTTTTCCATGCCTGAAGATGTGCTGGAAAAGTTAAAGTAAAGGGCGTACATTAAGAAAAAGCTGCATAAACTTAGTTTGCGCGGCTTTTTTTAGGCAATCAGACAAATTTCTTGCTGAGGCCAAGGGGCTTTGGCGTCGCTGGCCCGAGAATGCTGAAATATTTGTCTCTTGAAGTATTCATTTTGGTAAGCTGGCAAGGTTCAAGTGGCAGGCAATTTCAGACAAGAACGTCTACAAGGAACGGCCAATATTTACTTTTATGTTAATGTGGCGTTTCAAGTTGTATTTAATCAAAGTTCGGTTAATGATGGGGAAAAGCCGCCTGAATCAATCTCACGGGCGTTGAAAAAGATTATTCCACACGCCAAAATATGTTTTATGGAGATTTTTTAATTAAAATATTTCACAGCTTCTTGCACAACAAAGTAGTGGGTTTCTTAGCTTTAAGATACAGGTAAAGTTTTGCGCTGGCCCGAAAGGCGGATTAATTTTTAAGATACTGTTTTTTCCACTCATCAAGAAAAAGCAGGCCTGTTTCAAGCCCGGAAAGGGCTCCTTGCTGCTTGCGCAGCGTCCAGATCAAATCGTCAAAGGCAATGTCCGCAGGCAAATCCAGACGGACAAGAAGTTCCTCCACCTGGGAAAACAGTTCGGGCGGGAGGTTGTCCATAACCCCCTGATAACGATTTTGTTCAGCAGGCCACTCCGGCTGTCTGCCTGCTATGAAGTCAATAATGGTTTGCATTCTGTGATGGTAAGTGTGTTCTTTAATAACTCTTTTTTGAGCAGCCAAAGCCATTTCCAGCCGTTTGCTGCCGTTTTCAAGATAATAGGGAATGAGATCAAGCAATTCTTCCATGCTTTCAAAAGTGGCGATTTCTTTTTCATTAAACAGCTCGGGCAGCAGGCTGCGTTTATCCACAAGCTGAAAGGCGGCGCAGGCCGCCACCTCAAAAGTGCGTGGGTTCACAAAATCGCCAAGAGTGACCAGTTTGCTGGTATGCACGGAAGAGTGCAGATTAAGATTTATTTTGCTCCCATTGTATATTTTAACGCAGTCTTCTGGTGAAATACGGGCTCCGCGCAACTGCACAAAAGGTTCCAGGATGGGTTCGGAATCCCATTCCGTGCCCCATATTTTAAAATCAAAGCCCGTCAGCTGGCGGAAAGCAATTCTGCGGTTGGGGTAGCCCGCGCCCATGAAAGACAGGTTTGAACTGAAACGTTTTTGATCCACGCCCGAAAGAGTTTCCTGCCGGTGAAAAGAAGGCAGGGCGGCCATGGGGAGGTAAAGGCCGTTCACTCCCATTTCTTCAAGTTCCGACAACACCGGCTCTTTCTGGATAACCGCGAAATAATCGTAGTATGGGGCAAAACCTTTCCAATAGGTGAACAGGCTGTGGTCTTCCATAAACCACATGGCGGTGGTGATGTTGCTTTTTGAAAGTTTTTTCAGAGCTTGGCGGGAAAGAGGGGCCTGGGCCATGGACAACACAAGATCAGGCTCAAAAACTTCCGCCTTGGCCAGAACCGCTTGTGAAACCAGCTGGAGAAAGCCGTTTTCCAGATGCTCAAGCCGGCCGGCCCCAACTCGCAGCTGTTTAAGTGCTGAAAAGGATGAATAAAAATCGGGCGCTTCAAATATTTCCACAAGGTGCCCCATGTTTTGCAGGGCCTGCGCACAAAAACGCCCGATGGGAAGAGAGCCCCCGTAAAGAGGCAAAATAAGCAGAATACGCAATTTTTTATCCATTTTCATAGCCTGCTGACTATAATCTTTTTCCATAGCTTAAGCAATGATAAGGACGTGTATGCAGGATTGTGAATATATTGTATATTTGCTATGCAATGTGCTTGTGACGCATAGATGGGAGACTTATGAACCTGCTTGTAATTCAATTGGCCCGTATGGGCGATTTGCTGCAAACCAAGCGTTTGATTCTCAGCCTCGCGCGTGCAGGGCGCGTGCATCTGCTGGTTGACGGCAGCCTGACGGATTTCGCATCGCAGATATATCCTTTCGCAGAAGTACACGGCATCGCGGCCCATGCTGGTAATTGCGACGGCTTTTCAATTCTTGAGGGCGTGCTTCCACAACTTGAAAAGCTAAAAAAACAGAACTTCAACCGGGTGTACAATCTTAATTTTTCAGGCATGAACCTGGCCCTTTCAACATTATGGCCCCCTGAAATCATGCACGGGCACTGGTTAGACAGGGGACAGGCCTTGATGAGCTCATGGTTGAACCTGGCTTTTCGCTGGTCTTCTGAAAGACGCACAGCCCCATTGAATCTGATGGATTTGTGGGGGTTGCTTGCCAATAGGCCTGTGCCCCCGGGAGAGGTGAACCCCAAAGCTTCACCCAAAGGCGGCGGGCTGGGGGTCATGCTGGCTGGGCGCATGGCGCGCCGTTCAGTTCCCCCTGCATTTTGGGCAAGATGTATAAGCGCGGTTTGGCAACGCATGGGGCAGCCCAATGTTTTTTTGTTTGGAACTAGTAAGGAGTTCGCCACTGGCAGAGATATAATGCGCGAGCTTCCGGCCGGAGTTTTGAATAAGACGGAAAACCTGGCGGGAGCCACCGGGCTGATCGAACTGTCGGAAAAAATTTCAAAGCTGGATCGCCTGCTCACCCCGGATACGGGAGGGATGCATCTGGCGGCCCATCACGGGGTGCCGGTGGAAGCCTTTTTCCTGTCTTCGGCCTGGGCCTATGAAACCGGGCCTTATGGCGAGGGGCACAGAGTGTGGCAGGCAATTCAACCCTGCTTGCCCTGCCTTGAATCGCAGCC
This sequence comes from uncultured Desulfovibrionaceae bacterium, assembly GCA_964545305.1. Lineage (GTDB taxonomy): Bacteria > Desulfobacterota > Desulfovibrionia > Desulfovibrionales > Desulfovibrionaceae > RGIG1962. Next base: position 8,581 of record CAZJFJ010000039.1, read on the forward strand.
CTGCCCGTATGACGTCAAATGCCTTAAACCGATCAAGGAAAACTTATTTCTAAAGGTGCTTTCCAAGCCAGAGGAACCTGCCCCATACCCGCAAGATCTGCTTGGCTTGGAGACCTGTTTTGACGGCTTGGGGGTATGCTGCCGGCCTATTATTGAAAATGAGGCCAACTACCTGGCCTGTGAAGAAGAAAACGGGCGGCGCAGGAATTTGCGAAAAATTTTGTCCGAATATTCTTTTTTAAAGCTTGAAAATGGAGCTGGATACAGCGCCAAGCCTGGTTCCGCCTTGGAAACAGCAGGCCTGTATGAGCAGATATTCAGAGAAAGCGACTGGATGCTGCCGCAGCAGGAGTAAGCCATGTTCAACTATCCTATTCTGCTGGAGCTTTCCGGTCTTTCCTGCCTGGTGGTGGGGGCTGGATGCGTCGGCTGCAGAAAGGCTTTGCGCCTTCTTGAAGCCGGGGCCGGCAAGGTTAAAATGGTCGCTCCATCCACCCCTGGCGCGGCTGAAATTCCACTGAGAAAATTTCAAGCTTTTGAGAGAATAGAGCGCAAATTTTCAGAAGAAGATATTGACCGGGCGGTTTTGGTTTTTGCAGCAACAAATGATTGCGCGCTGAATCGCGAAATCGCATTGATATGTAAATCCAGAGGGCTTTTATGCAACAGCGCCTCCTGCCCTGATGACGGAAATTTTACTGTTCCGGCCTCATTGAACAATGGAGAACTTAATGTTGCGGTTGGTGCAGGCTTGGCCGGCCCGGCGTTGTCGAAATTGATTTGCAGGGATTTTGCAAATTTGACGAAGGAAAGATACAAGGACGCAATAGATTTGATGCTCTTTGCCCGGCCGTTAATTCTTGAGCTTGATCTTGATCCTGAAAACAAACACCAATTACTTAGAGAGCTTGCGGAATTGAGTTTAAATTTTTGCGAAAAACGGTTTTTATATCTAAAAAATTTAATGGATGCCTGTTTGCCGCAGGAGCTGAATAAAAAGATCACAGTCCGGATAACTGGAATCAAGAGAGAGTCATTTGGAAACGCTGGGTAGTATTTATTTGCTGGGAGTAAATCACGCCTGCGCCAGCATAGAACTTAGAGAGAAACTTGCTTTCCGGGAAAGTAATTTCGCCTTTGCCAATTTCGGAATTTTTTCCGACAGGACGGACGAGCTGGCTTTGCTTTCAACCTGCAACCGGGTTGAAGTTTTAGCTTATTCAAAAAATCCGGAAATAACAAAAAAAATACTCCGGGCATGGTCTTCACTTTGCGGCGCGCCGGAAGAAATTATTGAGCAAAATGCTTATTGCAAAGAAGAAAAAGAAGCAGTGGAACATCTGTTCAACACCGCTTCCAGCCTGGGTTCCATGGTGCTGGGGGAAGCCCAGATTCTTGGTCAGATGAAGGAAGCATATAGGCGGGCTGTAAGGGAAGGAACCAGCAAAACTATTTTGAACAAACTGTTTCACCGCGCCTTTTTTACCGCCAAGGAAGTCCGCACCAAAACCCGGATAGGCCAATCATCCGTCTCTGTAAGCCATGTAGCGGTAGACGCGGCCAAACGGATTATGGGAAATTTTTCCGGAAAGACCGCATTAATTGTGGGAGCGGGCGAAATGGCCTGCCTTGCAGCCACATATTTGAAAAGTGAAGGTTGCTCGGGCTTTGTCCATGTAAACAGGACTGAAGAAAAAGCACAGGAAATGGCAGCAGAAACGGGGGGAGAAACGCTCCCACTGTCAAACCTGGGAGAGGCTTTGGGAAAGGCGGACCTTGTTGTCTGTTCAAGTTCCGCCCCAAGCTGCCTGTTATACCCGGAAATGTTCCCACGCAACAGGAAAAAACAAATTTTGTGTATCGACATAGCCATGCCCAGGGATATAGCTCCTGAAGTCAGAGGCTTGCCCGGAATAACTGTGATGGACTTGGACGACATTCAGGCCGAAGTGGATAAAAACAAACAAAAAAGAGCTTCTGAAATAGAAAAAGCCTTGGCCATAACCAGGCAGCAGGCGCTCCGGTTCATGGGCTGGAAAAACTCATTGCTCCTGCAGCCCACAATTGTAGACTTGTTCGAGCATACGCAAAAACTGGCAAATGACGAACTGAAAAAAACACTGCGTAAAATCGGCCCTGTGGATGCGGAAACAGAGGAAGCTCTCAGGCTCATGTTAAGTTCTGTTTTGAAAAAAATTAACCATGCCCCTGTCAGTTTCATAAAAAGCCTCCAGAAGCAGCATGGAGATGTTTCTGGCCAAATAAGCCTGCTTCGCAGCTTTTTTAACCTGGATGAATAAAATGGAAGAAGAAATTGTAATCCCTTGCTCGCCTGTCCAAAAAACAGAGCTGAAAAAATACCTTGATCAACTGGAGTTTGCCTCCAGTATTCCTGGCCTCTATTGGCTGCCGGTGCCAAAGGAGATGCTCAGCAAGGTGCAATCGGAGCACCTTGAGAGCTGTGGGCCCTATGCTCTCGCTCTTGACACTGAAGGGGAAGGGATAGTTCTTGAAACCCTTGTCAGGGCGCAAAATCAGCTTCATTGCGAATGTATCGCCTTTGCCTCTGCAGGGTTATTGCAGCATATGGTTGATTATTTATGTTTAATTATCAACCAGAAAATTAAAGTATAACTTTAAACATGAACAGTGACATTTTGCCGCAAATTCCTTTGGAGCTTCCAAAGCGCATACAGGATCTGCCTCCTCAATGGGCGCATCTTGCGCTTGAAATTTCTGATTTCAGCCAGGACATTATTTCAGGCGAATTGTTTGGCAAGGGCGTTTTGGTTGGAGTGTCCGGCGGAGTGGATTCTTTGTGTCTTCTTCTGATATTAAAAGCACTGCAACAAAAATTTAATCTATCTCTTGAAGTGGCGCATTTAAACCATGGGTTCAGACCCAGCGCCCAGGCAGAAGCCGAATGGGTTGAAGAATTTTGCACCAAGCTGGATGTTCCCTGCAATATTGAACACGCCACACCTTGTGAAGAAGACATAAACACCGGCCTTGAGGAAAAAGGGCGCAACTGGCGCTATGCCTTTTTTGAAAGGGCACGCGTTCAGAAAGGGCTCGATTATATAGCTCTGGCACATAACCTGAATGATCTGGCCGAAGATCAGATTATGCGGATGAGCCGCGGATGCGGCTGGCCCGAACTGGGGGGCATGCCGGCCCATGACCCCAAACGCAGCCTGATCCGGCCAATTTTGATGCAGCCGCGCAAGCTTTTGCAAAAAATGCTGGAGGAGCTCAACGTGCCTTTTATCGTGGATGAAAGCAACTCCAGCACTGCTTTTATGCGAAACCGGGTGCGTATGAATATAATTCCCCAGCTTCTGAGCGAAAACAGGGGATATCTGGAACATGCCGGAAATTTATGGCTTATGGCCAGAAAAGAGCAGGCGTTTTGGGACAGGTATTTGGCTCGCTTCAGCCTGGAAACTGGAAACGGCGAAATTGTTCTTTCTTTCGCCGCGATTCTGGGAGAAGAAGAGGCGGTAAGGCTGAAAATTTTCAGAAAATGCCTGAAAAAATTGGCCGAATCCTGCTCACTTCCGCAAATATTTACCCCATCGGCCCAGCTTTTTGAAATAAACAAGGCTATTGCGCGCAGAAAGTCGGGACAGGGAAGCGGCATAATGACAATTCAATTTCCCAATGGCATCGAGGCGGTTGTAAGAAAAACAGAAATTGTTTTTCGCCGCTTATCCGGGAGCTTTCATTGACTAAGTGATTTTTTCGACTTAAAAGAATTTCGCAATTACTTACGGAGGTTTTGCTGTGAATATTATTATTTTTGGCCCCAATGGAAGCGGCAAGGGCACTCAGGGTGCTTTGGCGAAAGACAAGTTCAATATCGCGCACATCGAATCTGGCGTGATATTCCGTGAGCACATCAAGAACGGAACGGAACTTGGAAAACAAGCCAAGGCCTATATTGACCGAGGCGAACTGGTCCCGGACGAAATCACCATCCCCATGGTTCTGGAAACCCTCAAGGAAAAAGGTGCTAACGGCTGGCTTCTGGATGGATTTCCCCGCAACATTGTGCAGGCGCAAAAATTGTGGGAAGCCTTGCAGTCGGAAGGAATGAAGCTTGACTATGTAATTGAAATTCTTCTTCCCCGCGAAACTGCAAAGCAAAGAATTATGGGCCGTCGCCTTTGCGCCGCAGATAACAACCATCCGAACAACATTCATATTGAGGCCATCAGGCCAAATGGCGAAACCTGCCGCGTATGTGGCGGGGCTTTGTCCGCCCGCGCCGATGACCAGGATGAAGACGCCATCAACAAGCGTCACAACATTTATTATAATGAGAAAGAGGGCACCCTGGGCGCAAGCTATTTCTACCGCGATCTGGCCGGGCCGAACGGCTTCAGGTATATTGAGCTTGATGGTTCAAAGCCCATTCCCCAAATAAAGGAAGAACTGCTGGCCCAGCTTGGATAACATCAGCATGCTTGAAATCCCCGCATTTTTCGCGGGGATTTTTTTGTGTAAGAAAACCTCCCGCTAGGCGGGAGGTTCTAAAAAGCTTACAGCTATGCTTCAGTAATTATAACTCCTTTTGATTTGTTAAACATGATTCGCGGTCTGGCAACTGCGAACCTACAAATCAAAAGGAGGTCACATGAGTGACAATAAAAGTTTAGCCCACACAAAGTGGAATTGCAAATATCATATTGTTTTTGCCCCTAAATACAGACGCCAAGTTTTTTACGGCGAGAAGAGAAGAACTGTCGGGGATGTTCTGCGAAAGCTTTGCGAATGGAAAGGCGTGAAGGGTATTGAGGCGGAATGCTGCCCCGACCATATTTTTTGAGACCGGCACGCGCTTTTTCAACTTTTAACAAATGTCTCAAGCCAGGTTTACAGCTTGTTGCAAAGCCAGCAGCTCATCATCGGCAAGCGGCCTGGCTTCCCCTTTTCGCAGCAGCCCCAAATGGAGCGGCCCCATTTGCACGCGGCGCAAATAGAGGATTGTAAGGCCCAGATCTCTGCACATCCTTCTGATTTGCCGGTTCACCCCCTGGTGCAGGGTTAGCCTCAGGATTGTATCACCATTTTTTTCCAGAACCGTTTCAACCCCGGCAGGGGCGAGCGTTTCACCTTCAGCCAGGGTCATTCCCGTTCTTATCATTTGCAGAGCCTGCTCTTTAACTTCTCCGCGCACCTTAACTTCGTACACTCTGGGGATATGCCAGCCGGGGTGAGTCAGCCTGAAGGTTATTTCTCCGTCATCTGTCAAAAGAATCAACCCCTCGGAAAAATAGTCAAGCCTGCCCACCGGGTACAGCCTTGAATTTTTCCATTCTTCAGGAAGAATATCCAGAACAGTCTGGCGATTTTGAGGATCTTTCGCCGTGCTTACCACATGAATTGGCTTATGCAGCATGATATATGTATGCTCTTCCCCGCCGGGCAATTTTATCAATTTTCCGTCAATTGTAATTTTGTCGTTCAGAGGATGCGCCTGCTGGCCGGTTTCGGCCACCTCGCCATTTACGCGCACCCGTCCGGCGGCGATAAGCTCGTCTGCCGCTCGCCGCGAACAGTATCCTGCATGGGCAAGCAGCTTGTTCAGACGAAAAAGGGGGCCAGGGGAAAGTTCAGGATTTTTTTTTAACCCTTGCAGAGTTGTTTTTTTTGGCATAATTATACGGCTAGTTTTAAGCTTGTTGTTTTTCCTTGCTCCATTTATCATGCATCAGCCTGATTTAAAACCCCTCTAACACTAAACTTTTGAAAAATGGCCGAACAAATCATAATGCCCCAGCACAGCTTTAAAGAAAGCTTGCGCCTTTTGAAACGTATTTTACTGTATTTTAAGCCCTATAAAGTGCGAATTTCCTTTGCTGTCATCGCAATGATTTTTGCAGCCCTGGCCACAGCCGCCACCGCATATCTTATCCAGCCGGCCCTGGACAACATTTTTATTGAAAAAAACTCAACAGCCCTGGCCATAATTCCTCCCGTGTTTGTCTTTGTCGAGCTGGTCAAAGGCGTCTGCCGCTTTGTACAGACTTTTCTTATGGAGTATTGCGCGCTGCATGTTCTGGAAGAACTCAGGGACGAGCTTTATAATAAAATTATCTACCTTCCCCTTAAATTTTTTGAAGACAATCAGGTTGGCATGCTCATGTCGCGCATCATTAATGACGTCATGCTTATACGCACAAGCCTTCCTTCAATCATTTCAATATTCAAAGAACTTATAACCGCAGTGGGCCTCATTGCTCTTGTGATTTACCGTGACCCATTCCTTGCGGCCATCGGCCTGCTTGCATTGCCCCTTGCATTCCTGCCGTTTATTTATTTTGGGCGGCGGCTCAGGAAGATAGGACGAAAAAGCCAGGCGACCATAGCTGACATTTCAACTTTCCTGAATGAGATATTCAGCGGCATAAGGGTGCTGAAAGCGTTTTCAACAGAAGAAAAGGAAACCCAGCGCTTTGCCGAGGAAAACAAGCGCCTTGTCAACCTGGCTGTGAAACAGGCCAAAACAAACCAGATGTCGTCTCCGGTAATGGAGTTTATCGGCGCCATAGCGGCGGCGATTGTTATCTGGTATGGCGGCAGGCAGGTGCTTGAAGGGATTTCTACCCCGGGCACGTTCTTTTCATTTCTGGCGGCAATGATCATGCTTTATGAGCCGGTAAAGAAAATAACCGCCGCCAATAACAACATTCAACAGGCTCTGGCCAGTGCGGAACGCGTTTTTGAGGTAATCGACTCTCCTGATACAATAGTTGAAAGCGAAGGGAGCACGGTTCTTAACGAACCCTTCCGTGAACTTGAATTCAGGAATGTGACTTTCGCCTATAACCCGGAAGATCCTCCCGCATTGCGAAATGTGAGCTTTTCGTTGAAAGGCGGGGAGCGGATTGCGATTGTCGGCCCTTCCGGGGCGGGCAAAAGCACTTTTGTGAACCTTATTCCCCGTTTCTACGATCAGCAGGAGGGCGAAGTTCTGATTAACGGGCTGCCTACCGGCGAGTATACTTTAAAATCGCTGCGAAACTATGTGTCTTTAGTTTCACAGGACACATTTCTGTTCAACACCAGTGTGATGGAGAATATCGGATACGGCATTGCCAAACTCGATCCCGACAAGGTAAAAAAAGCTGCGGCGCTTGCCTACGCGGATGAATTTATTGAAGATATGCCTGAAGGCTACGATACCAGAGTAGGAGAACGGGGGGTAAAAATCTCCGGGGGGCAAAAACAACGCCTTACCATTGCCAGAGCTATTTATAAGGATTCCCCCTTGTTGATTCTGGATGAAGCCACCAGCGCCCTGGACTCTGAATCCGAACGCATTGTCCAAAAGGCGCTTGAAAACCTGATGCAAGGGCGCACTAGCATTGTGATCGCTCACCGTCTTTCCACAGTGTTGAATGCAGACCGGATTTTGGTGATGGATCAGGGCAGGGTAGTGGCGGAAGGAACCCATACC
>CAZJFJ010000040.1:0-2533 GCA_964545305.1 uncultured Desulfovibrionaceae bacterium
ATCCTGCGCGCAAGCCATATCTATAATTTTGTCGATCTGGCCGGAACCCTGCCGGAAGAGAAAGAAGCTCTGCTGGCGCAGGTTCGTCGAAGCCTTGAAGAAAAACCGACGACAGAAAAAGAACTGACCTACAAGGTTCCGGACTACTTCAACGGGAAAATAAGGGTCATGGCCGTGGCCGTAACCCCCTCCAGAATCGGCACCTTCCAGGCCTCAACCGTAGTGCGGGACGACTTCATAATGACACCGAACGTGCCCGCCATGGTCGCGCCCGGCGACAGCTTCGAAATCAGCCTGGGCATAAGCAACAATATGCAAAATCAGGATGGCCGGCCCATTGCTGTGACAATCTCCCTGGACACGGGAGAAGGGCTTGAAAACACAGGAGCAGCCAGCGCCACCGTGAATCTGGCCGAAAAACAGGAAAGCACGGTCACTTTCCAGCTAAAGGCTACCAGCAAGCTGGGAGCTTCCAGACTGGCCTTCAATGCCTCCTATGGAGACAAGATCTCACGCCGGAGCGCTGAAATCTCGGTACGCCCGGCCGAAGCGCTCCGCACTGAAGTAAACATCGGACGCATGGACAGCCCATCCGTCCAGATAAAACAGTTGCGGGAAATGTATGATGAATTCGCCACACGGAACATCGCGGCCTCATACGTGCCGCTGGTGCTTGCCCGCGGGCTTTCGTCCTATTTGATCAACTACCCCCATTACTGCTCCGAACAATTAATCAGCGCTGCGGTTCCCTACCTGGTGCAACAGCAGCGCCCGGAGTTCAGGCTGATAGACTCCGATCAGGAAAAGGGGCGAGAAGTCCACAAAGCGGTTCTGGCAATTCTTTCCACCCGCCAAAACGCTTCGGGGGGAATTGGAAACTGGACGGCCACCCCGGAAGTAGACCCGTTTGTAACCGCATATGCCTTGCATTATATGCTTGAACTCAGGGACAACAATATCGCTGTTCCGGAAAGCCTGTTGCAGAATGCGAACAACTACCTGAACGCCTATGCGTCCAACCCGGCCTATAACGACCTGCCCAGCCTGAGATTGAAGGCATATATCGCATACCTGACCGCGAGGCAGGAGCAGATACCGACCAACCTGCTGGCTGCGGTGAGCCGCGACATGAATAAGTACTACCCTGAAGAGCTGAAATCAGACCTGACCGGGGCCTATATGGCCGCCACCTATAAAATTCTGAAACAGGACAAGGAGGCCGACGCCCTTATTGAGCACTCGCTTAAAGAGTTAAACCGCAAAACCTACGGGCAATGGCATGATGAGGGATATTACGACAATCTGGTACGCGATGCATCCATGCTCTACCTCATTCAGTCCCACTTCCCGAAACAGGCCCTGAGCCTCACACCGGAAGCGCTGGAAAACATCGCCCGCCCGCTAATTGAAAACCGTTTCACCACCTTGTCGTCAGCCGTGTGCATGCTGGCCCTGAACAAATACGCCGAACATGACACCGTACAACAGGGCGAAATAAAAATACTCCAGGCCGACAGCCTCGACATGAGCAAGGCCAGGGAGATTTCAGAAATCACCGGGTTGATTGCCAGTGCGGTTTTCGATGCAAAAGCAAAAGCGCTGATACTGAACAAGTCGGTTCCGCTGCCCGCGTGGTACGCAATGGAGCAATCCGGGTTCGACCTGAACGCTTCGGACTCTCCCATCAAAAATGGCCTTGAAGTTGTTAAGGAATACTACAATTCAAACGGAGAGCCCATAAACGAAATAAAACTGGGTCAGGAAGTCTTCGTTCTTCTGAAAATCCGCTCCACTTCGGATGAAACCGTGGGCGGAGCCGTGCTGGTGGACCTCCTCCCCGGCGGTTTCGAACTGGCGCCGCGAAATGACGTGACTGCCCCCGTTCCGGCCAATATCCAGTCAATGAAGAGCATTTCACTGAACCACATGGAAGAGCGCGAAGACCGGGCTCTGATATATTGCACGGCAACACCCGATGTGTCTTCCACATACTATGTAATCAGAGCTACCAACGCCGGGGAATTCGCAATTCCGGCCCTGTATGGCGAATCAATGTACGACCGCGCCATCCAGGCCCGCACCCCGGGCGGAAAAACCATTAAGGTTGTAAAATAAATGCCGCTCCCGGCGGAAAGAAGTTTCCGGATAAGATTCTTTCCGCCGGGGGCCTTCATCCTGATTTTTTTACCGGTTTAACCTTTTCGCGTCTTGTTTGTGATTAAACAACTATTTTCCCACCTGCCGGCAGCATTGAGGCCAACCCGCCGCAAGTTTATGAACTTGGCGGCCACAGCCATCATTCTTGCCGCCATTTTCACCGGGTTCAGGCTCTACCCCCATCCCCCCCTCTGGGAAGGGGTTCCTCTTTCCACGGCGGTGTATGACGACAACGGCAACCTCCTGCGCCTGACTTTGGCCAAAGACCACCGCTACCGGCTATGGCTGCCGCTTGAAGAAATGCCCTCCAATCTGGTTGAAGCCGCGCAAATATATGAGGATAACTGGTTTTACCTCCACCCCGGGTTCAACCCCT
>CAZJFJ010000040.1:2543-2783 GCA_964545305.1 uncultured Desulfovibrionaceae bacterium
GGGGCGGCTGGCGCACCTACTTCAGCGGCGAACCCCGCCAGGGCGGCTCCACAATCACCATGCAGCTGGCCCGGCTGCGCTGGAATCTGAACACCCGCAGCGTTGGGGGAAAACTCGTCCAAATCGCCAGAGCGGTTCAACTGGAACTTTGCTATTCAAAGGACGAAATCCTTGAGGCCTACCTTAATCTCGCTCCTTATGGACGCAACATTGAAGGAGCCGCAACCGCCTCGTTAATAT
>CAZJFJ010000040.1:2793-4963 GCA_964545305.1 uncultured Desulfovibrionaceae bacterium
AAAACAGCCCAAATATCTGACCCTGCCCGAAAGCCTCACTCTCGCAGTTCTTCCGCAATCGCCAAACCGCCGACTGGCCAGCACTTACGGGGCAAGCAACGGGCAGGCCTCGCTGGGCAGCTCCCTAATCCAGGCAAGGCAGCGGCTTTATGAAAAATGGGTTGCTAAACACCCCGAAGACTTCCGCCTGCAACCTCTGTTTAAAATGCCGCTCAAGCTTTCCACTCCGGAAGATCTTCCCTTCAGAGCGCCGCATATGGTCGAGCAGGTTTTAAAGCAGTACCGCTTCCGCGCCAAGAACACGCCGATTATAAAAACCACCTTAAACCTGCCTCTGCAAAACCTGCTTGAGCGCAGAATAAAAAATTATATGGAAGCAAAACAACGCAAAGGGCTGAAAAACGCGGCTGCGCTCCTGGTTGACTGGCGGACAATGGAAGTGAAAGCGCTTATAGGCTCTGCGGATTTTTTTGATAAGGAGATTTCGGGACAGATTAACGGAACCAGCGCCAAACGCTCGCCCGGCTCCACGTTAAAACCGTTCATATACGCACTGGCAATAGACCAGGGCATTTTGCACCCCGGAACCATGCTCAAGGATGTGCCCACTGCGTTCAGCTCATATTCTCCGGAAAATTTTGACAGCCGCTTTCTCGGCCCGGTTTCCGCAACCGAGGCCCTGGTAAAAAGCCGTAACATCCCGGCGGTATACGTGGCTTCGCGACTGAAAAACCCCAATTTCTACGAATTTCTACAAGCGGGCGGAGTCAGCCGAATGGCCAGTGAAGATCATTACGGCCTGGCGCTGGTGCTGGGAGGAGGCGAAGTAAGCATGCAGGAAGAAGCCCGCCTTTATGCCATGTTCCCCAATCAGGGGGTGCTTAAACCGCTGCGCTTTGAGCCAAACTTAGACCACGCTGAAGGCATTCGCCTTCTGAGCGCCGAAGCATGCTACATAACCATGAACATGCTGGCCAAGAACCCAAGGCCCGGCAATTCGCCCGCCGCACAAGCGGAATCCCTTCCCGCATACTGGAAAACAGGCACTTCGTGGGGCTTCCGCGATGCGTGGAGCGTAGGAATTGCAGGGCCTTATGTTCTGGTGGTTTGGCTGGGCAATTTCGACAACTCGGGAAACCAGGAGCTGATTGGAGCAAACACAGCAGCTCCGCTATTTTTTGCTCTGATAGATTCTCTCAAAGCCGAATATCCGGACCTAAAGGAACCGGAGCGCAAAAAACCGGAAAATATCGTTGAAGTTGAGGTCTGCCTGTCCAGCGGCGACCTGCCGACCAGGTGGTGCCCCCGCCTGGGCAAAACACTGTTTATTCCCGGCAAGTCCCCCATAAAAATGGATACCGTCCACCGCCCGGTCTATTTCGACCGGGTCACCGGAGAAACCGCCTGTCCTCCCTATAATCAGGACGATGTGGAAGCACGGGTATATGAATTCTGGCCTTCCGACCTGCTGCAGGCATTCAGCCGCGCAGGGCTTCCCCGTGTGCTCCCCCCCCGCAATGATCTGTGCATAAATGATGACCAGCCGATTCTGGGGGAAAAACCGGAAATCACCTCGCCATTAAAAGGAAAAACCTACACCTTGCAACCGCGCCGAAGCGGGCAGCAGGCAATCGCCCTAACAGCAACCGCCGCTGCCGGGACAAAAGCCTTGTACTGGTTTGTGAATGACGTTTTCATAGGGCGCAGTTCAACAAATTCACCTTTCTACTGGGAACCAGCCCAAAAAGGGCTGTTCAACATCCGGGTTGTGGACGACACAGGCCGCGCCGCCTCAAGATACGTCAAAACTGAATATGCCGAATGACGGAAGAGATGAAGCAGCCATGCCAGATAAATAGGAAAAACTATTTCTCAATATCTTTTTTCACATTTTCTCTTGCATACAGGCAAAGATTAAAGTATGATGCTATCAAGCCTAAACGGAGAAGAATCATATGAAATGCCTAGTGATTGATGACGACTTTGACAGCAGACGCTTGTTGCAGAAAATACTTCATCCTTTTGCTTATGTAGATGTTGCCACTGACGGTGAGGAAGGATTGGCGGCCGAAGAAGTCCTCGTCCCAGTTCACCGCCCCCTCAGCCGTCTTGGGGACATTGGCGAGGTCGAGGGTGGTCACTTGGAACATTTGGCCGGCCCCCTCGGCGT
>CAZJFJ010000040.1:4973-7403 GCA_964545305.1 uncultured Desulfovibrionaceae bacterium
GACCCCTATCAGCTTATCACTCTTGATCTGGTAATGCCGAATTCAGACGGGCAGCAGGCTTTGCGTGAAATACGTGAAATTGAAAAAGAAATGGGCATACCTGAAAAAAACGGCGTCAAGATTATCGTGGTTTCCGGGCTTGACGACAACCAGGAAATACATGACGCCTTCTTTTTAGGCAAGGCCACAAGCTACATGGTGAAACCCATACGCCGCCAGATTCTGCTTGAAGAAGTGGAAAACATGGGCCTGGCATTGGCAGAGAGGGGAAATGCCTGACATTTCCTTCTCCCGGGCCGCCCGCTTTTAAACTTAGACAGAGCCTCGAATTCAAAAACAATCAAGACAACATTCTTCCTTTGCTTGCTTTTGCTCCGGCAATATGATTTTTTATGATTTCCCAGCCGGGTGTGCAAAAAAAGACCATAAAGTCATCTCAACAGGAAAAGAAATATTTTTTCCTTTTCTGCATTTCAGGCTTGACGCAGCACACCAAAATACCTTAAAGAAGAGCTATAACGTGAACAAGGTAGGTCAAGACTTTTCAAGGTTAGCCTGCCAACCTGCGCGTCAAATTGTTTTGATGCATAAAAATTGTGTTCGCCATGGATTTTCTGGCATAACACCTTCACAAGAAACTGGAGGAACCTGATGAGACTGCTTAAATCATTCGTACTGGCAGCGGCTATGGTGTTCGCTATTTCCTCAACCGCTCAAGCACAGCAACTTTGTCCCAATCCGACCGCGAAAGTTGATAGCTTCAACTTCATGGTGGACTATTCCGGCTCTATGATGATGCATTATAGCCCGGGCGACATCGTTTATACCGACGGTGCTGTTGCGAGCAAAGAAAAAATTGAAATGGCGAAAACAATCATGCAGAACATTAACAGCAAACTTGCTCCCCTCAGCTACACTGCTGGTCTGCATACCTTCTCTCCCTTCGGTCAGGTTCTGGCCCAGGGTCCCTATAACAAGGAAGCTTTCGCAGCTGCCGTTGACTCTTTGGATTCCGGTCTTGATACCTTCCATCGCATGACTGCGGTTGGCGATGGCATCATGAACGTTTCTCCTGCTGTGCAGGCCATGCCCGGCAGGTCCGCACTTATTCTCGTTTCCGATGGCTTGAACAACCGCGGCTCCAGCCCTGTTGAACAGGCCCGCGCTCTTTACGCCGCCAACCCCAACACTGTTATCCACATCATTTCCCTGGCTGACAGCGCTGAAGGCAAGGCACAGCTCGACCAGATCGCCGCTCTTAACCCCAATACCGTATATGTAAACGGGGCTGAACTTTATACAAACGAGCCGGCTCTGAACCAGTTCATTTACGATGTATTCTACAATTGTGGAGAAACCATCGTTCTGCGCAGCGTACAGTTCGCTCTTGACTCCGCCGCTCTCGACAGCACCGCAAAGGGCATCCTGCGTGAAGCCGCTTCCATGCTGAAGAATCAGACCGGAACCATTTATGTTGACGGTCACACCTGCTCCCTCGGCACCGACCAGTACAACCAGCGTTTGTCTGAACGCCGTGCAAATTCTGTTCGCAACTACCTGATTGAACAGGGTGTTCCCGCCAACCGCCTGATCGCTCGCGGCTTTGGCGAATCCAATCCCAAGTACAGCAACGCCACCGAAGAAACCAGACGCCTCAACCGTCGCGTAGAACTCAGCGTTGAATAATTAGCACTGTTGATTTTGACCAAATGGCCCGGGGTTTTACCCCGGGCCATTTATGCCATAGACCCCATCGCCACACTTCACTCTCTCTTCTCAATATTTGAAAATTTTAATTTTAACTTTTGATGATGTTAGCCATGAAAATAAGCCGTAGTGCCATAGTTATACTAATCGCAGTTATAATCCTCCTGATTGCCATTTTTACAATGCAGTCAGGCGAAGATGCTGTAGAACCAGCCGTTGTGAACTCTGAAACAGCAAACCTTAACGCCAGCGCACCATCTGACAGTACCCCGGTTGCCACAAGCAATGCGACTGAACCTGAAGAAAAATCTGGCATAGGCGCCAGCAACGCCACCATTGAGGAAGGCAACGCCACAAGTGCGGGAGTGAAAGAAGCTGCTTCTGCGATGCAGGAAGCCAATGCCGGCCTGGAGCAAAAAAATGCTACCCCCCCCGCCGCCAATGCAACTATTGAAGAAAGCACCACCGCCGTTACCCAGGCGAATGGTACCGCCCCCGCGAGTGCAAATCCCACATTAACGGGCGCAGCAGGCATATGCGGTGAAAGAGCCGCAAATGTGCTGATAGAAAAAGCTGCACGGCTGGAAAAAGAAGCCGCGGAAAAAGCAGCAGCAGAAAAAGCAGCCAAAGAGAAGGCCGAGAAAGAGAAGGCGGAGAAAGCCGCGAAGGAAAAGGCTGCCAAAGAAAAAGCCGAAAAAGAAAAAGTTGAAAAAGCGGCCAAAG
>CAZJFJ010000040.1:7413-15854 GCA_964545305.1 uncultured Desulfovibrionaceae bacterium
AATCGGCTGTAGAGCAAGTTGAACAGAAAGTGAAAGAAAAAGCGGCCAGAGAAAAAACAAAAGCAGAACAGGCAAAACCAGCGCCTAAAGAGCAGCCGCGGGTTGCTGTTGCCCCTACCACCCCCTCAGTGGGCAGCGCGCCAGGCGATGTAATAAATAAGCTGGTTGATTTTGGCGCCAACCGGGTAAGCCTGATCAACAGAAGCATCGCCCCAAGCAAGTCGTCCCGCCAGGTAACCCAGGAAGGCGGCAAATATGTGGGCCGCTACTATTATGTTGAACCAAGCTCTTTGCATGTGGAAGCTTCACCCGCAGACCCAAGCTCTCCCTTCAAATACATTGGCAAAGTTCGCTACCGCGAAGGGTTTTACGAAATTCGGGCCAATTCTCGCGAAGAAGCCCTGAAGGGAGAAGGCAGTGTAATCCAGCAGCGCAACATGTGCGAACTGATTCAGTATAAGAACAACAAATGGCTTGAATAGCCCTCAGGGCTTTAAATGACGCAAAAAAGGGAAAAAGCTTTCAGCTTTTTCCCTTTTTTAACAACTCAAGTCAGACAGATTAATTTCGAAAAAACTGCGCAGGAGGAATACAAAAATTTTGTTTTCCCCTCATAAACGCGGCGATGCTTTTGTTATCAACAGCCTGCACGCCTTTAGAGCAGATTGATTTTGAGGCGCCCCTTCGGCGCTTAGAGTTGCTGTCTTCATCCGTACGACTCAAATGCGTCACGGCGGAAGTTAATTCCGCTTGCGTCTACGGGGGGGGCGGCGGCGCAGCCTACGCCGCCGGAGCATTTTGCCAGAAAAGTTTTTCAACGTTAAACTGCTCTAAACCTGAATACATCTAAAACAGCCAAGCGTTTTGTTCTTTAAAACAGCAGCCTCACCCCTGGCGGTGTGAAATCCCGCTTGCCCCAGGCATCGGCGAAACCTGTTTCACCGTGAAATGCCAGAGGGAGCGTCTCAAACCCGAAACGCTCTAGCGCCTGGCAAAACTCTTCTGCATCTATTTCACGGTAAGGATTTCTATTGAAAGTCTTACAAAGCTTCTCAAGCGTAAAAGGCTCTAAACACTCAAGTCAATTCCGCTCATCGCCAAAATTGAGTTTTTGGAATAAGCGAGGATAAGAGGGCTGGATGACCCCTGATTTTCCTGAAGGCCTTGAAAATAAGCATCCATATTTTCCAGCTGAATACTGCGCCGGATGTTGGCCATGTCCGCCCCTTGGCTATTCTGCATATTCTTTTGCAAATTCTTAAGTGACTCTATATTTTTGAACTCGTCAGCCAAAGCGGGCGTATTATCAAAAAAATTCTGAACCTTGTCCTTGTCTTCATGAGAACTGTTCACAACAATTTTGCCATTCTCATCCAACGCAATCTTGAACTCGATGTCCTCATCCACTCCAAGCGCCTTGAGGGAAGTTTCAACCAAAAGCTGAAACTCTGTCTCTTTGCGCTGAATCTCCTGTTCCACATTATCAAGAGTTACAGCTAGTCCCTTTTCCTTAAGGTCAGCCAATGCCTCGCTGGCTCCGGATGCCGCCTGAAGCAGCTTGCGGCCAGGGGAAAGCGCGGTTTCATCTGTAGTGGAACTGCCTGTTCCATTCTTTTCCGCAATCAACTTTTCAAGCAGGCTTTCTTCGCCAGTATTGCTTGTTGTGCTGAGAAGTTCAGAATTATAAAGAATGCTGTTGGCAATTGAAGATATGCTCATTTTTTTACCACCTTGCTTTACTGGGAAATTTTAATCTCAAATCCTGTTTAAGCATAATTTGTGCCAATGTCAGTTAAATCCATTCCGCACTCCGCCGACTTCCATCTGCATCAAGAATGCCTTGCAGCAGAAGCTAGGCGGAGAGCTTGCCGGCTCTATCTCGAAGGCTTTCTTTACAGCCCATTTACACGTCTCAAGAAGACACACGGGCAAAGTTGGCCGCACCCCTCTTTCCGGCTGATATCCGGAACACTTTTGAATTTGGCTTTCCCAAGTTAGTTTATAGAAGCCAGCCTACCTGCCCCTTTCCTTGCGTGGCACAAACCGCACTTGACCGCCCTGTTCACACCACCAAGCCTGCTCCCAGGCTTTCCCGCAAAACACAAAACTTTTAGAGCAGTTAATGCCTCAAATGACTGCTTAACGGGGGGCCTTGCAGCCCAATGATTGTAGGGCTGCAAGGATTTGTCTTCAAATCCTTGCAGAGCATTTCAAGTGTGAGATGCTCTGCTTGATAAAAAAAAGCTTTCAGCAAGACTTGGGCAGAGAGGAAGATGGCTATAAAACACCCCGAATCAATTGTATTACACCCTCCCGCCCGCATGCTTTATGCAAAACCTCATTGGCTTGCGTGGCTCTTCTCCTCATGAGAAGCTGGCCGGCCATGCCAGGAAGCAAAAACAAGATGATCTGCAATTCCGCTTGGCCTGAGCCCGGCGGGCAGAACCTTCCGGGTTTATGATTCTTTGCAAAAATTTTATTATAGTATTTTAATTGAAAAGTTGCTTCCGGCAAATTTTACCCATAAAAAAACGCCGCCCCAAGGACAGCGTTTTTTAGCATTTTATTTTTTGGTTCCAGCTATATTCTCTTTTCCTTTTTTCAAAAGCTGATCCCGTTTTTTTTCAAAAACGCCAGCCGTTCGCAAGGCGGCCACAGCCAGCGCAATCACACTCAAAATTATTACCAGCGCCTTTTGCAATTGCCACTGCTCCTGAAACAGCAGCCCGGAAATAAAACTGAAAGAGTTTTTCTCGCTATAATAAAAAAGCAGCGGAAGGCCGACAAAAACCAGAATAAGCACAGCCAATTCCAACCAAATCAGCAGTTTGCCCATAATCAGCACAAACAAAGTAGAATCACGCACTATCTTCAAAAATCTGATCTGATTTTCAAGTTTCTTTAGCCTCTCTTCTTCCCGTTCGGCCAGCTGCAACGCCTTTTTAAAATTTTCGGAATTCTGCAAATTGGTCTTCAAGCCCCAAACAGTGTTTTGGGCCACAGAATTGAACACCCTGGTGAACTGCCCCAGCAGCCTGGGGAAAGGAAACCACGCCGCTTCCTCTTGCACCCTTTCCAGGCGTTGCCGGTAAAGCCTCAGACGCGTGCGCAACTCCGCAGTTTCAACCGATATCTGATCCTGTTTTTCAAGCTGAAGCACCACTTTCTGGCGCAAAATACGCTGGTACGCAACATAATTGGAAATGCCCGAAAGCTTGAGAACAGAATCGATTTTCTTGGACATCTCCGCCGCAAACGGGTGGTCTTCCTTAAACCAGATGGAAAGCTCGGCGCGCATCTGCTGCAATTCGCCAAAGGCATTCGGCGCCAGTTCTTCGGCTTCCACCCAAGGCAAATAAAGCGCTCCTTGCAGCTGGATATGCCCGCGCTCCATTTCAGGATCAAGCAAAGCTTTATTGAAAAAGTTGGGATCCTGGGAAATAACGTTCATCAACATGGGCATCGCCTGTTCGGCAAAACCCATCTTGACCATGCATACAACCTGACGGTAAAGGGGATCTATCCAGTTGGGGCAAAGAATGGACACCTCGGCATAGGCCGTGCCCGCATGTTCGTACTTCCCATCAATTTCCAGCAGTCTGGCCAGCAGGAACTTAAAGTAGCCGGACTGGAGATTGTTGGTGCTCATCCCTTCGCCATCCCTCCAAAGCTGGGCGGCGCGAATGGGGTCGCTACGGTCGAGAGCCAAAAATCCGTTCAGGCTAAGCAAGCGCCAGTCCCTGGGCTGGCTTTGCATAATCATTTGCAATTCCTTTTCCAAAGGAATGAGCTCGCCATCGGGCAACTTACCCAGAAAACGCCAAATAGGATTGTCATCATGCTGCCCCGCATACTTGCCTGCATCCCGGGGGTTATCTCTGGAGTGGGACAGCCAGACTCGCGGCATCATATGATGCTGCAATACCGCGTTGATATCGAACACAGCCCGCAGCATCTGATTTTCAGGATTATCGCCTTCCCTGAGCAGGCCAGCCATGCCCTCAAGCCCTTCTTCCTTTATGGCCAGGTCAATTTCACGCAAGGCGGAGTTCATGGTGTCAAAGTCCATCACACCTATCTGACGCCACAGATTTGGAGTCCAATTGCCTATACGGCGGGAAGGGCACTGAGCAGGGAGATGGTTGCGCATGCCGCAATAAAAACACTGATTCAGCTTGCCGTTAACCAGCCGGGCCGGCACTATTACCGGTAAAAATCCGCTGCTTTCAACCCCCTCTTCTATAAGACTGACGTTGCACCAGTCGTTGATGCTGTTTTCCGATGTTTCAAAACGGACGTCGTGCATCAGAAAATCTTCCCCCAGGAGATAGGCATTCCTGAAAGTCATATGCGGGAAGTCCGGCATCAGCTGGTTCCAGTCCAGCTCTACTTTACTGGAGAGTTCCGTGTTGAAAACCAGGCCCTTCTTGTCAACCACGGCTTGAACGCAAGGCCAGTAGTGCTCTGCGTCCTCCCCCTCCTTAAGCCGTTTTACCAGGGAAAAATATTCCCTGACCCATATCCGGAACTCCGAAAGCGTATCCAGGGGGAAAAGCAGAAAATTGTCATGAATAGTATACCTGAATTTCTGGCGTTGCAGTATATTCTCCATTTCACCAAAAAAATCTCTCCAGCCCGTTTGAAAACTTTTCTCCAAAGGATTGCCCAAAGGCTTCAATATGCAATACCAGCCAAAGGATGTGCGGTAAGAGAGGCGCGAGTCGGCATACATGGAAAGCCAGTCTGCCTTTGCAAGGCTCTCGATTCCCTGCGCAGGCTCAAAAACAAGCCCGGGAATGCCCATAACCTTCTCCGCAATTTCCGGGTGAACCCATATATTAAAACCGGAAAGCGGCGGTTCGGACTGCTTGAGCAATGCGTCGTCAAGGCTTAAAGAGCGTTTGCCTCCCTGGGAAATATATATCGTGGCCGGCATGACCACAATGGACACGTCCAATTTGTGCATTTTCGCCCACAGTTGAGCCCTGGCAATGGCCATGAACGCTTCCAAGGAGAAAAAGAACCACAGCCCGCTGTGCTTTGTTCTTGCCACCATGGTCCCGCCATAGTCCTGGAATGACTGTTCTATGGACGAATTCAATTCATCCGTCCATGTCATCCAGGCGGCCATGCCCGGACCCTCCCGGGAATACTCCTTATTGGAAGGAAGCACGGTTTCAACTAGTTCTAATAAGCTTGGCATAACACAAATTTATTTTGGTATTTAACTCCCGGTTTTTTGACCACGCCTTATCATTACAGGCCACGTTTAAAAATCATGCAAAAAACATGCACATTTTAATAAGGGTAAGACTTATAGAGATAAATCTCAATACATAAAATTCACATTCCGCAATACAGACGAATCCAGCATTCCTTTGCAGCAATATTGCAATACCAATCAGGAGATGGATGCCTTGTTAAAATCATTCCTTGCCCCATTTGATGAATGAGGTTATCTTACATGAAGGATGCACTTTCCTTCGCTTGGGTATGTTTAATCAAATCTTCCCGCTTTCACCCGGTCATTTTAATGAATACAGACACCCTAATAGAGATAGTTCAAAATTACGGCTACATTGCAATTTTGATTGGCACTTTCCTGGAAGGCGAAACCATCGTATTGGTGGCAGGATATCTTGCGCATGAGCAAATTCTTTCCCTTCCCCTGGTTGCCCTTTGCGCATTTGTAGGCAGCTGCTCCAGTGACCAGATCATGTTTTTGATCGGACGCACCAAAGGGAAGCCCTTTCTTGAAACAAAGCCGCGTATGAAGTGGGCGGCCGCCAAAGTAACCAAGATAATGGAAAAACATGAAACGCTCCTGATTCTTGGTTTCCGTTTTCTTTACGGCCTGCGCAATGTGACCCCGGTAATGCTTGGAATAAGCGGCGTAAGCAGAAAAAAATTTATAACCCTCAATATCATAGGCGCGGCCATCTG
The DNA here is from genome assembly GCA_964545305.1 of uncultured Desulfovibrionaceae bacterium. Classification (GTDB taxonomy): domain Bacteria; phylum Desulfobacterota; class Desulfovibrionia; order Desulfovibrionales; family Desulfovibrionaceae; genus RGIG1962. The sequence goes on from CAZJFJ010000040.1 coordinate 13,357, forward strand.
GGCAGTTTCATTCAGTTGGGGCGGCTATTTGTTCGGAATGCTGCTGGCCGAAATTCTACATACCTTCACGGAATATGCCAGAATAATCATCGCGGCTTTGCTCATTCTTGGAGCGGGTTTTGCAATTGTGCACTTCTACCGCGCCTGGAAAGGGCACTAAGACTTTTCAATTTATTATACAGCAAACGGGAAAACTCTCCGGTTTGAGAAATGTTGCTTTACTCCGCCCGCAGGCGCAGGCGGGGCTCAATCCCGCCGGTTGCTTCAGGCGTTAGACGAATTTGAGTCGTACGGCTGAAGACAGCAACACTAAACGCCCAAGCTGGCGTATCAAAACAAATCCACTTGAGCTGCAAATTTTATCTTGTGTTTGCAGGTTTACGATACCCGCCTGAACACGCATCACGCTGGAAAACCTGCCCCACAGGGCCGGATGGCTGCGCACGGGCAGAAAGCGCCGACAAGGCTGCAACGCCAAAAGCGCGGCTTTTCCGAAGATCATTCCGCTTAATTTGTTTTCCGGCCTGGCTCAACAAGCTTATATCTCAATTTTATTTCAGGGCCTGTTTCTTCCCAGGTAAAATCTTTCCAGCTGGTTTCCCGGTTCGGCACAACTGATATCAAGGTTTCTTCCTTGTTCCCGCCGCCCAGCTCCCTTACGTAGCGCACCTCTACAGGGCATCCTGCCGCCACAGCCTTGGGCGAGAAAGAAGCCAGCATCGCCGCCGTTTCAGCTATAAAATCAGACGTCCACTCTTCATCGCCAAGATTCCGCCCCAAAGCCAGAGGGCCTGGGAAAGAGGCGAGCCTGAACATCAGATCGCCCGGTCTGAGCAGTTCGTCCAAATGGGCATTGTCCTGCTCGTGCCTGCCGACAGAAAGCCAGAAACGCCCGGCCCAAAACTGCCGCCCCACATTGGCAAGATAAAAATATTTTTCATCCGGCCTTTCAACATACTTGAATATGGGCCAGAACCTGCGCGCGTTCTCCCTTTCAGTAAGGCGGCATCCGCCCGCCGGGGTGGGGATTTCTTCTATTCCATATTTCTTGGCCAGCTCAAACTGCCCTTTGCGTCCTCTGCCCCACAGGGCCAGAAGCCGCTCCCGGTCAACCAGCCCATTTTCCTCCACAGGGGTGGGGTCAAGGCATTTGGCCGAAAGCGGGCGCAAAAGAACATCCTTAATCTGGGCATCCCGCCTTATTATATTGAGGGTGTCGCGCCGCTGCGACATCGGGCGCTGCCCCACCACCTCGCCGCTGGCCAGAAATTTCGCCCCGTATTTTCCCATCAGCTCCCTGGCGCGCTTGAACAGTAAAATTTTACAATCCACACAGGGGTTGATTACCTTACCAACTCCATGCGCAGGCCCGCCCGCCAACATGTCCACAAAATCCTGGCCTATGTCAACAACATCCACGTCCAGACCGTAGATACGTTTCCAGTAGTTGCGTTTGCGGGGATAGCCGAAAAAAGGAGAATAAAAGTGCAGGGCTTTCATCTTGAGCCCCTGCTCCTCAAGCACCTTGATGGCAAGAAGGCCGTCCAGGCCGCCAGAAAAAAGACCGATCCCATCGTATTGTTCTGTCATCCGTCTTTTTTAAACATTTACAAAGATAAAAACAAGAGCAAACTCTGCCCAGGCGCATCAGAAACCCGCATGGCAAAGCTTAAATATCTGGCACTCAACTTGCTTTATCTTCCTTGCCGGCAAACCGGGCTGATTTTGCCAGGTAAAATTTGCCGCCCTCAACAGAACATTTCAAGACCGGAGGCCTGTCTTGTGAACATCCCGGATTTTTATGCACAGATTCCGGATTCGCCCGCTGAGAACAACCGTCCGCCAATCGGCACGGAAGCCGGCATCATGCCTCACGAGCCGCTTCCTGATTGTAAAACAGGCAACCCGGCCCTTGAATCCATGCTGGAAGACATCTGCATTAAAAACAGCTATGTCATGGAACCTCTTTCAAGCCATGTCTGCTCTCTTCAGGAAAAATTCCTGAACACTCTGTACAACGCATTAAAAGAGGCCGAAGTTGAACTGACAGAAAAAATAACCATTTTCCAAGACCCTGGAGGCAGACTTCTCGTATCGGGGGAACATTCTGAAAAAGACGCCATTGAGCGGGTTCTCGCCGGCAATCCCTTTCTATCCGAAGTGTTCACCACCCTTTCCTCCCACTCTGAAATAGCGAGGGACATTGTGAACATAAACCGCATTTTCGGCAACATGAGCAATGAATACGAACAGATTATGGAGCGGACCAACGGCTACCACCTCAGTCTCAGGGGCGGAATGTCACACTTCTATTTTATTTAGGGCAATTGATTTTGAGACGGCCCCCTTCGGCGCTTAGCGTTGCTGTCTTCATCCGTACGACTCAAAGATTCGTCTACGGCTGAAACAACGGCGGAGGTGAACTATGCTAGGGCAGTTAACGCCTCAAATGATTGTTTAACGGAGGGCTTTGCCGCCCTGCAATCATTTGGCGGCAA
>CAZJFJ010000041.1:0-4504 GCA_964545305.1 uncultured Desulfovibrionaceae bacterium
CCTTTCGCCTTGAGTTCGTTTTTCAGCTCTTCAAAATTTTCAATGATGCCGTTATGAACGATTACCAGTGAGTTGTCGCAGCTTTTGTGCGGGTGGGCGTTTCGTTCGGCGGGAACCCCGTGGGTGGCCCAGCGGGTGTGCCCGATACCGGTGCGGGCCTGGATTACGGGCATGGAGGCCAGCTTCTCTTCAAGAGCCTGCAGCTTGCCCTCCGCGCGCACGGTTACAATCTTGCTGGAATCGATATACGCAACTCCGGCCGAGTCGTATCCTCTGTATTCAAGACGCCTCAGGCCTTCAATAATGCAGGGAATGGCTTCGCGGCGTCCGGCATATCCTATAATACCACACATTGGCTGTTATCCTCGTAAAATTAAGAGGCTCGTCGCCTGCCGCCGTCTGAAAAGGTAGTGTTTCCTTTTTCCTGCCGTGGCAACCGGCAGTGTGCGGGGCCGGGCGGCGTCCCGGATCAGATGTTGAAATGCTTCTGCAGGCGGGCCCATATTTCGCGGTATGCGCCAAGCACATCTCCCAGGTCCTGACGGAAGCGGTCTTTGTCAAGTTTCGTTCTGGTTTCCTTGTCCCAGAAACGGCAGGTGTCGGGTGAAATTTCATCCGCCAGCATCAGCCTGCCCTGACGGTCCAGTCCGAATTCAAGCTTGAAGTCAACCAGGATAATTCCTAGCTTGCCGAACAGTTCGGATAAAATACGGTTCACTTCAAGGCATATCTGTTTGATTTTTTTCAACTGTTCATCAGTGGCCCAGCCAAACAGCACGGCGTGATCGTGAATGATCAGCGGGTCGCCCAGCTCGTCGCTTTTATAGCAATATTCCACCAGCGGGAAGGCCAGTTCAAGCCCTTCCTGCACAGCCAGGCGTTTAACCAGAGAGCCGGTGGCGATGTTGCGTACGATTACTTCCACGGGGATGATGGTCATGCTGCGCACGATTTGATGTATGTCGTCCACCTGGCGCACCCAGTGGTTTTCCACCCCGTTGTCCGCCAGATATTTGAACAGGCATGAGCTTATTTTGTTGTTAAGCTCGCCTTTGCCTTCCAGGGTGTCTTTTTTCAGGGCGTTAAAAGCGGTAAGGGAGTTTTTATACTCCACCAGCAACTGGTCAGGGTTGTCGGTGGCGAAAATGCGTTTGGCTTTTCCTTCATAAAGCGGAGTTTGCTGGCTCATATGTTTTCCTTGCAAGATAGCTTTGGTTTTACTTCAACAGACGCTGCATGGCGGCTTGCGTGTTTTCCAGGCTTCCAAACGCGGTAAGGCGAAAATAGCCTTCGCCCGCGGGGCCGAAGCCTGCGCCTGGCGTGCCCACGATGTTGTATTTTGTGAGCATCAGGTCGAAAAAGTCCCAGGAAGGCATATTGTTCGGCGTCTTCAGCCACACATAAGGGGCGTTCACTCCGCCGAACAGGGTGTGTCCTGCGTTTTTAAGCGCTTCTCTTATAATTTTCGCATTATCCATATAATATGCGATGTTCGCTTTCACCTGCTCCTGGCCTCTGGCGGAATATACCGCCGCAGCGGCTTTCTGCACCACGTATGGGCAGCCGTTGTACTTTGTGCTCATGCGGCGCGCCCACAGGGGGTTGAGCTGAACGTCCTTGCCATCCGGGCCTTTGGCTGTAAGTTTTTTGGGCACAACGGTGAATGCGCAGCGCAGGCCGGTAAATCCGGCTGTTTTGGAGAAGCTGCGGAATTCAACCGCCACTTCATCCGCTCCCGGAATTTCATATATGCTGTGCGGTACATCCGTTTCGCTGATAAAAGCTTCGTAAGCGGCGTCGTAAAGAATGATGGATCTGTTTTCCCTTGCGTATTCAACCCAGCGTGTCAATTCCTTTATATTCAGCGTGGTGCCGGTGGGGTTGTTGGGGTAGCAGAGGTAGATCAGGTCCGGGCACTTTTCCGGAAGGGCTGGAATGAACCCGTTTTCAGCGGTGCAGGGCAGGTATACAAAATTGCTCCATTGGCCGTTTTGGGCAAGTTCGCCGCCGCGTCCGGCCATCACGTTGGAATCGGCATACACCGGATAAACCGGGTCGGTGATGGCAATAATATTGTCTTTGGCGAAAATTTCCTGGAAGTTGCCCACATCGCACTTGGCCCCATCGCTGATAAAAATTTCATCCGGGTCTACCCTTACGCCGCGGCTTGCGAAATCGTGTTCCACAATAAGCTCGCGCAGGAACATGTATCCATGATCCGGGCCGTATCCTTTGAAATTTCCCGCTTCGCCCTGCTCGTGCGCGGCTTCGCAAAGCGCTTCAATCACTGCCAGGGGCAAAGGGCGTGTAACATCGCCAATGCCCATGCGGATAATTTGGGCGTCCGGATTTTTTTCTGTAAAAGCGGCCACCCGGCGCGCTATTTCAGAAAACAGATAACTGCCGGGCAGCTTGAGATATTCGCCGTTAACTGTAGTCATTGAAACTCCTTATTCCCAAACGCCCGAAAACACGGTGGTTGCCGGGCCGTCAATAAATACGTGGTTTGTTTTTTCATCCCACTCAACCGTGAGCTGCCCGCCCAAAAGATGGACGGTGGCTTTGCGGTTCGCTTTCCCGGTGAGAACAGAGGCTACCAAAGAGGCCGAGGCCCCTGTGCCGCAGGCGAGGGTTTCGCCGGCCCCGCGCTCCCAAACGCGCATCCGGATATTGGCTTTGTCCGGGTTTTCAATAAACTCCGTATTGGTGCGGCGCGGGAACAACGGGTGGTGCTCAAACTGGGGACCGATCATGGGCAAGTCAAAATCGTCAATTCCGCTTACCGGTATGACTATATGAGGATTGCCCATAGACACGGCCGTTCCTTTGTAAGCGCGGCCGTTTACCCTGATTTCGCGGTTGATGAAGCTGTCTCCTTCCACATTCATGGGAATGAGTTCGGGCTTAAGCACAGGCTCTCCCATGTCAACCCGGACAGTGGACACCCTGCCTTTTTCAATCGTGAGGTCGAGGGTTTTTATCCCGCCCAGGGTTTCCACGGAAATGGTTCCCTTGCCGGTCATTTCATTGTCGTAAACATATTTGCCAACACAGCGGATCGCGTTTCCGCACATTTCCGCTTCGGAACCGTCGGCGTTGAACATCTGCATGCGGAAGTCGGCTCCGCTTTCCTTTTTGGCCGGGCCGATCAGCACAATGCCGTCGGAGCCGATGCCGAAGTGGCGGTCGCTCATCTTGCGGGAGAGCCCGGCGGGATCATTTACAATTTCTTTGAACAAGTTGATGTAAATGTAGTCGTTGCCAAGACCATGCATTTTCGTGAATTGCATAAACCAGTCCTTTACACAGTGAATCGGCGCCTGGGGCGCATCCAAGAGCTAGCTGAGCCAGAGCATCTCTTCATAGGAAGGCAGGGGCCAGCGGCGGTTGTCGATAATCTCCTCCAGCGCGTCGGCTTCCGTCCGGCAGGCCTTCATCTGCGGCAGAACCGTGTCGCGGGCAAATTTGGCGGCCTGGAGAGCATCCTCTATGGAGTTAAGTTCCATCCAGACTTTTTCAAGTACGTCAAGTCCGGAAATCAAGGCCACACTATGTTTGCGCATGCGGCTGAAAAGATCCTCTTCAGGCAGCCCGGCCGTGCCGCCAAGCACCTCGCGGGTGCTTATGATCAGGTCGGCAAGTTCCTTTTGCCAGGAAAGAGCTGCCGGCAAAATGCTGGTGCGGCCAAGGGATAGCGCCACCTGCGCCTCAATGGACACGGTGCGGACATAATTTTCAAACAGAATTCCCTGACGGGCCAGAAGTTCGCGTTCCGAGAGTATTCCCTGACCGCAGAAAACCTTCATCACATCCGGGCGAGCATACTGTTCAAGGGCAACCACGGTATCCTTATAATTTGGCAAGCCTCTTTTGGCGGCTTCTTCCTGCCACTCGGCGGAATAGTTGTTGCCGTTGAAGATGATCGGCTCGTGCTCCTTGAAGAGACTGGCAAGAAGCTCCTGCACCGCCTTAAGCACAGGGGTGCCGCCGGATATGGTTTTTTCAAGCTTGCCGGAGATGTCGTCCAGGGCGGAAGCTACAGCTGCGTTCAATGAAATGTTGATAGGGGCGACTGACTGCGAAGCGCCCACCGCGCGGAATTCAAAGCGGTTTCCTGTAAACGCCATCGGGCTTGTGCGGTTGCGGTCGGAAACATCCTTCGGGAGGGGGGGAAGTATGGACACGCCAATTTCCATAGTTCTGCTGCCCCAAGACGAATTGCTGTCCGGTTTGCCGGCGATGCTTTCGATAACCGATGTGAGCTGTTCGCCCAGGTAGACGGAAAGGGTGGCGGGCGGAGCCTCGTGGGCGCCCAGGCGGTGGTCGTTGCTTGCGCCCACAGTGCCTATGCGCAAGGCTTCGGGGTGCCTGTGCACCGCGCGGAGCACAGCAGCCAGGAAGAGCAGGAATTGGGCGTTGTCGCGCGGGGTGTCTCCCGGTTCAAGCAGATTGTGTCCGTTAGAGTCGCGCAGCGACCAGTTGTTGTGCTTGCCGGAGCCGTTGA
>CAZJFJ010000041.1:4514-15430 GCA_964545305.1 uncultured Desulfovibrionaceae bacterium
CAGGCAGGCGAAACCGTGGCGCTCGGCCGTGGTGCGCAGCACTTCCATAATCAGCATGTTGTGGTCGGTGGCGATGTTTGCGCTTTCGTAAACCGGGGCTATTTCAAATTGGCCGGGGGCCACTTCGTTATGCCGGGTGAGCACGGGAATGCCCAGGGCGAAAAGCTGTTCTTCCGCTTCCTGCATGAACGCCATCACCCTGGAGGGTATGGCTCCGAAATAGTGATCTTCAAGCTCCTGGCCTTTCAGCGGGCGGGCTCCGTATAAGGTGCGCCCCGAAAGCACGAGATCGGGCCGCAGCATGAACAGGCGGCGGTCCACCAGAAAATATTCCTGCTCAGCCCCGATCATTACCTGGACGCCGGTTACGGCAGTGTTGCCCAAAAGGCGCATCAGGCGCACGCACTGATTGGACAGGGCGTCTTCAGAGCGCAGGAGCGGCGTCTTGCGGTCCAGGGATTCGCCGGTGTAGGAGTAAAATACGGTGGGTATGTAAAGAGTGCGCCCAAGGGGGCCGGATACCAGAAATGCCGGTGAAGTCGGATCCCATGACGTGTACCCCCGCGCCTCGAAAGTGGAGCGCAGCCCCCCCGAAGGGAAGGACGAGGCATCGGGCTGCCCCTGGATAAGCATGTCGCCCGAAAACTGGCTGATCACCTGGCCGTCCGCCGTAGGGGTGAGGAAAGTATCGTGCTTTTCTGCCGTGGTTCCGGTCATTGGCTGGAACCAGTGGGTATAGTGGGTTGCCCCGCGTTCCATGGCCCAGTCTTTCATTGCACTGGCGATTACGTCTGCATCTGACGGGTTCATCTGGACGCCGTTTTTAATAGTCTGTTCCAGGCGTTGGAACACCCCTTTGGGGAGGCGTTCGCGCATGGCGCGCGTATTGAACACATCCCTGCCAAACAGTTCGGAACGTTGGGTGTTGCCAAGCTCGGGTTCCTTGCAGGGGGCAACGGCTCTGGCTTCGGCAATTTCCTTGATGGCGTGTTCGCGCGGGGTAAAGACCATTATAAAAGCTCCTTCACGGGGTTTGAAAGCGGCAGCATTTTCTGCCCGATTTTGGTTAACTCTCGATAAAAAACGAGAGAATTACCTTTTTTCAAATGGCGTTCTCTTGCAGCCTGGACAATTGTCTGTACAAAAAAATCTTTTACACCTTTTTTGAAACTTTAGCTAGGCTTTAAACTAGGCTTCCTAGGCAATTGGCGGCGAACGCCTGTTTGACCTTGTGCATGGGTAAATGGGAAAAAACGCAAAAGGCGCAGCCCTCGTTTGAAGCTTTGCTGCTTGCAGCGCATGGAAATGGAATATGGCTATGACTGAGCGGCCTTGTCCGGAAAAAAAACGTGCCCCTGTGGCGTTAAGGCTGTTGCCTTGCGCCCGGCAGGGTCAGGCTACGGACCATATAATGGCGGCAAGCCCCACCGCCCAGCAGTAGTAGGCGAATTTGCTAAAGGAGTTCTTTTTGATGATGAACACCAGAAGGCTCAGGGCCAGATAGCCGGAAACCGCGGCAACAGTGAAGCCCAGCGCTAATTCCGTGGCGCTGAAAGTGCTTTCAAAGCCGTTTAAGGATTCGAGTAGAAGCGCCCCCACAATGGCAGGTATGGAAAGAAGGAACGAGAACTTGGCGGCCAGATCGCGGCGAAGGCCGAGAATTAGAGCCGTGGAAATGGTGGTGCCGCTGCGGGAAATGCCCGGAGTGACGGCCACGCCTTGCATGAGGCCGATGATGAGCGCGTCTTTGAGGGTCATTTCTTCTATTCCCCGTCCTTCATCCCCGCTTTTTTTGCCGCTTACCTTTAGTATGCACCCCGTTAAGAGAAGCGCAATGCCCACGGCCAGGGTTGAAGTGCTCAGCTTGACGAAAAGGTCCTCAAAAAGCAGGCCGATTATGCCCGTGGGCACCGAAGCGGCGCAAATCAGGCAGGCAAAGCGGAAGTTCGGGCGGGTTTTGTAAAACAGAACCGCCTGGGACGGGCCTTTCCGCAAGATTTCAGGCAGGATTTTAATTTCGCGCAGAATGTCCAGAATCGTATGCCGGTAAAAGAGCATGACCGCAAGCAATGTAGCCAGGTGAAGAACTATGTCGAACGCCACTTCGGGCGCTGTAAGACCCAGAATGTTTTGCATCAGCGCGAGGTGGCCCGATGACGATATGGGCAAAAATTCGGCGAGGCCTTGAACCAGGGCAAGAATGGCGGCAATTAATTCTGTGGGCATGTGTCAGCTCAAAGGCCTGCGGGCCGGGTTGATTGTTGAGAGGATAGCCAGGGAAAAAGCCCATGGGCATAACCACGGGCTTTTTAGCATACAACAGGTTTGTTGGCAATTGACAAGAAGGCGGGCCGTCTTAGAGCAGATTGATTTTTAGGCGCCCTTCCGACGCTTAGCGCTGCTGCCTTCATCCGTACGACTCAAAGATTTGTTTGAGGCTGAAGCAACGTCGGAAGTGGATTGCCTTCGGCACATCCTGTGCCTTGCCCTGCGGGTAAAGTCGCTTTGCTCCTTTGTGCAATTTCGTAAGGCAGTGGAATTGTCAGCCTGCGTCCGAAGTGCTGCTTGCGCCGCTAAAGCATTTTGTCAAAAATAACTTTTCAATATTAAAATGCTTAGTCAATAGGCTCGAAGTCTTCCTTGCCAACGCCGCAAACAGGGCAAACCCAGTCATCGGGCAAATCTTCAAAGCTGGTGCCGGGGGCTATTCCGTTGTCCGGATCGCCTGCTGCGGGGTCATACTCGTAGCCACAAACGGTGCAAACATATTTTTTCATTAACTGGTCTCCAGGTTTTAGTTGTTTTGCGTAGTTAAGGGTTATGCCTTGGATTTCCAAAGTCCGTGTATGTTGCAATATTCTCTGGCCACAGCGGACTTGGCCTTGCTGGCAAAGGTTGCTTTTGGCTCGACGCCCGGCTCAAGAAAGGCGAGGCAGCTTATATTGTCGGAAATTATTTCAACCCATTCGATGTAGTGTTCGGGAATCATGGGATGGGGCTCGGAGCCAACCTTGACCACGAAACCTTCATCTGTTTTTTCAATTACCGGAACGTGTTTTTCTTTGCTGGCGTCAACGGTGTTTTCTTCCATTCTGGTCATATCTTCGCCGCAGCAGACCAGAACCCCGTCGCCGACATGCAGAAGAGACACGATGTTGCCACACAGTTTACACTTGTAGATGTCGAGTAATTTTGCCATTCTATCCTCCGAAATTGTCAGGCAAAAGCCTGAGTTAACTCTTTCACGGATAATTTTTATACTACTGCTTTTGGGGTGAGGTCAATCCCAAAATGGGGGAGGCAGGTATTTTGTATTTGCAAATAAAGGCAGTTGCGTTTTTTTGATAAAAAACTTGCCTGTTTGGGGTTAACCTGATATTAGCACTAATTCTGTTCTTCATGGGCTTATATCGATGCCGCCTCTCTGCTTTTTTTGAAGAGAATGATTTTGGGGGTTTACAATCGGGAAGAGCAGTGGTAAATAGCGCCAATTGCGATCAGGGGCAGTGCCTGCCCCGGTTTATATAAAAGGAGTATCCTTAAATATGGCAACACGTAGAGAACCGCGTTTTAAATTGTGCCGCCGCCTGGGCGTGAATGTTTGTGGCCATCCCAAGGCTATGAAACGGGTGGATGACAAGCCTGTCCGCGGGGGAAAGAAAATTTCAGAATATGGCCTCCAGCTTATGGAAAAGCAAAAGCTGAAGGCTTATTACGGCATTTTGGAGCGCCAGCTTGCACGTTACATGGAACTTAGCCAGATGAGCAAAGGCATCACTGGTGAAGTGCTGTTGCAAACCCTGGAGTGCCGCTTGGACAACTTGGTTTACCGCCTGGGTTTTGCCCGCTCCATTCGTCAGGCGCGCCAAATTGTGACTCATGGGCATATCATCCTGAACGGCAAACGGGTGAATATTCCTTCCCAAATGGTGCAGGAGAATGATACAATCGCTCTGCGCCAGGAATCCCGTAAAAATCCGATGCTCGCCAACAACTTCCAGGAGCTTCATCCTTTTGGTTTGAATTATCTGGAAAAAAATCCTGAAGAATATACCGGCAAACTTCTCCGCAGGCCTCAGCGCAGCGAGATTCCGGTTGAAGTTAACGAAATCCTGGTTATTGAGCACTACTCTCAATAGTCTGGCGGAACCTACGTGTCGCGTCTGGTCAGGGCCTGTTTTGCAGGCCCTGACTTTTTTATTTTTTCTCCTACATATAGTCAGGGCTATGTAATGTTTTCGCGTTTTGGGCAAGACATTATTCATGGGGAAAGTGATTTTTTTGTTCCTGGGGTATTGCATCATTTCTTGTAACTTGTTAATGCTGTTGTGAAGCTTGCGGATGAGCAGGCTAAAGGGACACAAGCCTGCTTAAATAGGGATAGCATGGCGTAAAAGAGCGGCTGAGAAACAGTTTCGCTCAGTAATTAGGAGGCTATTATGGATTTTGAAATGGCAGTTGTTTACATTGGGACTGTAGTCGTATTGGTTGTGGGAGCTTTGGCTGTTTGGATGTCCAATAAGTCCTTCAAAGGCTAAGATTGTTTTTCAAGCTGTTTCAGTTTGGAACAGGGCCTGCCTCTTGCTTTAGAAATTTCAGAGGCAGGCCCTGTTGTTTAAAAAATATGTGCAGATACGTTTTTTTTATCTTGCCTCTTCTTCTTTCTTCTTGTCTGGTTTTTTCCCTCCCGGCCTGGGCCGAGGGGGAATTTTCTTCCACAAATCTGTGCGCCCCGATACTCAAGGCCAGGATCAATCTTTCTTTCAGCCGTTTTTGGTTTGAGCATGAGGATGAGTTCCGTTCTAAAATCGGACGGGCTGTCTGTTCGGGGGAAAACGGAGTGCTTCCCATGCCGCCCGAGGAAAAGATAAACTCTTTGCTTGGCCTTGATCCTTCCTCACAAGCTGAAGAAGCGGTGCAGTGCCGCACTTGCTTTGGGCGGCTGTTCATAGCAAAGGCCCTGGAGGCCAGGAAGGAAATGGAAAAGTGCCTGGACGACGCGGCCTGCCGCCAGGGGCTTTGTCTGGACCCACAAAAGGGGTCTGGTAGCGGAAACGGAGCGGAGCGTTCTCTTGAAGATGTTTACGATATGAACGCAAGAGATTTAATGGCTATTCCCTAGAGCAGTTAACGCCTCAAATGATTGCTTAACGGGAGGCTTTGCCTCCCTACAATCATTTGGCGGCAAGGATTTGTCTTCAAATCCTTGCAGAGCATTTCAAGTGTGAAATGCTCTAGCCATGCCGGCCTCCCAGAGCCGCCAGCCATTCCGGGGTTGGCAGGGGACGGCCTTCCCGGTTTACGCAGGCGTGCTGAGTGCTGCCGGTGGCCATGATTTTATTTTTTTCCTCGTTATATATTTCATACACAAACAAGATGGAGGCCCGGCCCCATTCTTTCACGCCGACCCGGATATGGATGAGATCATCATAGCGCAGAGGCGCCCGGTAGCGGCATGCGGCTTCGCGCACGGGCAGGAACACACCTTTTTCTTCAACGGTTTTATAGCTCATCCCCCGTTCATGCAGCCATGTGTTGCGGGAACGTTCGAACAGGTGAAAATATTCCGCGTAATAAACCACATTCATGGCATCGGTCTCGCCATATGACACCCGGTGGGGGAGCCATGACTCCGGTTGGGGAAAATTGTCTTGCATAGCTGGCATCTCTTGTTGAAATGGGTTATTTAACGAAAATATGGTTCTGTTATTCATTAATAGCTTCTATCACAGCCAAACTCAAGCCTTCAAGGAGACTATTTTAATGCGGATCAAGCTGGGAGCGACGTTCTTGCTGTTCATCTCCATCTGTTTTTTGGCCGGTTCCGGATGCACTCTGGGCGGCGGGGGCAACATATCTTCTGACTCCTTTGAACGCAGGGGAGTGGCCGGCTTTCCCGCTGCTACCCATATGGGCTGGCAGGAGCTTTCGCCTGACGAGGCCATGCAGGCCGCTTTGATTCTGAGAGCCGATGAGCAGGGCCTGAGTTCCTGGCGCAACATCGCCCCCTATCTGGCCGCCTGCAAGAAGTATGTATCCAAACGTCCCCAGCAGGAAATTGCCGTGGCGGACAGCGGTCTGACTTTGACCTGGGCCGAGCTTGGCAGAAGCCTTGCCCGGCTTGAGCGCATTCTGCCTGAGCTGGATCGCCAGCCTGCGCTTCTCGCCAAAGAGTTTCGCTGGTATAGACGGGGCCCGGATGTGGGCTTCACCGGATATTTTGAACCCACCCTTAAGGCCAGTTGGGTGGAAACCCCACGTTTTAACCATCCCTTGTACCGTCTGCCTCCCGATGTGCGGAAAGGCAGGCAATATCACGACCGGGAAGCCATTGACGAAAGGGGGGTGCTGAAAGGCCGGGGGCTGGAGATTGCTTGGGTTGAGGATAAGATCGGCGCATATTTTTTGCAGGTGCAGGGCTCCGGGCGTCTGGAATTTGAAGACGGCACGGTCAAACACGTGCTCTATGCGGGCAAGAACAACTGTTCTTATGTGTCGCTGGGAAGGGTGATGAAGGAAAGAGGTCTGCTTGAGCCTGACAATGTCAGCATGCAGACCATCCGCAAGTATCTGGAGCTTCACCCTCAGGAAGCTTCAACTCTTTTTTGCGAAAATCCGAGTTACGTGTTTTTCCGTCTGGCGGACCGCGGGCCGATTGGGGCTATGGGGGTTCCTCTCCTTCCCCGGGTGAGTCTCGCAACGGATAGCCAGGTGATTCCGCTTGGCGCGCTTACGGCTTTTGCCGTTCCTCTTCCCGGCGACAGCGGCGTTCAGGGCCGGGGAGGCCTGCTTGCGGGCATAGGTTTGGCCCAGGACCGGGGTGGGGCGATCAAGGGCAACCGTGCAGACCTTTTTTGTGGCGCAGGGCCTTGGGCTGAGCATGTGGCGGGGTATCTGGACATGCAAGGGGCGGTGTTCATGCTGGTAGCCAGGTGACTTGAGTGAAGCGTTTTTGAAATGCCGGCCTTGCAGCGGCCGGTGAAGTGAATTTTACCCATTCGCTGCAAAAGATGCCCGGTGCTTGCACTGCGGCCGGAAAACGCCTTTTCAAAGCAAAAAGCTGTCCGTAACCAAAGCCACGCAAACGCGTGGCTTTTTTGTAGGATAATTTTTTTGGGGGGGGGAGGCTCTCCAAAAATTACAGCAAGCAATGTGTGAGGCGGCTATTTTGCGTTCTTCCGCTTGACTAGGCGGTGATTAAACTTATCCTTTAAAAGAACAGATTATCTTGTTTTGCTATGCAGTTACACCTGTTTGCTTTTGCCTGCCCCATCTGGTTGTGGGCAACGGCGTTTTTGTAAAAAAGGAATCTGAAGACTGCAATTTGGTGAAGGAGCTCAATAAATGAGTGTTGAGTATAAGGACTATTATAAACTTCTGGGAGTAAACCGGGAAAGCTCCAAGGATGAAATAGGCAAAGCCTACAAAAAGCTGGCCCGCAAATACCACCCGGACCTCAACCCCAACAACAAAGAAGCTGAAAGCAAGTTTAAAGAGATTAACGAAGCCTATGAAGTGCTGCGCGATGATGAAAAACGCCGCCTTTATGACCAGCTTGGCCCCAACTGGGAGCATGGGCAGCAGTTTCAGGGCGCTCCTGGCTTTGAGGGCTTTAATTTTAGCCCTGGCGGAGGCTCTTTCAGTTTTGCCTCCAGCGGAGGAACTGGTGGTTTCAGCGACTTTTTTGAAATGATTTTTGGCGGCGGAGGCATGGGGCGGGGAGCCCAGTCTCAGGGGGCTCGTGCCGGCTTTGGCGCAGACCCCTTTTCCGGTTTTTCCAGCCGGGGGGACGCACCCAGGCGGGGCGGAGACATTGAGACAAATATCACCCTTAGCCTCGAAGATGCCTACAATGGGGGTAAAAAGAACATCACTCTGCAGGGAAGTGCAGGAGACAGCAAGTCTCTGGAAGTGAATATCCCGCGCGGGGTAAAGCCAGGAGCGCGCATCAGGCTGGCCGGGCAGGGGCAGCCGGGCATTTATGGCGGACTTGGCGGAGACCTCTACCTCAAGGTGCAAATCGCCCCGCACAGCAGGTACAGAGTTGATGAAAACAATATTATATACACGCTGCCTCTTGCTCCGTGGGAAGCCGCCCTTGGCGCCAAGGTCAGGGTGCCTACCCTGGACGGCGAGGTGGAGCTTAACATCCAGCCGGGAACCGGGAGCGGGCGCAAGCTGCGTTTACGGGGCCGAGGCCTGGGCAGCGGGGCCAATTGCGGCGACCAGCTGGTGCTGGTGGAAATTTTAGTGCCGGAAAAGCTGGGCAGCGAGGAAGAAAAACTTTGGCGGGAGCTTGCTGAAAAATCAACATTCAAGGCCAGGGGGTAGCCCATGAGCAATTCTGAAATCAAGCAGGTAAGCAGTGGGATTATTCCCTCCAGCCAGGTGAGCTTGCACGAGTTTTTAAGCATCACCGGCGGTTCAGAGGAACTGGTACGGGAAATTGTTGAGCTTGGATGGATTGTGCCGTCCAAGAGCGCCACAGATCAGCTCCTGTTCAATAGCGGCCATATTTACAAGGTCAGCAAACTTCTGCGCATCTGTAAAGATTTTGATATTTCCACTACCGCCGGAACGATTATTGTGGATCTTTTGCAGCGTGTGGACGAACTTGAAGAACGCGTGCGCGAGCTAAGCAGCAAGCCGTGTTAAGTGCGGCTTCGGAGCGGAGCGTACAGGCTTTGGGGCGCGTGCCCTGAAAGACGGAGAAAAGAGCCGTCTGCCTCCTGCCGGAGCGGAGCGATCCTGCTTGGCTGCGGAGTGTGTTGAACACCTTATTGGGATTTTTTTATCACAGACAGGGCGGTTGAACACCTCCTTTTGCAAAATGGCGCACAAGGTTTATTTTATAGATAAAAGGAATTTAGGAGTTAATTATGGATATGCAACATTTTACCCAGAAATCGAGAGACGCGCTTGGGGAAGCCCAAACGCTGGCCTTGCGCCTCGGTCATCAGGAGATGGACGTGGAGCATCTGGCGGTGGCGCTTGCCACTCAGGAACACGGCCTGGTGGGAAAGCTTCTGGAGCGTTTGAAAATAAACCCGCTGGAATACGCCGGGGCGGTATCCGCAGAATTGTCACGCCGCCCTTCGGTGAGCGGGCCTGGCGCGAGCGGCCAGATTGCGGTCACTCAGCGTTTGGGGCAGCTTATGATCAGGGCGCGGGATTTGGCCCGCCAGATGAAGGACGAATATGTCAGTGTGGAGCATCTTTTTCTCGTCATTCTGGGTGAAACCCCAGGCACCGCTATCGGGCGGGTCAACCAGGAATTTAATCTCAAGAAGGATGAGGTGCTTAATATTCTTGTTGATGTGCGCGGCAGCCAGAGGGTGACCAGCGATAATCCGGAAGACACTTACGAAGCCTTATCCAAATATGGCGTGGATATGGTGGAGGAAGCCCGCCGGGGACGGCTCGATCCGGTAATCGGGCGCGACGCCGAAATCCGCCGCTGCATCCGGGTGCTTTCCCGGCGCACCAAAAACAACCCGGTGCTCATCGGCGAGGCCGGAGTGGGCAAAACCGCCATCGTCAGCGGCCTTGCCCAGCGGATACTTAAAGGAGACGTGCCGGAAAGCCTGAAGGACAAGAAGCTGTTTTCTCTGGATATGGGAGCCCTTATCGCCGGAGCGAAATACCGCGGCGAGTTTGAGGAACGCCTCAAGGCTGTGCTCAATGAAGTGGAGAAGTCCGAAGGTCAGATTGTCATGTTCATTGACGAGCTGCATCTGATTGTGGGCGCCGGAAAAACCGATGGAGCGATGGACGCGGGCAACCTTCTGAAACCGCTGCTTGCGCGGGGAGATTTGCACTGCATTGGGGCAACTACTACGGATGAATACCGTCAGTATATAGAGAAAGACCCGGCCCTTGAGCGCCGCTTCCAGCCCGTGCTGGTGGAAGAGCCCGCCGCCGAGGATGCCATTTCCATACTGCGGGGCCTCAAAGAGCGCTTTGAAGTTCACCACGGCGTGCGTATTTCCGACTCGGCAATCGTAGAAGCGGTTACCCTTTCCCAGCGTTATATCAGCGGGCGCCAGCTGCCCGACAAGGCCATTGACCTGATCGACGAGGCCGCTTCGCTGATCCGTACGGAAATAGATTCCTTGCCGGCCGAGCTTGACGAGGTGAACCGCAAGACCATGCAGCTTGAGATCGATTCCGCCTCCAAGGACCGTTTGATCCGGCTGGAAGAGGAGCTTAGCGAGCTTAAGGAAGAGCAGGCCAGGCTCATGGAGCAGTGGGAGCGCGAAAAAAGCGTTATTGACGATGTGCGCAAAATCAAAGAGGAAATTGAGCAGACCAAGCGTGAAATTGAGGAGGCCGAGCGCAATTACGATCTCAGCCGCGCAGCCGAGCTGAAATATTCAACCCTGATGAATCTTGAGCGCAGGCTTGAGGCGGCGGAAGCTGCAACCGTAGAGGATAAGCAATGTGAAGGCCGGATGCTCAAGGAAGAAGTCGGCCCGGACGATGTGGCGGAAATAGTTGCCCGCTGGACGGGAATTCCCGTTTCCAGGCTGATGGAAACCGAACGGGAGAAACTTCTGAACCTGGATGAAGAACTGCATAAAAGAGTCATTGGCCAGGATGAAGCGGTGGATGCCGTGGCTGAAGCCGTGTTGCGCGCGCGGGCGGGCATCTCCGATCCGGGCCGTCCGATAGGCTCGTTCATTTTCCTTGGCCCCACCGGCGTGGGCAAAACCGAACTCTGCAAGGCGCTTGCCCAGTCTCTGTTCGATTCCGAGGAGAACATGGTGCGTTTTGATATGAGCGAGTATATGGAAAAGCATACTGTGGCGCGTCTTGTTGGGGCTCCTCCAGGATATGTGGGCTATGACGAGGGGGGGCAGCTCACCGAGGCCGTGCGCCGCAAGCCGTACAGCGTTGTTCTTTTCGATGAAATTGAA
>CAZJFJ010000042.1:0-5761 GCA_964545305.1 uncultured Desulfovibrionaceae bacterium
ACTCCCGAAGTCCTACATTATGATTTATACCGCCTTCCACCAGGCAGCCATGACGAGAGCCTGGAAGAAGCCCTGGACAAAATTGAAAACAGTCTTGGCGGCGCGAGTTCTGAAAAACTTGCTCTGCTGGTTGAATGGGCCGAGAACATGCCTGAAATTCTCGTTCCTGACAACCGGCTGGAAATTTACTGGCATATTTTGCCCAAAGGCCGCGAAGTGATTATAAAAGGCGTGGGCGATGCTGCGAAATTGCCGATTTTTTAATTTTACAAATTAGTTCTCAGGAAGGGTTAGCTATGCGTATTCTGGTTCAAAAATTCGGTGGCACCTCGGTTGCCAATCGGGAAAGAATGCAGATGGTCATGGGCAAAGTGAAGAGCGCTTTGAACAAAGGCTATAAAGTTGTTGTGGTCCTTTCGGCCATGGCAGGCGAAACCAACCGTCTCTTGGAGCTTGCCGCCCAATGGTCCGATAGCCCGGAGCCGGCTGAGATGGACAGCCTGGTGGTAACCGGCGAGCAAGTGTCCATCTCCTTGTTTTCCATGCTGCTCATCGACAATGGAATCAAGGCTCGTTCAATACTCGCCTACCAGATTCCGATCACCACCAACGCTGACCATGTAGATGCCCGCATTCTGGACATTAACGGCAAAAAACTGCGTGAACTGCTTGATACATATGATGTTCTGGTTGTTGCCGGTTTCCAGGGGCAAACCGAGGAAGGCAGGGTGACCACCCTTGGCCGCGGTGGCTCTGACACCTCTGCCGTAGCCTTGGCTGCGGCGCTGTTGCCCAGCGCCGAATGTGAAATTTATACGGATGTTGACGGCGTGTACACCACCGATCCCAATATTTATGGAAAAGCTCGCAAAATTCCAAAGGTGGCGTATGAAGAAATGCTGGAAATGTCCAGCATGGGCGCAAAAGTATTACAAATCCGTTCAGTTGAATTTGCCAAAAAATATAATGTGCCAGTGTATGTCCGCTCTACTTTCTCGGATGATCCGGGCACGCTTGTCACTCAGGAGGACAGCAGCATGGAAAGCGTACTTGTGTCAGGCATAGCCTACGACAAGGATCAGGCCCGCGTAACCCTTCGCGATCTGGCCGACAAACCCGGCATTGCCGCCGCTCTCTTCGGCCCGCTTGCCAATGCCGGAGTGGTTGTGGACATGATCATCCAGAACACCAGCCTTGAAGGGCACACCGACATTACCTTCACAATTCCCCAGAAGGACTTGAAAAAAACGCTTAAAGTGGTGAATGAAATTCAGGATGAAGTGGGCGCTACCGAAATCATTCACGACGCCAATGTGGTCAAGGTTTCTGTAATCGGGGTCGGCATGCGCAGCCATGCGGGCGTCGCCGCCAAAACCTTTGCCTCCCTCAAGGAAGAAGGCATAAATATTCTCATGATTTCCACTTCTGAAATTAAAATTACCTGCCTTATTGAAGAAAAATACGGCGAACTTGCCGTGCGCGTTCTGCATGACGCCTTCCATTTGGAAGCAAATGATTATGAAGGCTAGTCTTTTCAGATTCCATTGCGGGGGGATTTCCTGTCCGGGCTTTCCCCCCCGCGCATCCGGATCAATTTATTCCTGGAACAATTAACATTTGAAACAGCCGCTTCACAGCTGGCAAAATCCTTCTGCGTCCATTTTTTGCAGTAAGGATTTTATTAAAAGTATCACAGGGCATTTCGGGCATAAAAAGCTTGGTTGAATCTTTTAGAGCAGTTAGCGCCTCAAATGATTGCTTAATGGGAGGCAAAGCCTCCCTGGAATCATTTGGTGGCAAGGATTTGTCTTCAAATCCTTGCAGAGCATTTCAAGTGTGAAATGCTCTGGCATGCAACTTTCCGATGCCGGGTTTTCACATTTACATTCCACCGCGCCTGTAATATTGTTGCCAAAGATGTAACCTTAATATTTTGGATGAAAGCAATGCCGAAGATAACTATTTATGACACAACTTTGAGAGACGGCTCACAAAGTGAAGAAATAAACTTCAGCGTAGAAGATAAAATAAAAATCGCGCTCAAGCTGGACAAGTTTGGCATTCCTTATATTGAAGGAGGATGGCCGGGCTCCAACCCGGTGGACAAGGGCTTCTTCAAGGAAATCAGGAAATACAGCCTGAAACAGGCCACCATCACAGCTTTTGGCAGCACGTATCATCCCGGCACCAGCGCAGACAAGGACCCAAACCTTAAAGCGCTTGTGTCATCGGATGTTTCTTGCGTTACCATCTTCGGAAAATCATGGGATGAACATGTTAAAGAGGCGCTTAAAGTAAGCAACGAAGAAAATCTTAAAATGGTGCATGACTCGGTTGCTTACCTGAAATCCGAAGGATTGACTGTTTTTTTTGACGCCGAACACTTTTTTGACGGCTATCTCACAAATCCCCAATACTCCCTGTCCGTCCTTGAAGCCGCTAGAAAAGGCGGAGCGGATACGCTGGTGCTTTGCGACACCAATGGCGGAGTATTGAGCAAAGAAATTTATGATATTACCCTTGAAGTTGTAAAAAAATTCCCCAATACCCCTGTCGGAATTCATGCCCACAACGACTGCGATATGGCTGTGGCCAACTCAATTGCGGCGGTCGAAGCCGGTGCCACGCATATTCAGGGAACCATCAACGGTATTGGCGAACGTTGCGGAAATGCAAATTTGATCAGTATAATTCCCATTCTGGAGCTGAAGGGTGAAGGCGAATTTCCCTCCATTCCCAAAGAAAGCCTGTCCCATCTCACGGGCGTGGCCTCGTATGTGGCGGAAATAGCCAACCTTCCCCTATTTGCAAGGCAGCCGTTCGTGGGCCGTTCCGCCTTTGCTCATAAAGGCGGCATTCATGCCTCCGCTGTAAGCCGCAAATCTTCCCTTTACGAGCATATCAATCCCGAACTGGTAGGCAACCAGCAGAGAGTCCTGATCACCGCGCTGGCCGGACGCAGCAATATTATAGCCATGGCAAAGCGGTACGGCTTTCATCTGGACAAGGACGAACCGGTTGTGCGCGGCCTTTTCAACGACCTTAAAGAAAAAACCGCCATGGGCTACGATTACGCCGCGGCAGAAGCCTCCATCGAGCTTCTACTGCTTAAAAAGTTGGGCAGGCGCGGAGTCAGGGATTTTTTCAGCCTGGTGAATCTGCGGGTACTGGAGACCAAGGACGACAAAGAAATACTCTCTGAAGCCACCATTACCCTGCAAGTTGAAGGAGTGCTTGAACATACCGCGGCCTATGGCAACGGCCCTGTTCACGCCCTGGATACAGCCCTGCGCAAGGCTTTATCCACCTTTTACCCCAGGCTCAATGAAATGCGCCTGCTTGACTTTAAAGTGCGCGTGCTCACTGGCTCCGAGCATAACGGAGGAACAGCCTCCATTGTGCGGGTGCTGATTGAATCGGGCGACCAGCACGGACGCTGGGTAACTGTAGGCGTTTCCCACGATATTATAGAGGCGAGCTGGCAGGCTCTGGCCGACTCTGTAACCTACAAACTATATCGTGACGAGTACATTCACCGCTCTCAACAGCAAGATGGTATAGGTGACTAATGGGATACCTACCCTGCCGACAATCTGCCCCCATCAGGGCATTAAAGCAAGAACACTCCGTTCGGGACAAGCTTTGAAAACCTGATGGGGGTTTTGTGTTTGCAGACAAAAAGCTTACCAACACATCTTCTTTTAAAAAACTCACCCAAAAACATCCCACAAGGAACCGGCAGTTCCGTTTTTTAAACTTATATAACGGCACAGAAAGAGAGCCGGCTCAGGCAATATTAGTATGGACAAGCAGTCAAGTTTGTGTTCATAAAATAAGTGCGGCTTGAATTTATATAAAAACAACGCACTTTTTAAACACAAATTTCGAATTGGCAATTTGTAAGGATTAAATATATGCGAGAAGCAGGACATACCTTTCTGGCCAGAATGGGGAAAAAAAGACTGCGCCCGGGCGGAAAACTGGCGACAGAATGGCTTTTGAACAAAGGTTCGTTCGGGCCCGGAACTTTGGTGCTTGAAGTTGCCTGCAACATGGGAACCACCGCCATTGAGCTGGCCAGGCGTTTCGGATGCACCATTGTTGCCTGCGACCTTGATGCCGCCGCTCTTGAGAAGGCAGAGAAGAATGTGCGCTCGGCAAACCTGGAAGACAAAATCACTTTGCTGCACACGGATGCGACCGCCCTGCCATTTGAAGACGCCTCTTTCGACGTGCTTCTTAATGAGGCCATGCTTACAATGTTGCCGCTTTCCCGCAAGGAAAAAGCGGTGTCGGAATATTTCCGCGTTCTGAAGCCGGGCGGGCTGCTGCTTACTCATGATGTGCTTCTTAGAGCTGATGACTCCGAAGAGCAACGCCGCATTTACTCGGAACTGAGCGGAGCCATCAACTCCCCGGTTGTTCCTTTGACTGGGGAAAAATGGGAGGCCCTGTTCACCGGCGCAGGTTTTACCAGCACAGAAAGCCTTACCGGCCCCATGAGCCTGATGAGTTTAAGCGGAATGATCTATGACGAGGGGCTTTGCAACACCATACGGGTGATCTTTCGCAGCTTGGCTTCTGCCGACAGAAAAATGTTTTTAAACATGCGCAAGGTCTTTTCGCAAAGAGCCTCCCAGCTTGGATTCATAGCTGCGTGCAGCCGGAAATGACATTGGAGTGGAAAATTCACACGAAGTTTTCACAAGCGCTGTGTATTTAAATAAAACGGGCTCTGGAAATCCAGAACCCGTTTTATTTTTTGCATTATTCAGCCAGTTGAGGTCAGGTAGCGTCAGAAACCGGCAACCGCCCGCTATCGCCCTGCCCCCCATCAAGTTTTCAAAGTTTTAGCCTGGTGGGGTTTTCTTACTTGTCTAATTTACAGGGGTAAGACCCCTGATGGGGGCATATTCTTTGCGGGTGGTTTTGATTAAAAACATATTACCTTCTGGTTTGCAGACGATCTCTGATAACTACCGCTACCAAATTCATTCCCAGCACCAGAACCACCAGAACCAGGGCCGTTCCATATTGCAATTCCACATTTCTTTCAGTTCCGGACCAGGAAGTGGCAAGCACATACATATGATAGGGCAAGGCCATCACCGGGCTAAGCAGTGAATCCACTTGCTTGGGCGTGAAAAACACAACAGCGGTGAACATTATCACAGCTGTTTCTCCAGCGGCTCTGGCCAAGCCCAATATGGCCCCGGTGAGCATACCCGGAATGGCTGCCGGAATGACCACCCTGCAAATAGTCTGGCTTTGCGTTGCGCCAAGAGCGAGCGAGGCCTCCCTGTATGTAACGGGAACCTGACGCAGCGCTTCTTCCGAGGTGCTGATTATTATTGGCAGGGTCAAAACAGCCAAGGTTAAAACCCCGGAAAGCAGGGAAAAACCAAGCCCGCAGGCAATTACAAAGAAGCTCATTCCAAAAAGGCCGAAAACTATGGAAGGAACGCCGGCGAGATTGTTCACCCCAAGCCGGATATAGCGCGAAAACGGAGAACGCCCTGCATATTCATGCAGATAGATGGCAGACATCACCCCAAAAGGAAAAGAAACGGCCAGAGCACCGGTTGCAAGCAGAATCGTGCCCAGAATACAGGGCCAAATTCCCCCTTCCGTCATCGAGTTCCGGGGAAACTCCGTGATGAATTCCCACGAAATGGCGGGAATGCCATTCACAAAAATGAAAGCGCAGGCGCCGAACAGGGCGGCAATGTTAATCAGCGCCGCCGTCCGCAACATGGAAAAC
>CAZJFJ010000042.1:5771-9494 GCA_964545305.1 uncultured Desulfovibrionaceae bacterium
CATAATTTTTTGATGGATTGAACGCTTGGTATTACTAGCCATTTTAAACCTGGGCTTTATTTAAAGAAATTTTTTGAGCGATTATGTTGAACGCGAGGGTGAGCATGAACAGCACAATACCGATGGCGAACAGCGCATGATAGTGTTCTCCCCGGAAAGATGCCTCCGCTATTTCCGCCGCTATTGCCGCCGGCATGGGGCGAACCGGGTCAAAGATGGATTCCGGAATTATGCCCGCTCCACCCGCCACCATCAGCACAACCATGGTTTCACCGATGCTGCGAGATATACCCAGCATACAGGCGGTTCCTATGCCGCTGAACGCCGCGGGGACGACCACTTTAGCGGTTGTTTCCCATCTGGTGGCTCCAAGGGCCAGCGAAGCCTCACGCAATGACTGAGGCACTCCGAATAAGGCATCTTCGGCAACGGAGCAGATGGTTGGCACACTCATAAATGCCAGCATTATGCCGGCATTCAAAAGGTTAAGGCCGGTGTCGGCATCAAACCAGTCCTGCAGTATGGGAGCTAAAATGATCATGCCCAGAAAACCGATTACCACAGAGGGGAACGCCGCCAAAAGTTCGATCAAAGGCTTAACAATACGGCGCAACGCTGTAGGCGCGACTTCAGTCAGCCAGGCTGCTGTCATCACCCCCAAAGGAATGGCAAGGCAGGAAGCCACGGCGGTTACCGCCAGTGAACCCACAATAAGGGGGAAAATCTGAAATTCGGGCGGTTCGGAAGTAGGATACCAATGCATGCCAAAG
The DNA here is from genome assembly GCA_964545305.1 of uncultured Desulfovibrionaceae bacterium. Lineage (GTDB taxonomy): Bacteria > Desulfobacterota > Desulfovibrionia > Desulfovibrionales > Desulfovibrionaceae > RGIG1962. Next base: position 6,542 of record CAZJFJ010000042.1, read on the forward strand.
AAAAATTCGATAATCCCCACTTCTTTAAAAGCCGGCAGGCCTTCCATGAACAGAAAAACCATAATCAGGCCCAGGAACAACAGGGAGCTCCAGGCCACCGTAGCCAGAACCCATCGAATAAGCGTTTCTTTATTTGCCTTCATGTGCGCTTCTTGAATAAAAGAGCAGGGACGCCGCCTTTGGGGAGCCCCTGCTCTTTCTGCTAAAAGTTATTGCAACGGAATGTATCCGGCTCCCAAAACATCTTTCTGCCCTTTGTCGGGATCCAGTATAAAATCAACAAGCTTTTTAACCGCCCCTTGAGGTTCGCCGTTGGTGAACAGGTACAGTTCACGCGAAATGGGCCAGGTTCTGCTCAAAGCGGTTTCCGGGCTTGCGGAAATTCCGTCAACATCCACTTTTTTGAGAGAATCGTTGAGATATCCGAATCCGACATATCCAATCGCCCTTGCATTGCGCGAAACAGTCTGCACAACGGCTCCGTTGGAAGCCTGCAGGAGTGCGCGGGGGGAAACCTTTTCTTTTTTCATTATGATTTCTTCCCAGGTTTCATAAGTTCCGGAAGAGGTGTCCCTAGAAATCACAACAATTTTTTCGTCCTTGCCGCCCACTTCCTTCCAGTTGCTGATTTTTCCGGCATAAATATCCTTCAGCTGCGCGGCGCTAAGCTCTCCCACAGGGTTGCCGGGGTGAACAACAGGAACCAGGGCGTCCACGGCTATGGCAATGCGGTAGGGCTTCACATTTTTAGTTTGAGCTTCTGCACTCTCAGAGCTTTTTATATCCCGCGAAGACATGGCTACTTGACAAAGCCCTTCATTAAGAGCCTTGATTCCGTTGCCGGAGCCGCCGCCGGAAATGGCGAGGCTGATGTCCGGGTTTGCCTTCATGAAGGCTTCGCCCACTTTTTGCATAATGGGCAGCACGGTGGTTGACCCGTTAATAATGATTTCTTGGCTGGCTGCCATTGCAGGCGCGGCAACAAGCAAGCTGCATACAAAGGCTATTGCTTTAAAAAATCTCATATATACTCCTAAAGTTTAGGTTCTGCACATACAGCATGCGCAAAGCTAAAAAGACTTTGCCCCCAAACCGTGTTGAGTGTATGTAGGAATTATGGCAATTTGATGACATTTTTGCCATCATTTCGCCACAATCCCCACATACAATTGCCTCAAATATGTGGGAAATTCACACCAACATGGCAACCGAAGCCGTTTTTGTCGCTATTTTATTGTGACGAAAATTTAACTTCTGGAAGTTTTATGGTTTCTTATAGTGTCCTTATTGTGGAAGATGAAAATGACATCCGGCAGAATCTGGCCTTCAGCCTGAAACGTGAAGGCTTCAATATTATTGAAGCCGCCGATGGCGAACAGGCCCTGGCTGCCGCCATGTCGAAAAAACCGGATATCATCCTGCTGGACTTGATGATTCCCAAAATTGACGGCCTGAGCGTATGTAAACGGCTGCAAGCGGCCCCTGAAACTGAAAATATTCCGGTAATTATGCTTACGGCCAAAGGTGAAGAGATAGACAGGATAGTGGGTCTTGAACTTGGGGCTGCGGATTATATAGTAAAGCCCTTCAGCCTGCGTGAAGTGGCTCTCCGCATTAAAGCCGTTCTTAAAAGGCGGGTTGAGGTCAGGCCGGAACAGGTGTTGCGTTGTGATGAAATTGTGCTTGACCCGTCAAGCCATAGAGCCACTGTAGCCGGAGACCCACTGGACCTGACCATAACCGAATTCAAGCTTCTGCAGGATCTGCTACAGCATGCAGGGCATGTAAGAAGCAGGGAACAGCTGCTTGATTCCGTGTGGGACTACAGCTTTGAAGGCTTTGCCCGGACAGTGGACAGCCATATCAAAAGGCTGCGGGCAAAACTTGGAGATTATGGAAGCTTGATAGAAACAGTCCGTGGCATAGGCTACCGTGCAAAGGGTAAAGAGTAATGGGTCACAAAAGCATTTCATTTCAAACCAAACTCTTTCTTGCTTTTTCGCTGGTTACCATTTTGGCCTCGATCTTACCTGGAATTTTTTCAAGCCGCACCCTTTATGAAGACCGCCTTGAACTGGCAGTGAAACAAGCGCAAATGCAGACGAAAATTTTTAAAAGCGTCTTGCAGTCAAACCCGACCAAAGAACAGCTCCATCTGCTTTTGCAGTCCGCCCATGAACTTTCGCTTAGAGTCACCATCACGGATAAAAACGGCAAGGTTTTGGAGGATTCTTCTTTTGATAGGGAAAAAGCTTCCACCCTGGACAACCATAAAAACAGGCTGGAAATTGAAGAGGCTGAGCAATACGGCGAGGGAATTTCCATAAGGCGCAGCAACAGCATGGGCATCGACCTCATTTACGCGGCTCAAAGCCTTGACGACGGAAGGGTGCTCAGGGTAGCTGTTCCCCTTGCAAATATAAAAAACAGCTATCAGACAAAAGTTTCTTTCCTCAGTTTCATGGTTTTGGGGGTCATATTTTTTTGCCTTCTGCTGTCAATATTTCTGGCCAGCCGGATCAGAAAAAGCGTGGGAGAAATGGCAAAAGTTGTAGAGTCGATTTCCCTTGGCAATTACCATATCCGCCTGAGAGAAGTTCCGGGCAGAGAACTTCAGCCCTTGGCCGATGCCGTGAACAGGATGGCCAAAAACATTGAAGAACAGAGAGAAACCAGCACTCTTCAGCAGGTTCAGCTGGAAACCCTTTTGGACAGCCTGTCCGAGGGTGTTCTGGTGCTGGATCATTCCGGGCAGGTATTTAAATATAACCCCGCTCTTGAAAAACTTTTCCCCAAAATCACAAAAGACTGGATTGGCAAACAAGTTATTGAGGCCATTCCAATTCCCAACCTGCAGATCCAGGTTGAAAAAATGCTTCAGAGCCCGCAGAGTGATTCTGAGAGGATGAACAATTTATCCTTCGAATTCGAGCTGCCTTCCCGGCGCTCGGTA
>CAZJFJ010000042.1:9504-15336 GCA_964545305.1 uncultured Desulfovibrionaceae bacterium
CCAAGATCAATCCTTTCCTTGGTGTGGTTGTGGTATTTTACGATGCCACAAAAATAATACGCCTGGAACGGGTTCGCAGCGATTTTGTGAGCAATGTATCCCACGAGCTGCGCACGCCGCTCACGGCCATAGCCAGCAGCGCTGAAATATTGATGGAAATGAAAAGTATTGACGAAGAATATAAAAAATTTCCTGAAATTATTTATAAACACGCCACTTCACTCTCGCGTATGGTTTCCGACCTGCTTACTTTGGCCAGGGTGGAGAACGATGAAGAAGCAATTGAGCTTACTGAAGTATCTCCCATACCCGCATTGAATGAAGCCATAGGATTTTGCCAGATCAGCCTGGATGAAAAAAAATGTGAAATTGATATCAATATTCAAGAAAAAGCAACTTTGAGGGCAAATTCGTTTTTGCTTACCCAAGTTTTCAGAAACCTGCTTGAAAACGCATGCCGCTACTCTCAGGAGTATGGGATAATCACAATTACAGGTGAAACTGCAGGTAATTTTATGCAATTCACCGTTGCAGATATGGGAGAGGGAATTCCGGCCCAATATCTGAAACGGGTGTTTGAACGGTTTTATCAGGTGGATAAGGTCAGAAGTAAAACCAGCTCGGGGCTAGGTCTTTCAATTTGCAAGCATATTGTTGAACGGCATGGCGGCAGAATATGGGCGGAAAGCCCGTTCAAAGGCAAAGGAACCGCCATTATGTTCACAATTCCCTTGCATAACAACCCCACAAGTGGGAAAATATGAAAATCAGAACAAAAAACATAGACTTCTTTTATGGAAGCAGCCAGGCTCTTTTTGACGTCAGCCTGGACTTTCCCGCAAATCAGGTAACTGCTCTTATTGGTCCTTCCGGTTGTGGGAAAAGCACTTTTATACGTTGCCTGAACAGGATGAACGACCTCATTCCCGGGGCAGTTGCCCACGGGGAAATATGGCTTGATGGCAAAGATGTCAACGCCCCCCGCACCGATGTTGTGTCGTTGAGAAAAAAAGTCGGCATGGTATTTCAAAAACCAAACCCGTTTCCAAAAACCATTTTTGAAAATGTTGCATATGGCCTGAGGGTAAACGGTTTTACAAACAAAAATGAAATTGCCGAACGGGTTGAAGAAGCCCTTGAACGGGCAGCGATTTTCGATGAAGTGAAGGACAGGATGCACACCTCCGCATTGGGCCTTTCAGGCGGGCAGCAGCAGCGGCTTTGCATTGCAAGAGCTCTGGCTGTTGAGCCGGAGGTGCTTCTCATGGATGAACCGGCAAGCGCGCTAGACCCCATCGCCACTCAAAAAATAGAAGAAAGCATCAGGGAGTTGAAAAAACAGCTGACTATAATTATAGTTACTCACAACATGCAGCAAGCGGCACGAATTTCTGATCGCACAGCTTTTTTTTATATGGGCAAGCTGATTGAACATGACGACACGGAAACAATGTTTACACGCCCGTCACTCAAACAAACTGAAGACTATATTACAGGTAGGTTCGGATAATGAATACAAAAGAAACGCAATTGCAGGAGATGCTCACTCAACTGCGGACCAGACTTCTTGTTATGTTCGCCGCTGTGGATATAGCCGTGAATGAAAGCTGCGACGCCCTTCAAAACAGCAATAAAGGAAAAGCAAGGGCTGTTATTGAAGGCGACAAGGTAATCAACGACAAAGAAAATGAAATTGATGATCTGGCCCTGTCCATTCTGGTTCGCAACCAGCCGGTGGCGCATGACTTGCGTCTCGTGGTGGGAGCTTTGCGGATGGTTGGCGAGCTGGAACGCATAGGAGACGAAGCGGTCGGCATCGCTTTCAGGGTTTTGGATATTGAGGATAAAGTTCCGCCGGTTGTGATAAACGCGGTAGCGCCACTTATAGAGAAGGCCCAAAGCCTGTTTCACGCGGCAAACGGATTGTTCAAAAATGCTACCAGTGATGATGTGTTCCCCATATGCGAACAAAAAAACGACATCAGCAAGCTTGAGCTCGATGCCCTGCACCAGATAATGGACAAGCTGAGAAAACTGCCTGAAGAGAACTCCGGCTGTGACGAATCATGCAGTCTGAGCCAGGGGGTATTGATAACCCGTTCTTTAAACCGGATCTGCGGACGTTCCATAAACTTGGCCGAACAGGTTTATTTTATAGAAAATGGAATAAATATAAAACACAAGAAAAGAAATCAGTGCACTACCGCCATATAGCCCGGTAAAAAAGTCTCAATTAAAGATGCAAGTGCGAAATTCCTTTCTCAAGGGGTTTCGCACTTTCTTGTCTATATGGGAATTTATGATTATAGTTTGGTAACGACATTTTCCAGGGAGTCTGCCCAAAATGCCAAATAAACCGTTACATGGCCTGAATATTGTTCTGGACCGCGATGGAACCATGATCAGGGACAAACATTACCTGTCAGACCCGGACGGCGTGGAGCTGCTGCCTGGCGCTGCTTCCGCCCTGCGTCTGCTCAACCTCGCAGGGGCTGGCCTTTTTGTTGTGACCAACCAGTCCGGCATCGGACGAGGCTATTTTGACGAACAGGCATATACCGCCTGCTCCAGCAGATTGCTGGCGCTTTTAGAGCAGGAAGCAATCAACATAGAACACACAGCCTACTGCCCTCATGCTCCAGAGGAAAAATGCCTTTGCCGAAAGCCAGGCCCCGGAATGTGGGAGGAAATAAGAAGCAAATTTAAACTGTCGCCCCACTCAACTGTTATGATCGGGGATAAAATGGATGATATCCGGTTTGGCATAAATAACGATTTTGCTGCAAACATTCTGGTGCTGACCGGGCACGGCAAGGAAACCACGGAGAAATATGGCCTGCCTGCGCCATGCCTGGGGGCTGATGCCGCCCCCTGTGAAGTTTGCAACACCGACCATTTGGCTAAAACACTCCACTGCCCCGGAACAAAGCCGCTCCCGGACACACCTCACGCGATTGCCGTAAACCTGTCCGCTGCCGCAGCATGGATCATCCAAAACTTAAGACAGGACACATAATGCGCATAGCTATATGGAACACCGCCTGGCTTGGCGATGCAGTGCTCACCTTGCCCCTTATCCAGACGGTTAAACGCAATTTCCCCCAGGCTAACATTGATTACTATGTGCGCAAAGGGTTAAAGGGTTTGTTCAAATGTCATCCTGATATCAAAAATGTATACGAATTTGACAAAAAAAAATTTGGGCTTTTGGGCAGCGTAAATTTTGGGAAGGCATTGGCCGCGGAACAGTACTCTATCTGGATAAGCGCGCACCAGAGCCTTCGCAGCAGCATTATCGCCAATTTCACCAATGCCCCCATATGCATCGGCTACGACTCCGGGCTGGTGAGCCGCTGGGTGTATACCCACACTGTTGAGCGCTCGTTTTACAGCTTGCAGGAAGTTGAACGCTTGCTGAAACTGGCCCTGCCTCTTGGCTTTGACATCAATTTTGACGATGAGGAAGCAAACTGGCCGGAATTGATGTTTTGCCCGGACGATATGACTAAAGCGGAACAGATTTGGCAAAATGTGGATATTTCGCGCCCGGTAATCGGATTGCATCCGGGGTCTGTATGGCCCACAAAACGCTGGCCGGCAGAAAATTTTTCGGAAATAGCCGGGCTTGCGGCCAGGCATAATGTGCAAGTAGTGCTCTTTGCAGGGCCGGACGAGCTTGAACAGGCGGCACTCGTCCGCAAGGAGAATCAGGGCAACAAGGGCTTTATAGACCTGGCCGGCAAACTCAGCCTGCCTGTTCTGGCCGCCTGCATAGGCAAGCTTGACTGCTACGTGACCAATGATTCAGGCCCAATGCACCTGGCCTGGGCCCAACGAGTGCCCACCACAGCCATTTTCGGGCCAACTACACGGGAACTTGGCTTTTTCCCCAGAGGCAAATCCAGTTCCGTAATTGAGCTCAACTTGGGCTGCCGGCCTTGCGGATTGCACGGCCACAAACATTGCCCTAAAAAACATCATGCCTGCATGAAAGACATTTCCGTGCAGGCCGTGTGGCAAAACATTGCCACAAAAATAAACATTTCAACTTAACACGGGAGCTTAAGGGAGGCTATGAGTTCGGTTAAAACTACTGAAGAGGTGCTTTGCCGCTGCGCCATGTGCTTGGGGCAAAGTGTGTTTCCATTTGACGGAGAGGAAGGCGTTCCGAAACTGACTGAATTTGGCAGTGTTTCCAACAAAACCTTGTCCAATGTGCTTAATTGCACCCATGTGGGCAAAAACGATCTGGTTGTTTTTGTTGGGGGGTTCATGGATGGTCTTTTTTGCTGTATGCTCAAACTGGCTAAAGAATATTGCAAGCTGAACCCCCTTCAGGATGTATGGTACGCAACCCACGATTCAGCCAAACAGATACATAAAATTATCAAAAGCTATAATAATGACGGCAAAAAAATCGTTCTTTTGGGCCATAGCTGGGGAGGGGATTCAGCAGCGCATATATTGTCGAAAAATCAAGATATACATGTGGATATGCTTGTAACTCTGGATCCTGTTTCCAAAAAAGGGCCGCCCCCTAAAACGGAGAACATGGGGAAATGGATAAACATTTTTGTGTATTACGGCATTAGCAGCAGTCACCATTCAAACCTTCTCGCCAAAATCGGAGGCCCCTGGGGAAATGTGCTCAATGCGGATATAAATATCACACACCAGGAATGGGGCGCTCAACCTAAACATTTGAACAAAAAAGAACTGAACCAGCTGTATCACTACGATGTATACTGGATGCTTTTTTGCAAAACCCTTGAAGATGCCTGGAAAAAAATTTTACCTGAAACAAATATGGTCTGCCAAACCAGAAGCGAAGGAACATAGCAAACTCAAAAGCCATGCTGCCGAAGGCTTCATGCCTTTCTCTTTTTATAAAATGTTCCGCAGGCGACAGCGAAGGCAGCATTGGCGCCTTTTGAGCACTTAATGCTTAAAGTGGTCTGACGTTTGGCAAAGACTTCCTCTGGGGCTATGGGCAAAGGTTTTATAAAATCTTCACCCAAGACGTTTCAGGAGTGAAATCCTCTGGAACCAGGCAGAATTAACCTTTGCTCTTTCTTCGTAGGTGATGGTTTAAAGCAGATTAATTTTGAGACGCCCGCTTCGGCGCTTAGCGTTGCCGTCTTCAACCGTACGGCTCAAATTCGTTACGGCTGAAGCATAGGCGGAAGTGAATCCCCCCTATCCTGCGGGGCGGGCGGCGCAAGCAGCGACGCCCGAACATTTTGTTAAAAACAACTTTTCAATGTTAAAATGTTCTAAAGTCAATTTGCTTTTTTCAAATTGGAAAATTATTTGAAACAGGCCTGTGTTGCTGAAACAGTTGAACTGCCCTCTCCTTCTCTTTTCAGACCAGGGCTGTATTACGAGGTTCCTTTCCAGGCGTTTGTTTCAAGTAAATGAGGTTTTGAACTTTCTTTCACAAAAACTTGCACATACTCTTTGTTTGGCATAGTATTTAAGAAACATGGTTGGGATGAGGAGCTCCAGCCGGTCCCCTCTTTCTCCCGATCAAAATTTCAACAACCAGAGAAGGCATCCGTCCTTCTCCATTTATTTTCAAGGACAGTTTTGGAGTAAGGCATTATGAAAATCGAGTATCAGCTACTGGAAAAAAGCAAACAGAAACAGCCTGTTCCATCCATGAAGGGCATTCCTTTCGGCAGTATCCGCACAAACCACATGTTTGTAATGGATTATGAAGATGGACAATGGAAAGCTCCTCGCATCGTCCCTTATGGCCCTTTCAGTATTGATCCCGGAGCAATCTGTCTTCACTATGCGCAGGAAATTTTTGAAGGAGCTAAAGCCTACCGG
>CAZJFJ010000043.1:0-15245 GCA_964545305.1 uncultured Desulfovibrionaceae bacterium
TTGAGATAAGCGACTTGAACAACCTTTATTTGAAGGCCGGAAATCTGCAGGTGGATATCCTGGGGCGGGGCACGGCCTGGCTCGACACGGGAACCTTCGATTCCCTTCATCAGGCTGCGAATTATGTCCGCACCATGCAGGAACGCCAGAGCCTTAAAATCAGCTGCCCGGAGGAAATCGCTTTTCGTTTGGGCTATATAAATGAAGACCAGCTCAGGGAGCTTGCCCATCCCATGCGCAACAACGACTATGGCCGCTACCTTCTGGAGCTTCTGGACCGGCAGGTCATTTCGGATTTTTATGGTTAGGGGCAAAAAAAAGAAAGGCCTGCTGGCCCCGGCGAAGCCCGCGCCCTTGTTCACGCCTCTCAAGCCGGTTGAGGGGAGAGGGGAGCAGGCGGAGATAGACCCGCTTGCCGGACAGGAGTTTGTGTTGCAGCTGGATGGGGTCTCGCCCGGCGGAGAAATGTCTGCCAGCCTGAACGGGATGCGTTTTTTTGTGGATGTGGGGTGCCCGGGGCAAAAAGTGCTGGCAAAGGTGGAGAGAAGCGCAAAAGGCGCGGCCAATGCCCGGCGTATTAAGGTTGTTGAAAGATCTTCTTGTCAGGCTGAACCCTTTTGTGAATATTTCAGCATTTGCGGCGGCTGTTCCTGGCAGGAAATTCCTTATGAGCGCCAGTTGGAAATCAAGCAGGAGAACCTTGCCCGTGTTCTGGTGAAAAACGCCGAAATTACGAAGCCTCCCCTTCTTCCCATTATTCCGTCTCCTGAAATTATGCATTTCCGCAGTAAAATGGAATTCGCCTTTGCCAATCTGAAAGTTTCTTCTAAAGAGGGAGAGGCCGCAATTTTGGGGCTGCGTAAACGCGGCTCCCATGACGTTGTTGCTGTTGAGAGCTGCCCTGTGGCCAGTGAGGCGCTCGTTCCCGTGCTTAAGACCGTGAGAGATTGGGTGGCGCGGTCCGGCCTGCTGGCCTGGGAGCCTGGGGGTGAGCATATAGAAAGCAGGGTTCTCCGTTTTTTGAAAACCCGCACCGCTGTTGCGGGGGGCGGGCTGGCCGTGGAGCTGATTACCTATCCCACACCCAATGCTGCCAAAAAAATCAGGCAGCTGGGGGAAGCCCTGCTTGATTGCACGCCGGTCACGTCCTTTGCGCACATGACCAGGGAAGCCGAGGACAATCTGTCCATGGGTGAAAGGCTGGTCTTCAGTGCCGGAGAAAAGTTCTTGCGTGAAAAAGTAGCCGGTTATGAGTTTGACCTTGCTCCGGGCGCTTTTTTCCAAACCAACATCGGGGTGGCCGGGCTGTTGCAGGACAAAGTGCTGGAGCTGGCCCGCGGGCTGGAATTTTTTGCTTCCGAAGGAAAAACCGAGGCTTGGGATTTATACAGCGGGGTGGGGGCGCTGGCTTTGCCGCTGGCTCCGTTCTTCAACCGGGTGGCGGGTTTTGAAATTTCCTCCTCCGCGGTATCTTCCGCCCGGCACAACGCGGCTTTGAACGGCTGCGCCAATTGTGTGTTTGAAGCTGGCGACGCTCAACGGCTGATTCGCAGTTTTCCAGGCTCCCCTCAGCTGGTCGTGCTTGACCCGCCGCGGGGCGGCCTTTCCAGCGAGGTTGTTAAAACATTGCTCATCAAGAACATCCACGCTCTGGTTTACGTATCGTGCAATCCTCAAACCCTTGCGCGCGATTTGAAAAGCCTGGGGGAAAAATATGACCTTGTCTCGGTTCAGGGCATGGACATGTTCCCGCACACGCCTCATATTGAAGCGGTAGCCTTGCTGAAAAGGAGACGCTGAACTCATGCTTTTTTCTTGCCAAGACCTGAGTAGGAGAATAAAATAATCTTTTTTCCATTCAAACTAAAGAAGGCAGCAATGAGTTTAATCGGCATTTACAATCATCCCAAGGCGGCCCGCATGGCCTATTTCGGCCTCTACGCCCAACAGCACAGGGGCCAGCAAAGCGCCGGCATAGTTTCCCGCAGGCTTCCTAAAGAGGAAGGCGAGACGGTTGAAGTGTTTGAACATGTCGGGCTGGGTCTTGTTCCGGATGTTTTTCAGGAAGACGACCTGAAGCGGTTGCGAGGGAGCAGGGCCATTGGTCATGTGCTTTATTCGCGAAACGGGTCGCCCACTTTAAGGGATGCTGAACCCTTCCGCGTGCAGCATCGCGGCCTTGATTTGTCCGTTGCGAACAACGGGGCGCTTCTTAACGCCAAAACCCTGCGCTGCCGCCTGGAAAGGCAGGGGGCGATTTTCCATACAGACACGGATAGCGAAATTTTCGCCCATCTGATTATAGAATACCTTGAAAATGGCTCCAGCCTGCCGGAAGCCGTAACCAGCGCCTGCGCACAGGCCAGGGGGGCGTTTTGCCTGCTTATTCTTGCCAATGATCAACTGATTGCCGTGCGCGACCCGCTGGGAATCAAGCCGCTCAGCCTCGGGCGCCTGGAAAAGACCGACACCTGGGTTATTGCCGCGGAAACTTGCGCCTTTGATCTTATGGAAGCCGAGGTTCACCGCTCTGTTGAACCGGGCGAAATGGTTATTATCGATTCCTCCGGGCTGACCAGCCTCCGCTGGGCCGCTTTGCAAAAGTCCAAGCACTGCGTGTTCGAGCTTGTATATTTCGCCCGCCCCGATTCGGTTGTGTTTGGCGAGGAAGTTTACTCATGCCGCAAACGGATGGGCCGGCAGGTGGCCAAGGAAGCTCCGGCGGATGCCGACTGCGTCATGCCTCTGCCCGACTCGGGAGTTTATTTTGCTTTGGGCTACGCTCAGGGCGCAGGCTTGCCTTATGAGCACGCCATGATCAGAAACCACTATATTGGGCGCACTTTCATCCAGCCCACGCAGGAGATGCGCTCGTTTGACGTTAGAATCAAGCTTAACCCGGTGAGCGGGTTCATCCGGGGCAAGCGGGTTGTGATTGCGGACGATTCGATTGTGCGCGGAACAACTGTGCGCGGGCGCACCAGCCATCTGCGGGAATCTGGAGCCAAGGAGGTTCATTTCAGGGTAAGCAGCCCGCCGGTGAAGTTTCCCTGCCTGTACGGAGTGGATTTCCCTTCGCGCGAAGAGCTTATAGCCGTGCATAAAAACAGTGAGGAAATTCGCCAATATATCGGTCTTGACAGCCTGCATCACCTCAGCCTTGCTGGTTTGAAAGAAATTTTGGCCAACCCCGATGACTTTTGTTATGCCTGTTTTGATGGTAAATATCCCATTCTCCCCGATGCGGAGGAAGAGGCCCAGGCGGAAAGTTGCGGGTGTTGCGTGACCTGTAAATAACGGGAGTCGTGTTTTATTGTTATGTCTGATTTGAATGATACACTCATCAGGGAAGGCCGCGAGGTGCTGGATATAGAAATAGACGGCCTCGCTTACGTGCGTGACCGGCTGGACGGCAATTTCGCCAAAGCGGTTTTGATGATGCAGGCCTGCAAGGGCCGGATTGTGGTTACGGGCCTTGGAAAATCGGGCCTGGTCGGGCGAAAGATAACGGCTACCTTGTCATCCACCGGCACGCCTTCGTTTTTTCTGCACCCGGTAGAGGGGGCGCACGGCGATCTTGGCGCCATATGCTCAAGCGACTTGATTCTGGCTGTTTCCAATTCGGGCGAAACGGACGAGCTGAATGTAATTTTGCCGTCCTTGCTGACTTTGGGCTGCAAGCTGATTTCCCTTACTGGGGGGGACGATTCCACCCTTGCGCGCCTGGCTCAGGTGAATATCAACTGCGCCGTGCCCAGGGAGGCCTGCCCATATAATCTTGCTCCCACGGCCAGCACCACGGCAGTTCTGGCTGTGGGCGACGCCTTGGCCGTGTGCCTTATAAACTGCAACGGGTTTACTGAAAATGATTTTTTCAAGGTTCATCCCGGCGGAAGCCTGGGGCAGCGCCTCAAGCTGTATGCCCGGGACGTGATGCACCGGGAGATGATGCCGCTGGCCGAAGACACGATTTCCATACGCGAGGCTTTGCGTATTTTGGATGAAGGCAAGCTTGGAGCGGTGATCCTTGAAGATGGGCAAGGGAAGCTTTCCGGAATAGTTACCGATGGCGACGTGCGCAGGGCTGTATGCAGGGGGATTCTGGATTTGGAGCGCCCAGCCTCTGCCATGATGGTTGCCAATCCGAAATGCGGCCTGGAAAATCAGAGTGTTGCCGAACTGATCGACATGATGGAGGCCAGCCAAATTACCGTTTTGCCCATTGTTGACGAGGCGGGAAAACCCATAGGAGTTGTCCACATGCATGATCTCCTGGGCAAAGGCAGCCTGAGTTTTTCAGCCCAGCCTCTGGCCTGACCGCAATTGTCTGGGGCCTTTCGGCCGAAAACCTCAATACCTTCCGGGCTGAAAGACGCCGTTTCTTTTCTGGGCGGTGAAAATAAAAACTGCCTGCACACTGCGGATGTGTTCCTCCGTGTTTGAGCCGCCAGTTGGCGCGAAAACTTCGGAACGTCTCGAATCTTAAATGCCGCTTAATACAATCCTCGCTGCGAGCTGGGCGCAGCCGTGTCCTGTCTGCTGCTAGAGCGTTTTAACCTTGAAAGCCTATTGCTGGCAAAATGTTCTGGCGGCGTGAGCAGCGCCGCCCGCCCTGCGCAGACGCAGGCAGAATTCACTTCCGCCGTTGCTTCCGCCGTAGACGCATTTGAGTTGTACGGATGAATACAGCAACGCTAAGCGCCGAAGGAGGCGTCTCAAAATTAATTTGCCCTTGGAGCATTTTACTGTTGCAAATAGCTACTCTGGCGGTGTAAAGGGGCAGGCAAAATCATGCTTCACTGTGAAACGGCAAAGGGAGCGTCTCAAATCTGAAATGCTTTAAATGGTGAACTCAAGACGGCGGTTTTAATTCACTCCGGGAAAGGGGATGTTCTCGGTCTGCAATTCTTTTCCATTGGCGGAAATTTTCAGGAGAATGGACTTGATATCCGCCAGGGAAACCCCTTCGGGCAAAGGAAAAGCTGTATTCATGCGTTTATAGTAATTGATCTGGAAAAGCATGTCATGGCGGGGTACGACAATCTCGTGTATCTCGTCCTCCTTGGTCACAAGGGAAAGCTGGACAACACCAGCGAGAGTGACGTCGGAGTTTTCATTATTCAGGTCAAAGGTGAGGCGTACGCTTTTGGGTGAACGGGCCTTAATTTCCACATTGGAAATTTTGGCCGGGGAGGCTTTGGTCGGGGCGTTTTCGGGAGCGGAAGTAATTGCCTTTGCAGGGGCTTCTTCTTCTGTTTCCAGGATTTCAGTGCTGTTGCCGGGGGTGGCGTTCACCGCATCGGGGAAAACTGTGGCCACTACTTCCTGGGTGTTTATTTCCGCTGTTTGATTGGTGGAAACTTCATTGCCGGGCGAACTGGTGTCCATTGGGGTTTGGTAAAGCGCGGCCTGTTCCGAGTCTTTGAGGAATGTCTCCACATTTTGCAGGCGTTCAAGCTGCATTTGCGCTTCGTCCAGGCTGGTGCGAAGTTCCGAGTTTTCGTTGTTCAAAGAAATGAATTTTTCAATACTATGGAATGAGAAGATGGTTCCGGCCACAATAAGGAGAAGCAATAGCAAACTGAAAATAAGCCCGAATTTTATCACTCGCGTGCTGATTCGCAACCGACGGACCTTCTGTGAAGAATCGCGCATTATAATCAGGCTGTATTTGTCGCTCATCGTTTGTCTGCGGCCTGCCATTCTTCCTGGGTAATCACCCAGCCTTCTCCTGAAGGTTGCAGGGTGAGGGTTTTGATGCCCTTATCCTGGTATCCGCTGCTGTCTTTGTAGATTTGCTCCATATCCGCCTGGATGCCTCCGCTCGATGTGGCGAGCCTGATGCCGTTCAGCTCAACCCTGGTGGGTTTTTTACTGCTCCAGATATTTTGCTTGTGTTCCCGTATGGCGTTTTGGCTATGCAGCTTTCCCTGGCTGGCGTTGGTGGAATAGTATTGGGCATATTCTTCAATATTGCCTTTTTCCCATGCTGTGCGCCAATTTTCAATGAATTTTGTCAAATCCGGTTCTATATATTCAAGGTAGTAGGCGGACAGCCCCATGTCCCGCGGCTCCCATTCCATTCCCACAATCAGCCACTGCCCGTCTTTCTCCTGCCAGTAGAGGCGGCGCACTCCTTCTGTGGTCATGTTTGGCGCCCTGTAGAACTGGTTGAACCAAGTCACCCAGTAACCAGGCCCAGGAAGCATCTGAACATCTGTAATTATCGTATGGATCCAGGGCAGACGCTGAAAAAGGCTTTTCTTGTTGGTCTTGAAGTGCTCAAAAGTCTCGTCCGGCTGGGCCATAGAATATGACTGCCCGTGGTACAGGTTGAACAGCTCGGTTGAGCGGCCGGACCAGAGCTTCGCCCAAATATCCACCCGTTTTGTAAGAGTTTCGGCAATGGCTGTCAAATTTTCATTCTTGCCTATCTTTGTATCTACACTGTCGGCAACGGTAACGGGATAATTGAAGGTCAGGCTGTTGCCAATGGTTTCAAGGTCTGAAAGGTTCAGCGCAATGCAACCTTTGGTTTCCAGGGGAATTATGTTGTGCCCTTTTGAGTGCACCCAGATGCCGTATCCGGTTTTCTGGCGCAGACGGTCAACCGGGTTGGGGTAGTTCAAGGTGTAGGCAACTCCGCCATATTCATTGAAATCAAGCTGAGTAAGTTTGCGCCCTACAAAATATACGCCCTCAGGGGTTTTGAGGTCATCTTGACTCTGCTTGTCCCCAGGCACTTTCCCTGTGGTGCAGGGGTATGTGGCCGACACTGCGAGGGGGCTGTGCTTGTTGAGCATATGCACTTGCTGCGCTTTTTTGTCAATTACCAGAAAACTTTGGGGGATCGCTCCCTGATCGGTAAGCTGCATTTGCCAGCCTTCGGCGGAAGCGCTATGGGGCATGACAAGAGGCAAAAGTACAAACGACAGGAAGCCGAAAGCTAGCTGAGGAATAAATTTGCTGAGTCCGGTAAGCATATGACCATTTCCCCGGGGGTAAGGTTTCAACTTTTAGCCATATCCAAAAGTTCCCTGCGGTTAAACAGGGATTGCAACTCATATCCGGCCTCCGCCAGTTTTTCGCAGCCGCCTTCCTCGCGGTCCAGCACACTGCAAATTTGAACGATATTCAGGCCCACACCCTCTGCTCGCTTGCAAGCGGTCAGAATTGAGCCCCCGGTAGTGACAACATCCTCCAGCAAAACCACCTTGTCGCCGGGGTTGAAATTGGCAAGCCCCTCAACATATTGATTGGTCCCATGCCCTTTTGATTCCTTGCGTACGATGAAGCCGTTCAACGGGCGGCCCTTTTCAAAAGAGATTACCGATGTGGCGGTAATCAACGGGTCAGAGCCAAGGGTCATCCCCCCCACACCGCAGACGGGCAGGTCTTTGATCATGTCGAAAAACAGTGAGCCAATGAGCCATGCGCCTTCAGGGTGAAGAGCTGTTTGCCGGCAGTCAAAGTAATATTCGCTTTTTTTGCCGGAAGCCAGGGTAAAGTTACCTTCCTTGTATGACTTCTCAATAAGGATTTTGGCAAGACGTTGTTTCAAAGAATGCATTCAGTCCTCAAAATTAAACTGACCAACAGAATAAATGCAAAATGTCTGTTGGGTTGATGTCTCAAAACAAATGGAGTTGATTAAAAAAAGTCAAATCAAGTCCAATATTTCTTTTGTATGCCACGTTATCCGAATTATTACAATACTCGATTTAGGATGTCCTGCTCATGGCGCAGGTAGTACTGGATATCAAAAATATCCGCCAGATTGGCACTGTCCAGCCTCCCGGCTATATCTGAAGAGTTTCTTACAAGCGTTTCAAAATTTTGGGCCGTATTCCAGCTTTCCATTGCCAGACGTTGAACCAGAACATATGCTTCCTGACGCTGCATTCCCATTTCAATGAGGGCCAGAAGCACCCTCTGGGAGAAGAACAGGCCGTGTGAAAGCTCAAGGTTGCGGGCCATGTTTTCGGGAAGGATGCGCAGGTTTGCGATAAGCCCGGTAAGGCGGGCAAGCATGTAATCGATCAAAATTGTGGTGTCGGGCATAATCACCCGCTCTACCGATGAGTGGCTGATGTCGCGTTCGTGCCACAACGCCATGTTTTCCATAGAGGCGAGGCTGTTGGTTCTGCAAAGCCTTGCCAGTCCGGTCAGATTTTCGGCCGAGATGGGGTTCTTTTTATGGGGCATGGCCGAGGAACCTTTCTGGCCTTTGGCGAACCCTTCTTCTACTTCCAGCACTTCCGTGCGCTGCAGATGCCTAAGTTCAACGCAGAGGCGTTCAATCCCGCCGGCCAAAATGGCCAGGCTGGTAAAATAGGCTGCATGCCGGTCGCGCTGGATAATCTGGGTGGATATCTCGTCCACCTCAAGCCCCAGGATGTCCAGGGCAATCTTCTCCACTTCCGGCTCAAGCATGGCGTAGGTGCCCACCGCGCCGGAAATTTTACCCACCCGCATTCCTTCCAGGGCGTCAGTGAAGCGCTGGCGGGAGCGTTTGAACTCCGCGTAAAAAGTGGCCAGTTTTAGGGCAAAGCTTGTGGGCTCGGCATGGATGCCGTGTGTGCGCCCCATGCAAAGCTGGCCCCTGTTCGCCTTTATCAAATCGCCGAGAACCGCAAGAAAGTCATCCAGATCTTTGATGATGAGTTTTCCGGCCCTGACCAGAAGCAGGGCATTGGCTGTGTCCACAATGTCCGAAGAGGTGCAGCCCAGATGGATGAACCTTGCCGCCGGGCCCACTTTTTCTTCCACAGCGGTTAAAAAGGCGATCACATCGTGGCGGGTTTCTTGCTCTATTTCATAGATGCGTTCAAGGCTGAAACCGGCCTTTTCTTTGATTTCTTGCATGCTTTTGGCATCAATGCGGCCAAGCCTGTGCCATGCTTCGCAAACTGCGACTTCAACTTCAAGCCATGCCTCAAAACGGCTTTGATCGGACCATAAACTGCTCATTTCAGGGCGGGTGTAGCGTTCAATCATGAAAATCTCGCGGGATGTTTATATAATTGGAAAAACGGGCAGCCTTGGCTGCCCGTTTAGATAAAATCGAACTAGGAAGATTTGCCGGCGGAATCACCGGAGGCGGCTTCTTTTCCTGTTTTTTGAGGGCGTTTCACTTCCTCCACCGGAAGGCCCGGGTTGTGATACGGGTCTTCGGCTGCTTCTGGCTTGCCCCAATTCTTGTTCGGCATTCCGTCTGTGCAGGTCCAGCCAAGGCCCTTGAACTGGAGCGTGGGGCGGGAAATAAGGCGATGCCCTATTCCTTTACATTCCGGGCAGGGGTATTCGTCCACATCAAACTGTTTGAGGATTTCTTCGAATACAATTCCGCATCCATGGCATTGATATTCGTAAATAGGCATTGCTTCCTCCTTAAACTGAAATACTTTATTTACTTGCTAGTAAATAGAGACAAATGAAAAAGGCCAAATACGGGTAATTTGAATATATCCACCTAAAATAAGTCCTGGTTGGCCTTTGGCAAGGGGCTTATACCCTGAAAATTAAGCTTTTTTAGCTGCGGCCTTGGCTTCGCGGATACGTTCCTTGATGCGCTGTTCACGGCGATGGCGGCGGCGGTCAAGTTCCTTTTTGCGTTCAATTTTTTTGTGAGCCATGTTCCAATCTCCTGAATAATTAAAAAGGCATAGCCTTCAAATGTTGTTAATGCAGATTTCAAAACCAGTTTTTATACGCCAGAAAACATCTGCTGTCCACTAAAATTTATAAAGCCGCCCTTAGAGCAGTTAACGCCTCAAATGATTGCTTAACGGGAGGCAAAGCCTCCCTACAATCATTTAGCGGCAAGGATTTGGAGACAAATCCTTGCAGAGCATTTCACATTTGAAATGCTCTAAGTTGCGTTCAGGCGCGAGGCGAACTTCCCATCGCTTTCGCACAGGTAGATAATGCCTTCAATTATGCCTATAATCCACGGTATGGTCGTCCAGCAAAAGAGCAGATAGAGGACTCCCATGCCTATTTTGCCCATATAGAATTTGTGCACGCCGAATCCGCCCAGGAGAATCGCCAAAACTCCAGCGGCGATTCTGCTTTTGCCATCTGGGATGACAAGGTTCTGGTCTGCGCCGCAGTTTATGCAAATATAGGCTTGCCGGGCAACCGGTCTTCCGCAGTTGGGGCAGAACTTGTCGTAGCCTTGGGCCTGAAAACCGCTTTGGTTTTGCTGATGACTAGTCACTGCACTTCCTTTAACTCTGGCGCTAGTAAACCCGAACGGTTACCTTGTTCGCGTCACGTTTGGTTTCATAGCCCTTGGGTGTTTCTTTCAGGTCGAGCACGATGCGGTATCCGCGGTCGGTCTTGCCGCCGCGCACACCTTTTATCAGCCGGTTTGAAGGCACATTCGGCAGAGACATGCCGCTCCATGCGCCAATCACGTCCACCACAAGGCGTTCAGGGGAAGCGAGCTGAAAGGACTTGTACTCGAACTCGGTGTCTGCGCTCATGACCAGAAGCATGTCCGATCCCTGATATTCAAATTTTATGGAATGCATCTTGTGGGCCTGCCCTGCCGCTGCCTGCTCTGCCGCTGCTTTTTCAGGCTTTGCTTCCGGTTTTTGCTCTGGCTTCTGTTCCGGCTTTTTCTCTTCCTTGGGAGCGGGTTTTTCTTCCGTTTTCGGAGGGGCCTTTGGGGCAGGGGGTTCAGCTGGCGGCTGGGTGACGGAAGACGCTCCTGCGGCAGCAGAAGCGGCCTGTTGCTGTTCTGGCTGATTTTTAACGGATTTTTCAGGCTCTTGCAGCGTTTGTTGCTGAGCGGAAGTTTCCGGCTTCAAAGCGGGCTCTTGAACAGGTTTTTCGGGCTGCGCCTGCAGTCCGGGCAACGGAGGCTGCACCGGCGTCCCTGTGCCCGAAAGCGGGCTGGGTGCGCCTGCCGAACCATTTGCCGCCCTCTCCGGGTTTACCGATTGCAAATTAAGCTCCTCCTCGGAAGAAGAGGAATGGAATTGCTGAAAAACGATTAAAGCCATGGCCATCAGCAGTATTGCGGGTATAAGCAGAGCGATGGTGCGGTTCATGGTAACTGATGCTCCTAACCTATTGTGCAGGTAAAATTAAAGCGTTCCGGCCAAGGATTCATCCGGACCCTGGCGCGCTCTGAATTTTGCTGTTTTATCTGTTTTTGTCAATAAATTCTTTTAGGGAAAGCGCTTCTTTCAAGTCCGGTTTCTGGGCCAGCACCTGAGCCAGCAGCTTTCCGGCTGAGTTGAAGTCCCCCATGTACAGATGAGTCCGGGCGAGGTTGAAGATGATGTTGGGTTCGTTGGGGGAGAGGGAAAGCGCCTTGGTGTGGTAGCGTAAAGCCAGTTTTGTGATTTTGATTTTGCGGAGAGTTATGCCGAAGTCGGAAAACATGTGTTTGTGCTTACGCTGCCAGGGAGCGGTGATTATCAGGGGGCGTTCAAAAGATCGCATTGCCTCGTCCTGGAGGCCCTTGTTATATTCATCAATCCCGTTGTTGAATGAGGAGCGGGCATCGCTTTCGGCAAGCCCCAGTTCTTCTTTGGAATATATGTTTTTAACTGTCTGGCGCGGCTCTCTTGGTTCGACGTATTTTTTGTACTGGGCTTCTTCCTCTGGTTTTGGCTGTGAAGGCGAGTATCCTTTTTTGGCTGAAAGCGCGTCCAGATAGGGTACGGGGGGTTCAGGAACCGTTTTTGTTTTGTCTTCATCGCGTGAGAAACGGCTCTCGAACACGGAGGAGGCAAGAATGCGGGGCTGCCCCTGCGGCTGCATTGTTTCATTTATGCCAATGAGCAGAACTGTTCCTGCGTCCCATTCCCAAACATACCAGTGGCATTTGCCGTCGGCTCTTACGGCACTGGAGCTTTTGGTTTCTATGCTGAAATAAACACCCAGGTATCTGTTGTCCACAAATCTTTGCCCCGGTAAAAAGGAATTGAAGAAAAAAGAGCGATTAATATTAGGTATACATTATTTTTTTGGGCATTGCTAGAGCATTTCACACTTGAAATGCTCTGCAAGGAGTTGTCTTCAAATCCTTGCTGCCAAATGATTGCAGGGCGGCAAAGCCTCCCGTTAAGCAATCATTTGAGGCGTTAACTGCCCTGGTGCCCGTGTGCAGATTTTAACGGCGGGGGAGATTAGGCTTCCGGGAGAGTGAAGCTTATAAGGCAGCGCCCGCTTTTAAGCGGGCGCTGCCTTATAATGTTTTATTTTTTTTCTCTGTGATCTTTTACTATGACCTGGCTTTCATCCTTCGGAGCCTTTGCCCCCGGGATGGGGTCGTGGTCGGGAACCGGGCGTGCGTCGGGAACTATATGAATACCTGACGCCTGCACATTTTCGTTCACCTCTGGCTTGGGATGGGCTTCAGCGGCCGGGGCGTAAGGAATCTGCCCGGCCAGCCAGCTGTAATAGGTGAAACGGTCGTTGTATTGGCGCTCAAGTTCATCACGCATTTCCCTTGAGGCCTTGGGATTGATTTTCTCAAGCTGGGCATAACGGTTTTCGCCAATCAGGAAGTCCTGTAAAGTTCCATCCGGAGTCTTGTACTCAAGAGTGAACGGGTTTTTGCCCTCATCGGCGAGAAGGGGATTGTAGCGGTAAAGCGGCCAATAGCCGGATTCCACCGCAAGCTTGCCTTCTTCCATAGAGCGGCCCATGCCTTTGCGAATGCCCTGGTTGATGCAGGGAGAGTAGGCGATAATCAGGGAGGGGCCGGGGTAGGCTTCTGCTTCTTTGAAGGCCCGGAGCACCTGCTGTTTGTTTGCGCCCATGGAAACAGAGGCCACATATACATAGCCGTAAGCCATGGCCATTTTGCCGAGGTCTTTTTTGGCGGTGCGTTTGCCGGTGGATGCGAACTTGGCGATTGAACCGAGCGGGGTGGCCTTTGAAGCCTGCCCGCCAGTGTTGGAATATACTTCCGTGTCCATCACCAGCACGTTTACATCTTCACCCGATGCCAGCACATGGTCGAGCCCGCCGTAGCCGATGTCATAGGCCCATCCGTCACCGCCGAAAATCCAGATGGATTCTTTGGTGAACAGGTCCGATCTCGTTTCAATTTGCTCCATAAGCCCGTAATTTTCAAGTTCATGCAGGCTCATCAGCACTTCTTCGCCATATTGACGGGACTCTTCAGCTTTGTTCATGTTTTCCTGCCAATTGGCGATAGCTTCTTTCAGCCTGCTTGAAGAGGTTTCCTGAGCGGCTTGGCTGAGCAACTGGGAAAGCTGCTGGCGACGCTGGTCATAAGCTATGTGCATGCCGAATCCGAATTCTGCGGCGTCTTCAAACAGGGAGTTGCCCCATGCCGGGCCTTGCCCTCTGGAATTTTCGCAATAAGGGGTTGTCGGAGAGGCGGCGCCCCAGATCGAGCTGCAGCCGGTGGCGTTGGCGATAATCATTCGCTCGCCGAACAATTGGGTAAGAAGTTTAACATAGGGTGTTTCCCCGCATCCGGCACATGCCCCGGAGAATTCAAGCAGAGGCTGCTGGAACTGTGAGCCTTTTAAAGAGTCGCGCGGCATAAGGTCTTCTTTCAGGCTGATGTGCTCTTGCGCGAAGGCGAGATTGGCCACCTGATCGGGGAGCTGGGTGTCAATAGGCTGCATGACCAGGGCCTTTTCTTTGGCCGGGCAGGTGTATGCGCAGGAAGAGCAGCCCTGGCAGTCTTCCGCGTATACCTGGATGCGGTATGAAAGGCCGGACAGCTCTTTCCCGCTGGCCTTGAGCACCTTGAAGCTGGCTGGCGCGTCCTGCAGTTCCTCTTGGGTGGCCAGGAAGGGGCGAATGGCCGCGTGCGGGCAAACAAAAGCGCACTGGTTGCACTGGATGCAGTTTTCGGCGATCCATTCGGGCACGTTAATGGCCACAGCGCGTTTTTCATAGGCGGCAGTGCCGAGAGGCACAGTTCCGTCTTCCGACAAAACGGAAACGGGCAGCTTGTTGCCTTCCAGGGCGAGAATGGGCCTGACCACCTCGCGCACATAGTCATTGTCGTCAGTGAAAGCGGGCTGGTTGGCCGGGAGCTTTGCCCAGGACTCTGGATAGGAGATCTCGCGCAGGGCGTCCACTGCCTGATCCACGGCCTCGATGTTCATATTGACTATCTTGTCTCCTTTGGAGGCATAGGTAGCCTTGATCGAGTCCTTCAAAAGGGCTACTGCCTCTTCAAAAGGAAGCACGTTGGCGAGGCGGAAGAACGCGGTCTGCATGATCATGTTGATGCGCCCGCCCAGGCCCACATCGGATGCGACCTTTACTGCGTCAATATTGTATAATTTGAGTTTTTTCACTGCAATTGCGTGCTTGACGTGGTCCGGCAGCTCGCGCTCAAAATCTTCCTGCGTGTGCCAGTTGGAGTTCAGCACAAAACTGCCGCCTTCCCTGATGCCGTGCAGCATGTCGTATTGATGCACGTAGCTGGATTTGTGGCAGGCCACATAATCCGGCGAAGTAACCAGATAGGTGGACTGGATGGGTTTTTTGCCGAAGCGCAGGTGCGACACGGTAAATCCGCCCGACTTTTTGGAATCATAGTCAAAATAACCCTGGGCATACATGTCGGTGTGGTCGCCGATGATTTTAATGGCCTGCTTGTTTGCGCCGACTGTTCCGTCGGAGCCAAGGCCAAAGAATTTGCACTGCACGGTGCCTTCCGGCACAGTGTCGAGGGGAAGGCCCAGTTCAAGGGACGTATGAGTCACGTCATCCTCAATGCCAACCGTAAAATGGTTTTTGGGAGTGTGGGTTTTCAGGTTGTCGAACACCGCCTTGACCTGGGCGGGGGTAAAGTCCTTGGAACCAAGGCCGTAGCGTCCGCCCACTATGGTCGGCAGCATTTTCGCTTCGGCAAATGCGGAAAGCACATCCTGATACAGCGGCTCTCCCAGCGCTCCCGGCTCCTTGGTTCGGTCGAGAACGGCAATGGCCTTTGCGCTGTAGGGGATAGCCTGAAGCAGGTGCTCGCCCGAGAAGGGGCGGAAAAGGCGGACCTTGACCAAGCCGACCCGCTCTCCTTCCTTCACAAGGTGGTTCACGGTTTCTTCAACTGTCTCACAGGATGAACCCATGGTCACAATTACTCGTTTGGCCTCAGGGTGGCCCACATAGTCAAACAGGTGATACTGGCGTCCAACTGCTTTGCCCAGCTTGTTCATATAATCCTGAACCACGCCGGGGATATGCTCACCGGCAAAAAGACCACCACCGGTCCGCGCTGACCGCGTCGCGGCGCT
>CAZJFJ010000044.1:0-7003 GCA_964545305.1 uncultured Desulfovibrionaceae bacterium
TCTAAAACCATCAGAGCGTTTTCAAAATCAACTTGCCGGGCCGAAAACAGCCTCCTTTAGCGCGGGAGCATTCCCCACCAAAGCCAAAGCCTTCAAGACTGTTCACGCTCAAGTGTACTGCAACGGCTGTTTGCCCCTGGTTTCAATGCCTTCAATCAGCAAGCTTACCGATAGCTGCCCGTTTTCCCCAGGCCGGAAATACTCCGGCAGGCCCGCATCCAAAGCTTTAAACAAGGCCGGCATTTCCAGCCAGGCCGTTTCTTCGGCATGCAGCGTCGCATTTCCAAGCTCCACAGGAAAAAGCATGCAAAACCCGATTGCGTTGAACACAACATTATACACAAACAGGAATTTGTATTTTATTTTAAACATCACTGAACTCTGTACGCCTGGGCGGCGCGAACTTCCTGCTTGCGCAAATAATCCAGCCTGTCCGCGCCGAGGTTCGGAATCAACAGGCCCTCATCTTCATTTTCATAGTTGAGCTGAAGCGCGCTGCCTCCGGCCAGCGCATCCGCACCGCCCCAGGCAGCCGGGGCCATTTCCTCTGGGATCGGGCTTCCAAACGAAACCAGCACCACCCGCCCGGGCACGTCCCCATCGGGCAAAGGAGCGCCAGGGCTCCATTTTCCGTCCTTGGGCATGAATAAATACTCCGAGCGCAGCAGGTTCACACAGCACGGGGTAATATTGCCCGTAATCCGCAACCACTGCGGCCCTTTCACTTCCCTGATCCGGTATTCCCATTTATTGGGGCTGGAATCGGTCACTGATTCTCTCACGAAGCCGGAAGAGGCGTCAAAAACCGAGACAGTGATAAATTCGCCATTCCTGCCTGTGAAAATCTGCCGTTTTATCTGCCCCAGGCTGGAAGGCACATTTTCGGCCCCGGCATATCTGAAACTGTCTTCCAGCATAATCACCGGCCCTTTTTCCACTCGAACAACGTTCCCTTCCACAACATAGGGCCGGGCAGAAACATTCCCGGTATTTCCGCCGGAAATTTCACCGCGCGGGGCACAGCCCGGCGCAAGCACAATCACAGCCGCCAGCAAGGCCGCACACCGCCAAGAAAAATGTTTTTTTTGCATAATCCCCTCAAACTACCGGCTGTTCAGCCATACCAGGGTTCAATATGAATGGTGACATGGCTGATTTCGGGCCCAAGCGCCCGCAGCGCGTCTTCCACCTTGTGAGCAATTTCATGCCCCTCCTCCACCGTTATGTTCGCGTCCACCATAACATGCATGCACACATCCACGCCCTGCCCCAAGAAACGGGTGCGTAGCGCATGCACATCGCGCACGCCCTTCACATAATTGGCAGCCGCATAAATTTTCTTTCTGGTCTCACGCCCGGCGCTGCCGTCCACCAGCGCGTCTATTGCCGGGCGGGCTATTTTCCAGGCCGCCCAAAGAATAAATACGCCAACAACAATCGCGCCGACAAGGTCAACCACCTTAAAAGATGGATGGAGCGTGGCCAGCCCGGAAGCCGCCGCCGCGGGAATCGAGCTAAGGGCATCGCTTCTGTGGTGCCATGCATTGGCAAACAGGGCCGAGGAATTATACTTGCGCCCCTGCGCCTTTGTCCAATGATAAAGCAGTTCCTTCACAACAATTGAAGCCAGCGCGGCTATTACCGCTATCTTGCCGGTAACGCCGGACTCTCCGGCCATAAAATTTACGACCGACCCCCACACAATTCCGCAGGCGGTTACCGCCAGCACCAGGGCGATCATCAGCGACACCATGTATTCAATTCGCGCATGGCCGTAAGGGTGCCCTTCATCCGGCCCGGCCGTCCAAAAACGCACTCCTACCAGCAGGACAATATCCCCCACCAGATCGGCCGCGCTCTCGAAACCATCGGCCAGAACCGCATAACTGTTTCCTGCGATACCGGCGGCAATTTTAAGCACAGACAAAACAACATTGCTCACCAGCCCCACCAGGGCGGCAAAAGTAACTCCTTTACGCTGCTGTTCAGCTGTAAGCCTGCCTGCTTCGGCGTGCATTCCGAAACCCTCTCTAAACCAGATGCAAATAAGCCGTTAACGGGCGAATTTGCAATAGCTGGCTGTCTATGTAGTTGGAAGTATACTCCTCACAGGTTTTCATTTTCCCGAACACGTTATAGCGCGCGTCCGCCCCGGCGAATTTTATGCCGCAAATCCGCCCCAGCTGCGGATGCACCGGCACAGTGAATTCGGGATACAAGTTGGGAACCCGCAAGGCCGCCGGTTCCGGCAGGTCCAACTCCCGGAAAATTTCCCCGGCCACCATCTTCAGAAGCTCCATGTTGGGGTGGTTTATGGAAAAAAACAGCATTTCGTTCCTGAACCGCTCAAGAATCCAGTCAACCGTCTGCACGACGCAGCCTTTTTCCTTGGCCCGCTCCGTTTCCACGGACTCGGCCAGCATCCCTTCCAGGTCAAACTTGCTGTCTAGCCTGCCATGCAGATACACATGCATAATCTCGGACTTGCTCAGCTTCATGGCAATCAGCTGGTCCAGAAAAAAGTCGCCGAACTCGGACGGGCTGTTGTTCGTCCAAAACGGCCAATACCCTTTGAAAAGCATGTTCGGAATTTTCAGCACCCTGGCCTTGGGGTTCAGCCGCCCAAGCAAAACGGCGGACGATGTCTCCTTCCATTTGTCTCCCAAATGCTGGTAAATGAACACCGAGCAGGCCTCCATTTCCCCCGGAGGAACAGGCTCGCGCAAAAAATTTGTATATCGGCGCAGGGTGAACCGGCTGTTGAACTCAGGGCTGTTGCAGAGCAGGCGGACCAGACCGTCCGCTTGGCAGTTTGCCTGGATTACACAAAGCTGTTTATCCATGTCTGTTATTTTACTGCCTTTTTCGCTGCTCAAAAAGTTAAACAAGAATTAACGCTTTACAATTTACACAAGATGATTTACAAGTCGCAAGTTTTATGCGAGAAGTTCTTAAGCAAAAGTGTGGCAAAGCTATGTTCAATAAATTTGAATTTTTTTTCCTCTGTCTGCATAAATGTTTCAGCAAGGGTACATAGCTGCTTTGTTTTCAAAAATCCGGTGTTTATCCGGATTTTTTTTGGGCTGTTTTTTTGAGTCTGGTCTTGTTTCTGGATTTTTCAGCCCCCGTTTTTGACGATAATTGCTTTTAGCATAAATGTAAATTTCAACTATCAACCTTAAAACGCCCAGGGGTCAGCCCTGCAAGGATTAACCATGCAGCAGGAAAACCGTTTCGAGTGGAAACACAAAGACTTATTGGATGTGGACACTCTGTCGCCCGAGGATGTGCAGCACATCTTCAAAACAGCGGACCAGTTTCACGACATCAACAACCGCCCGGTAAAAAAGATACCCACCCTCAAGGGGCGCAGCGTAATTCTTTTCTTCGCCGAGCCAAGCACCCGCACCAAAATGTCGTTTGACATGGCGGGCAAACGCCTTTCGGCCGACACTTTCAGCCTTGCCAAAAGCGGATCGGCCCTGCAAAAAGGCGAAAGCCTGAAAGACACGGCGCTCACCCTGCAGGCCATGAACCCCGATGTTATCGTGCTGCGCCATTCCAGTAGCGGAGCCTCCCAGTTTCTGGCCGAGCGCCTGCCCTGCTCCATAATCAACGGGGGCGACGGCTGGCACGCTCACCCCACCCAGGCCCTGCTTGACAGCTTCACTTTGCGCCAGCATTGGGGAGACAAATTCGCAGGCAAAGAAGTGCTTATTCTGGGCGATGTCGCCCACTCCCGCGTGGTGCGCTCCAATGTGCAGCTGCTTTCCATGCTTGGGGTGAACGTGCGCCTGTGCGCGCCCCGCACACTGCTTCCCCGCGGGGTGGAGGGCTGGAACGCCAGAATATACACCCGCCTTGAAGAAGCCCTGGAAGGCGTAGACGCCGCCATGTGCCTGCGCCTGCAGCTCGAACGCCAGCAGGCGGGCCTGCTTCCCTCGCTGGAAGAATATTCCCGCACCCACTGCCTCACCGCGCGCCATATGGAGCTTGCCAAGCCCGGCGCGCTGATTATGCACCCCGGCCCCATGAACCGCGGGCTGGAAATCTCCTCCGAGCTGGCGGACGCGCCGGACAGCGTGATTCTGGACCAGGTGGCCTCAGGCGTAGCCATCCGCATGGCGCTGCTTTTCCTGTTCGCAACCCGTAACGACCATATGCATGGGGAGTCTGTATAATGAACTCATTTATCCTTAAAAACACGCGCCTGGGCAGCCGTGAAATGACCGTTCTCGTTCTTGACGGCAAAATAGCCCATGTTTATCCGTACAAAGAAGACAACAATTACCCGGAAGAAATTCCGGCCGGCCTGCCCATTGAAATTCCCGGGGCGGACGAACTGGCCCGGCTGCCGGTGATTGACGGCGAAGGCCTCAAGGCCATGCCCAGCCTGATTGACGCCCATGTACATCTGCGCGAACCGGGGCAGGAGTGGAAGGAAACCATCGCCACCGGCCTCAGGGCCGCAGCGCATGGCGGTTTCGGCGCGGTGATGGCAATGGCCAACACCTGCCCGGTCAACGACCACTCCGCCGTTACCCGGCTGATGCTCGAACAGGCCCGCATGCATTTCCCCCACGGGCCGCGCCTGTACCCGGTGGGCGCGCTCACCAAAAACCTTGAAGGCAAAGAACTCGCGCCCATGGCCGAGCTGGCCGCCGCAGGCTGCATCGCCTTTTCCAACGACGGCAAACCGGTGGCCAACACCGAGCTTTTCCGCCGCGGCATGGAGTATGCCAACGATCAGGACTGCATGGTGCTTGATCACTGCGAAGACGAATATCTCGCGGCCAACGCGCAGATGAACGAATCCGAGCTTTCCGGCAAGATGGGGCTTAAGGGCATGCCGGCCATAGCGGAAACCATCCAGGTAAGCCGGAACATCCTGATCGCCGAATATCTGAAAATTCCCGTGCACATCCAGCACGTGTCGCACCGCCGCTCGGTGGACGCCATCACCAGCGCCAAGCAGCGCAATGTGCCTGTAACCTGCGAAACCTGCCCGCACTACCTCATTCTTTCCGAAGAAGCCGTGCGCGGGTATGACACTGCCGCCAAGGTAAACCCGCCCCTGCGCGGTCAGGAAGACATTGCGTCGCTGCGCGCCGCGCTCACCTCCGGCGCCATAGACATTCTGGTTACCGACCATGCCCCCCACGCCCAGCAGGAGAAGGAAGTGGCCTTCGATCAAGCCCCGTTCGGCATTTCCGGGCTGGATTCCGCGCTTTCCCTAACCTGGGAGCTGGTGTGCCAGGGCGTGATTACCGAAATAGAAATGCTCAAGCTCTGGTGCTACAACCCCGGGCGCATTTTCGGCATTCCGGTGAACACCTTCCGGCCCGGCGACCCGGCCAACTTCTTCCTGTTCGACCCGGAAGAGCGCTGGAAGCTCACCCCCGAAACAATGCACTCCAAGGGCAAAAACTCGCCCTTCATCGGACGTCAGCTTGTGGGCAAAGTAAAAGCCCACTGGCTCGGCGGGCACAAAGTGGTTTAAAAACAAATCAGAACCGCCCCTGGCAAGGGGCGGTTCTGATTTGAAATAATCAACAATTGAATACGTTAGCCAAATGACAGCCACCCAGGATATCACGTCCAATAAGTTCCAGAGCATCATATACATTGGTTTATTTGGATTGTGTGTTATTGGCATTTTGATAATCAACCTCTTGAGCATGCGCGCGGGAGAAATTAGTGTGATGAAAAAATGCCAACTCAAAAAAGTATAAAAATTACTGTTTGATTAATTGACATATATTATTCGTACTCTTTGTTTTGCCATTCTTTTTTTCTTTTCCCAAACTCGTCCGAATTTGGATAACAGCGTGCATAAAAATCACTCATTTGATCACTGCTGTATCTTGCCCCATACTTATCCCAAAGCTCCTTTTCCCGTTTTTTATACTCTTCCATCTGATCTAGCTCACGTATATTGCATGCATTGAAAAGCCCATCACCGCCTTTTTCTATTTTGCTTTCAAGGTCGGCCATTTTTCTTCGCAAATATATCAACTCTTCATCACCATTGGCTACTTCAGGATCAAGTAACCCGGGCAAATATGGGCCAACTAATGTACCTACTGCTACTCTTTTTGCAATGAATTTCCCAAGCGCACTTACGATTTTCAACCCTTCCGGGTCCGTGCAATTCACCGGATCATCCACGCAATAATCATACAAATCGTGGTCGCCGCTGATGTCGCCCATCCTGACCAGTTGGCCTTTTGAATTGTATTTCAGGCGCAGATTCCGAGTTCCGCTCTGATTTTTCCATATACGGCAAAAGTTGGATCAGCATGAATACCCTTGTCTTGGGTCCAGGCACCATTTGTGTGGAAGCGCATGAATTGGAATATATGAATCAGCTTGATAAAATGGGCATTGAGGCGATTCCGGTGCCCTACGAGCATGTGGTACCTTACGGCGGCTCACTGCACCGCACCACTTTTGATATCTACAGGGAAAGCGACAAGGCCGTTTATTTCCCGAACCAGCAACCAAATCAATTGAAACAAACGCCTGCCAGCTGGACCAGTCCCTGTTTGCAGTTATCCGGCAGCAAGAGATGAAGGTTGAATCCTTGCGAGCGTTCTTTTGGAATACCTTAGCCTCCTGTCACCCGGATCGCCTCCAATCAGGGTGCCCGGGTCAACCTTAAACTCTTGTAAAAGCTGCTATACCTTTTTAAATTATCTGTGTATTCTTACAGTAAGAACTCGGACTTTAAGCCACTAAAACAAACGAGGAAAAAATGGCATTACTCGACAACTTGCAGTCTATATTGGGCGGACAGGCTCAGGGTTCCGGCCAGAACCAGGCAAACCCGCTGACCAACCTGCTGGCTCCGGCAGCTTTGGGCGGACTGATGGGTGCACTGATGAGCAACAAAAAAGCCCGCAAGGTTACCGGTAACGTACTGTTGCTCGGCGGCGGAGCAGCCCTGGCAACCGTGCTCTGGAACAAATATTTCGCAATAATGTTTCTTCTTCTCGGGTTGTTC
>CAZJFJ010000044.1:7013-15212 GCA_964545305.1 uncultured Desulfovibrionaceae bacterium
TTTTCCGCAGCAAGCGGTCGCTCCTGCGCCCCAAACCACACACTCCCCGCAGCCTCAACCAGCGCCATACGGGCAGGCCTCTGCATATACGCAACCGAACCCGTTCAGCACCTCCGGCTTTGACGTGCAGGCCAAAGCCAGGCGTCTGGTCCGGGCAATGATTTTTGCAGCCAAGAGTGACGGCGTAATTGACGCTTCTGAGCAGCAAGCCATTCAGGAAACCATCCACCAGCTCCAACTGGGCCAGGATGCTGAACAGGTGATTAATCAGGCCATGAACGAGCCGCTTGATCCCAGAGCGGTCGCCCAAGGGGTAAACAGCCAGGAAGAAGCTCTGGAAGTTTATCTGGTGAGCAGCTCGGTAATTGAGGTGGATCATTTCATGGAAAGCAGCTACCTGGATGCGCTTGCAAGAGAGCTGAACATTCCGCCGGAACTGAAGGCCGAAATCGCCGCTGAAATCGAAAAAAGCAGATCGGCCGTTCCGGAATAATTTGATTTGTCGCAGAACAATCTCTTAAGTATTTTACTATCTACCAAATATAATTTTGCCAAGAAACAAGCAGTCTCAGCTTTTTCAAATATAAAAAACTGTCTGGCAATCCAAGTCAGATTGCGGCAAAAAATATTACACAGCCATAAGGCGGAGGCGGCCATGTGCCGCCTCCGCCTTATGGCTATTGGTTAAAGGGGTTGCCGTCTTCGATTTTCAGCTACAAGTTGTCGTTATTCATCATTGTTTTACTTCGCCTCCTACGGTTGGTCATCAGAAGCAGCTTCAAGGGAAATGCTCTCCTGATCGTCTTCAATTGGTTTCTCAGAGGAATCGTTTTCCGATTCACCGTCCAGCATAATTTTCATGATACATGCACCTACAGCAGTGGCTACGCTTCCAATATACAAACCACAATAACCTGTTCATCTCTTGCTCCTTTTGAGTCGGGGATTTGTAATTATCCCTGGATTTTCTTGCCGCATTTAATACAGCGGTATTTCATGTGGATTTTGCTGTCGATCCGTTCTCCAATGCTGTTGCCGGCGCTGCGCTGCCGCCCAAAAATCCCAGCAGTATCCCGGTAATAGCGTCTATTCCAGCTCCCGTTGCCACACCCGCTGCTGTGCCCAACCCCGGGAATGAATGAGCAGATGAGCGCGCCAGCCGTAGCCCCGGAGCTGAGTCCGGCATAGGCACCGCCCGCGCCGGTCATGCCTCCGAGCACGGTTCCCAGCTTTTCAACCATTCTGTCCCTGACTACAAATTTAGCAGTATTGCAGTGCGGACAGGCGGATATGATTTCTTTCATTGCTCCTCCTTTGTTGAATTTACTTGCAATTAAATAAAAACACGATTAGGACTATTAAAAGACCATTGGTGGTCTGTCTAAAGCGAGGTGTGTTTATGGATATCAGGATGGTAAAGCCGATCAGCTACATCAAGGCACATGCTGCCGAAGTGTTGGAAGAACTGGGGCGCAACGGGCAGCCGCTCGGAATAACCCAGCATGGTGAAGTCAAGGCTGTGCTGGTAGGAGCGGAAGAATACCAACGTACCCAGGAAACACTGGCCTTTTTAAAGCTGTTGGCCTTAGGCGATGACGACATCCGGACGGGACGCACCCGCCCGGCCTCTGACTTTGTGGCTGAAATGCAGGGCAAAGTATCTGGCTATGCCAAAAAGTAAGCAATCCCTTCACCAGCCCTGGCAGGTTTTCACCACCCAAGGAGCGGAAACTGATATTGACTCGATCATCAGTTATCTGCTCGCCCAAGATGAAGCTGAAACCGCTACCCGGCTTTTGGCCGAACTGGCCGAGACCCTTGATTCACTAAGCACCTTCCCGTTGCGCGGCCATCTGCCCCCGGAGCTTTCCGAACATCCCGACAAAAATATCCGGGAAGTGCACGTTAGCGCGTACAGAGTAATTTACCGGGTGATCGCGCAGGACGTATTCATCATCTTTGTGGCGGATGGCCGCCGCAATATTCAACAGGCCCTGTTGACCCGGGCACTCAGAGTCACCTCATAGACAATTTGCAGCGAGGACAGGCGGGTATGATTTCTTTCATTGCTTCTCCTTCATTTTTGGTTGCTGATTAACACCCCCTGCAGCATTCTGAACATTGCCGGGGCAAGTTCCTGGATGCTGCGGATGATCTGGCTGGTTTTCGGCAGCAGGCGCTGCAAATTATCGCAATTGATTCCAATGCCGTAGACCTCGTGGCCGGTGTTTTGGGCGGTTTCCCCTTCTTCAACAGGCCAAAGCCGGTTTCACGCAAATGGGCAGCCCCATGGTCAATGTAGCCGCGCACCAGGCCAAGCAAGGTGGCGTCGCAATCCTGGGGCAGAGAAGGCAGGTAAATGGTGCGGCCATCGGTGCAGGCCCTGTCGCCGCCGATTACCACATCCACCCCGTACTTTCACCCCAGTGCGGCTGCCAGCAGCGGCAGGGAATTGATAATGTGTTTGTTTTGAATCATGATTACTTCATAAAAAAGCCCCCGGAATCAGTATTCCAGGGGCTTCATAAGTTGGTTGAACTCTTTCTATTTTACAATCATACGCAAGGTTTTCAGAATTTCATCGTACCTGTTTTCCTTGACGGCAATCCAGTGCAGCATATGCTTCAGCATTTCTGCCGGGCTGGCTGAAAGCCTATGCCCATTCACGCGCAAAAATACATCACAGGCCGCAAAGCCAATCCGCTTGTTGCCGTCCACAAAAGGACGATTAATTAACAAACTTTCCAGCAATGCGGCGGCTTCCTCAATAATGTCATCATAATAACCGCTTTGAGGACGAAAAACCGCAGCCTCCACAGCTCCCAGGTCTCGCACACCCGACAGGCCGCCGTATTGCTTGATTAACAATTCCTGCATCAGCAATACTTCCAAAGTGTTTAAATATATTCTCACTTCGCAAGTTCCCTGTACAGGCTGTCATATTCCTCCAGGCTGGCATTAAATGCATCCATTACCGCCTTGCGGGGCGTGTTTTCCTGTTTGCGCTGGATATATTCGCGTAGAGCTTCATCCAGCAACGCCTGAATTTGACGGCCCTCTTTACTGGCCATTGCGCGTAATTCGTCCAGCAGGGCCGGATCGGCCTGGGTGGCGAATTTTACCTTGTGAGGCGGGGTTTGGCTTATTTGCATTTTTTTACTCCTGTTTTTCAGATACTCCTTTTATGTGATCTGTCAAGATTTGTCATGATGTTTCATGAAGTGTCTTCTTGTTGTTTCATCACCACAATCCGCGGCTTTGCAGTATGGGCGGGTCAGCCTCTTCTGTGTTTCCCTCTTCCAGATCAAGGGTTTCCGGCAACACATCAATCGAGGGTTCCAGCAGTCCGTCCAGGATACCCCCCGCGCCGGTTTTGCCTTCCAGCATCCGCTGGCCGTGGCTCTGCATCAGATTCGGATCACACAGCATGCACACCAAGCTTTGCAGCCGGGTGAGCATGCCGCCCCGGATCGCCCCCCGTCTGGGGATTTCCTGCATGGCCATGGCAATCAGTTCCGCGACCGGAGCGACTTTAGGCTCAACAAAGGTCAGGCCCACCAGCTTCTGATGGATATTTTTAAGAGGAGACAGCGTTTTATGGGTGATTTCCGTTTTAGCCGCATAGCAGCGTTTCCAGGCGAGGCTCGCGGCCTGTGCCACCTTTTCAAACAGAACGCGCCCTAGCCCAGCGTTGTCGTTATCCAGCTCTCCCTGGTAAACATCGCCAGTCTGAACAGGCGGCTGCACCCGGAATTATGGAGAGGCGGTTGACACCTACGAGCGGGCAAACGGCAGGTTGTTCAAGCAACTTGAATTCGCCTTGCCAAAAAATTGTCGCCAGGGCAGCAGACGGCCCTGACCCCAAGAGCTATAAACCAGATCCGCCTTTCCCCGGATCGGGAGCAGACTTTCGCGGCCATCACCGGAAAAATGGACGTTGCTTTGGAGAAGAGTCGAGGGCGGGTGGGTTCTCCCCGGTTCATCCCTTATGCCAGCAATGCCTTTGCTATGGCTTCGCTCTTATCCAAATCGTCCTTTTCCGGATTCCATTGTGAGTGTATATTTTCTTCAACAACATGGAACCCAGCCTTCATAAGTGCTTCGGTCAACACCTTGTTGCCTTCTCCGCTCCAGCCATAGCAGCCGAACACGGCGGCCTTTTTGTTTTTGAATTTCAAAGATTTCAAAAAATGCAACCAGCCTGCCACGCCGCACAAAATACTGTTGCTGACAGTTGGTGAACCTACGGCAATAGCGCGGGACTTGAATACTTCGGTCATGATTTCATTTTTGTCGGTTTTGGAAATATTGAAGACCTTGACCACCGTATCGGGGCTGACAGTGCTCGCTTGCTTGGCAATGGCGTGGGCAATTTTTGTCGTGCCTTCCCACATGGTGTCATATACGATGGTAAGTTGATTTTCTTGGTACCCCTTTGCCCATTGAGCGTACTTTTCGACGATTTGCAATGGATTGTCGCGCCATATGGCCCCGTGGCTGGGGGCGATTATGTCTATGGGAATATTCATCCCCAAGATTTCTTCAATCTTCTTGCTTACAAACGACGAGAAAGGATTCAAAATATTTGCGTAGTACTTCATCGCCTCTTTCGCAAGAAGGCATTGATCCGCCTTGTCATTGAAAAGTTCTTCAACCGCAAAATGCTGCCCAAAGGCGTCATTGGAGAAAAGGATGTTGTCCCCGGTGAGGTAGGTCGCCATGCTGTCCGGCCAGTGCAGCATCGGCATTTCAACGAATACGAGTTTTTTTCCGTTGCCTATATCCAGGGTATTGCCGGTCTTCACAACATTGAAGTTCCAGCCGAGTTTTCCGTACTGGCCTTCAAGGCTTTTGACCGCATTGGCGGTGCAGTAAACGGGCAAATCGGGGCGTTCTTTTATTAGCTCGGGCAATGCGCCGGAATGGTCAGGCTCACCATGATTGACCACTACATAATCCAGCTTGGCCAAGTCAATTTCCGATTTGAGGTTTTCAATAAATTCAAAGCGGTGTGGTACCCATACCGTGTCAATGAGTACGGTTTTCTCCTCTTCGATCAGGTACGCATTCTGGCTTGAACCATTGATGATGGAATACTCGTCACCATGAAATTGCTGCAATTCCCAATCAATATAGCCGACCCAACTGATGTTCGCTTTTATGTGTCTTTTCATAGTTAAATCCTTTTAAATTTCAACTTATTCCGGATTTTCCCTGTTTCCATAGTCCGTAGTCGCCAAACTCACCCCCACTCCAGTAGACGGCGTTGCCCGGCAAGAGAACGAAGGTGGATTGCAGCCTGCCCGACTTCAAAGCAGCCTGGCTGCTTGCCGTTGGCGTCCGTGGGCGTCAGATATTGAATATGGATAAACTCCCCGCTAAGTTCCAGCCAAAACTCGGCGTTATTGGTAAAATCATCCCCTTTTTAGCAGTTCTTCAAAGTAGAGCCTATGCCGCTTGTTTCAGCTTCATGGCTGGCGTGATACCCCCGACGCCCAGGTTGGGGTGTTCGTTATTATATTTCCAAAGCCACCTGGTGGCAAGACCCTGTATTTCCTCAAGACTTTCAAGAAGATGCTGATTGAGTCAGTCATAACACACTGTCCGATTAGAGCGTTCAATATAGCTGTTTTGTTGAGGTTTTCCCGGCTGAATGGCCAAGTGGGGCAACGTGTGCCCAAAGAGATACCGGAAAAAATCATTTTGCAGGCCCCGTTGCTTAAAAAAATTAGCGAAGGTGTGGCGCAGTGAATAAAATAACTTTTTTTCCCAGGTCCACAAGAGTTGTCTTAATGACACCAGAAAACTGTTTGCTCACCTGCCTGCCCAATTTGCCTACCTTTTCAGAAACTTTCAGCTCCGGGAATAGCCGATGATGTCCGGATTCCTTGATTTTCTTGAGGTACTGAAGCAAGCCAAACGCAATCAATTCCGGATGCACTGGAACCTTGCGCAATGGTCCCTTCCGATTTCAAGTCCGCCCACTTCATGCCTCAAGTCCAGGTTCTTCGCTTTTTCAAGCAAATCGCGCTGAAGCAGAATGTTCAATCTTCTTTTAATTTCAATATAATCAAGCACTTTTCCACCCAGAACCAAGGTTTGAAGCTCAGAGTAGAGACGCACCCCTTGCCGCCTTGTATTCCTGAGGTGGCCCGTCCCCAGGCTCAGCCTGATTTCCCCATGCCCGGTCAACAGCTTGAGCCAATGTGGAAACTTAAACCGAAAATAATATAAAGTGCCGCGCAGGTAAAGGGTGGGGGTTGGCGGCCGCTGCAATTCCCGCGCAGGGCTTAAAAGAGCAGGCGGCATTTTGGTCTGCAAAGATACGCGGTGTTTGACAGTTGCGCTCATGAGATCTCTCCCATGGCCAAGCTCCCGCTTTTCAATCCTACTTAGCCGGTTAAGGTCATTCCGGGCTTTCATTTGCCCTTTTAGCCGCCCGGAAATGAACTTCCGGGGGCCAGTTAGGGGTCACACTTCGGGGCCGGGGCTGTTTTGAGCAAACCTCAAACCCGTCCTGCGGCAAAAAATAAAGCCTGTCGCTAATTCGCGACAGGCTTGAATTTCTGTGGTGCCGAGGGCGGGACTCGAACCCGCACGGGCGTAACCCGCTACCCCCTCAAGATAGTGTGTCTACCAGTTCCACCACCTCGGCTTCGGAGCAGTCTTAATAATCGTTTATAAGAATCTTGGCAAGTCTTTTTTCAGGCTCCAGTAAATATTTATCGTCCGGCAACCAAATTTCTTATTTTCCTCGGCAATCCGCAAACTCCAGGTGTATTATCGGATATGGCTTGCCTCTGGCGTCCAGTTCGTCCCGCCCGCGCTCCACAAAGCCATATTTCCGGTAAAAGCTGTGGGCCTGCCGGTTTTGTTCGTTTACATCCACCTTTATGCAGCCTTTTTTTCCAACCGCGAAATCAAGCAGGGCGGAACCCACTCCCATACCGTGAACATCCGGGTCCACAAACAACATTTCTATGCTCATGCCGTTTATTCCAACAAAACCAAGCGGTTTACCGTCCTTGCCGACAGCAGCCCACACCTCCATACATGGAAGGGCTTCTTTATCGACCAGCTGATTATAAAACTCATAATCCTCCCGGGTGAGAAAACCATGCGTCTTCTTTACTCCTCTCTGCCAAATGCCTAAAAGAGCCCCGTGCAGCTTTTTTTGATATTGAATAATCTCTATACTTGTCTTCATTAATCCAACCTGATAATGCTTTTCTATGCAACTTATTTCATTTTCTTTTCCTTCTATACCACAAATACGCTGCGCTTTTCAAACCAGAAGAGAGGGCAACTCCATTGGCCCCTACGCCCAAGGCAATATCGCCTTCAATGTGGGCGACTATGCCCTCAATGTTTTGGGAAACCGCAATCAGTTGCTGCAAAGCCTTAACCTGGAAGCCTGTTCCGAAGTCAATCAGATGCATGGCGACACAATGTTGCTGAACGCGGAATCCACCCCCCTGAACAATCCCAGTCTGATTGAGGCGGACGGCCTAGCCACGTCTATGCCCGGTCTTGGCCTGATCATCAAAACTGCGGATTGCCAGCCTATCCTTCTCGCTTCAATCGACGGCCTGCATATTGCCGCCCTGCATGTCGGCTGGCGGGGAAACCGCATAGATTTCATTGGAAAAGCGGTGAAAGAATTTTGCAAAAGCAGAAACATTTCCCCCCGCAAGCTGGTTGCAGTGCGCGGGCCAAGCCTCAGCCCGGAAAAAAGTGAATTCATAAATTTTGACCAAGAATGGGGAGAAGATTTCCTGCCCTGGTACAACCGGGAAACCAAAACCATGGACCTGTGGCAGCTCTCGCATTACCAACTGCTCAAGGCCGGCCTTGAAAACAGCAACGTTTTCAGCCTGGACCTTTGCACATATTCCCGCGAAGATCTGTTTTTCTCTTATCGCCGCGACAAGAAAACAGGCCGCCAAGCCTCGGTTATCTGGATAGACTATTCAGATTTCAAGCTAATGTCGCGACCTTTCTGATTTTGCCGCATCTCTTTATTTCATCCGGATTTGCACAAATCCTGTCAGATTATTGACAGGCTGCTATAATTATTAGTATAGGTAGCCTGGACTGCATTGCGTCAGGAGAGAAACAGGGTAAGCCGGGAAATATTCCCCCGCGCATACGATTTCATGGGCCTAGAGCAATTAACGCCTCAAATGATTGCTTCACGTT
>CAZJFJ010000045.1:0-383 GCA_964545305.1 uncultured Desulfovibrionaceae bacterium
CTTTGACGGGCTGGCCGAAGATCTTTCCGAAAGCGGCGTTGATCTTCCAATTTAACAGGGGTTGCAAGCATGTATCCCCATATTCCGGTTCTACTCAACGAAGTGCTGGAATACTTGGAACCTGGCCGGGGTGGAACATTCCTTGACGGCACTGTGGGGCTGGGCGGGCACAGCGAGGCGATATTAAAAGCTGGTTTGTCCCGTCTCATAGGCCTGGACAAAGATTCCATGGCCCTTGAGCTGGCCCGCAAACGCCTGGCCCCGTTCGGCGAAAGCGCACACCTTGAAAACATGGCTTTCAGTGATTTCGCCACCCTGCTTGAAAAACTTTCGCCCGAAGGAGTGGACGGCGCCCTCCTGGACCTGGGGATATCCTCAATGCA
>CAZJFJ010000045.1:393-1564 GCA_964545305.1 uncultured Desulfovibrionaceae bacterium
GGAACGCGGGTTCAGCTTTCTGCATGACGGCCCGCTGGACATGCGCATGAACTCCGAGGGGAAGCTTGCGGCAGGAACCCAAAGCGCCCTGGATCTGATTGAAAACGTAAGCTATGAAGAGTTGCGCCGGATTATCTTGGAATATGGCGAGGAGCCCATGGCCGGGCCCATTGCCAGGGCAATAATTTCCGCAAGAAACGATGGCATAGAAAACACCCTTAAGCTCGCGCGGATAATAGAGCAGGCCTATCCCCCCAAATGGAGGGCCAAGGCCAGGCGGCATCCGGCTACCCGGACTTTTCAGGCCCTGCGCATGGCCGTCAACGGCGAGCTGAATGAGCTGAAAAGCTTTCTTCGGCAAATACCAAGCTGGCTCAAGCCTGGAGGCAGGCTTGTAATCATTTCCTTCCACTCGCTGGAAGACAGAATCGTCAAGCAGGCATTCCGGGACGGCAGCGCGGTCTGCACCTGCCCCAAAAGCCTGCCGGAGTGCATCTGCGAAGCAAAGCCGGTATACCGGCTGCTTGTCAGGCGCCCTGTAATTCCCGGCGAAGAAGAGCTTTCCGCCAATCCAAGGGCTGGAAGCGCGAAATTGCGGGCAGCGGAAAGACTTTAGACTTTTTTTAGAAAACGTGTAAAACAGGGTACGACATGAACAGTCAAAAGAGCTTGAGCGGCTGGGTTCTGACCTTCAGCATCAGCATGGCCGGTGCCCTGTTTTTAAGCCTGCTGGTGGTATGGATGAATATCGAGCAGGTGGACATGGCCTATAAGCTCAAACGGATGAGCTACGAACTGGACCAAGCCAACAATCTTACCGCCAAACTTGAGATTGAGCGGGACAATCTGATTTCTCCTTACCGCCTTAGCAAGGAAGCGGAAAGAATGGGCATGCGCCCGGCGGAATCGGGACAGCAGCGCAAAATAGTCATCAACAACTGAAAACCGCACCGGACCGACAATGTTCAAAAAAAAACAAAAAAAACATAACCGCTGGGCCAAGCAGGAAAGCTCATCACCCGGTTTTGACCGCGACTGGGGCAGAGTGAGGCTTGCTGTTGTTGCCGTTGTGTTTGGTGCTGTTTGGGGCTTGCTATGGTACCGCGCGTGGGACATCCAGATCGTCCAGGGGCAGCAGCGCATTGCGGCTGAGCAGCTCCTGGTACATGTC
>CAZJFJ010000045.1:1574-7079 GCA_964545305.1 uncultured Desulfovibrionaceae bacterium
GATCGTCCAGGGGCAGCAGCTTGCTGAAAAAGTAAGCCGCCAGCAGCATGGAACCGAACTGATTACCGGATTCCGGGGGTCTATTCTAGACCGCAACGGCCAAATTCTGGCCCGTTCGGTTGAAGTGCGTTCAGTTTATGTGCGCCCCTATGAAATACAGGATATGCGCGCCACAGCGAATACTCTTGCCGAAATTCTGGGCATGGAGCCCGCCAAGGTGGCCAAAGCGCTGGGTTCGGACAAGTCGTTCGTGTGGCTTAAGCGCAAGGTGGACGACAAAACCGCGGCCCGGATTAATGACGCCAAAATCAAGGGCGTGGACCTGGCCACGGAGTTTGAGCGGGTCTATCCTTTCAAGCAGCTTGCCGGGCAGCTTCTCGGCTTTGTGAATATTGACGATGTGGGCATAGAGGGGCTGGAGAAGGCCTTTGACAACGAACTTTCCGCTCAATCTTCCCGGATAGTGGTGCAGCGCGACGCCGCCGGGCGCAAACTATATCTTGCCGGGGCCGAGGACCGTTCCGACCTCAAAGGCCGCGACGTTCAGCTGACTATAGACAACCAGATCCAATACTTCACGGAAGAAGCCCTTGCCAAATCCGTTGAACAGAACGCCGCCAAATGGGGCGGCTGCCTGGTGGTGGACGTGCCCACCGGAGAAATTCTGGCCTGGGCGGAGTATCCCTTTTTCAACCCCAACGCATACCGCAGCTATTCAAGCCCCAGCGCGTGGCGCACAAAGCTTTCCGCAGACGCTCTGGAACACGGCTCTACTATAAAGCCCCTGCTTGTGGCCGCGGCCCTTACGGAAAACAGAATCAAGCCCGACAGCCGTTATTTTTGTGAAAACGGTCTTTGGAAAACCAAGCTTTTCACCGTTCGCGACACCTCCAAACGAGGCTGGCTGAACGTGGAAGAAATCTTGCGTTACTCAAGCAACATCGGCGCAGCCAAAATCGGAATGGAAATGGGCGCACCGCTTTACCACAGCTATCTGGTAAAAATGGGGTTCGGCCAAAAAACAGGATTGCCGGTTGTAGGCGAAAGCGCGGGAATTTTACGCAACCCCAAACAGTGGGCGGAAGTGGACCTAGCCACCGCCTCTTTCGGGCAGAGCTTCTCGGCCAGCGCCCTGCAAATGGCCGAAGCCTATCTGGTTCTCGCCAATGGCGGCATAAAGCGCCCGCTCAGGCTGGTGAAAGATTTTGATTCCAAAGACACAGCCGAGCGCGTTTTTTCCGCCGAAGCTGCAAGCACCGTATTGAAAATGCTTTACGGAGTCGTTGAGGAAGACGGCACAGGGCAGCGCGCCCGCATTCCCGGAGTGAGCGTTGGCGGCAAAACCGGAACCGCCCAGAAGGCATCGTCCGGCAGCTACGGCAAAGGCCGCGTGTCTTCGTTCATTGGCATTGCTCCGCTTGAAAAGCCCCGCTATCTGGTAGTGGTCATGATTGACGAACCGCAAAAAAGCTCATACGGCGGTGTGGTTGCCGCACCTGTCTTCCGTCATGTGGTAAGCCGCAGTCTCGCTTATTGCGGCGAACTCCCCGACCCCAGTTCTCTGGCCGCCAACGCAGACAAAACAGCCGCCTCCCCCGCCATTGAAACTGCATCCTCAGCGCAGGCAGCGGCTCTGGACGCGGAAACAATTAAAGAGGACAAAACCCCGGTCGCCCGACAGTTAACAAGCTGTTCGCCCATCAACATCTCCAGCCAGGAAGCCGGAGCAAATGCGGTTGTGCCCAATGTAGTTGGCAGCTCCGTCCGCAACGCCATTGAAGATTTCATGCGCCTGGGAATCACCCCGACCATAAAAGGTCAGGGCTTCACTGTGGTGAAGCAGTCTCCCGAGCCGGGCGCCAGTTTTAACGACATTTCCAGCGCCGAGTGCATTCTCTGGCTTTCGGAGCAGAATCTATGAACAAAAATATTCCTGACTGCATCAGCGGCCTGAAAAACGAGATCGCAAAATTCGGGCTTAAATCACACTCCGGACAAGTGGGGCCGGGAGATATTTTCGTGGCCCTGCCAAGCGGCAAAGCCCCCGAATTCATAGCCCAGGCCGCAGCGGGCGGCGCTGCCGCCATAGTGGCGGACGCCGGGCAGATTGAAAAATTCAAAGCCGCCAACCCGGACAAGAGCCCCGGCATCCGTTTCTGCCCCGTTTCCTGCCCGGACTTCGATGCCAGAGATGCTCTGGCGCTTCTGGCAGCGGAAAAATTCAAAACCGCCGATTTGCCTTTTCCGGTTGTAGCCATCACCGGAACCAACGGCAAAACAACAATAACCTATCTGTTTGAGCATCTTTACCAGGCCAGGGAGAAACGCGCCGGCATCATGGGCACGGTCAGCTACCGCTGGCCCGGGCATCAGGAAAACGCTCCGCTGACTACCCCGGACTGCCTGACGGTACACACTTCTCTTGCAAAAATGCGCGACCAGGGTAAAG
This sequence comes from uncultured Desulfovibrionaceae bacterium, assembly GCA_964545305.1. GTDB lineage: Bacteria > Desulfobacterota > Desulfovibrionia > Desulfovibrionales > Desulfovibrionaceae > RGIG1962. The sequence goes on from CAZJFJ010000045.1 coordinate 4,024, forward strand.
TGGATGCCGCCTTCCTGGAGGTATCATCGCACGCCCTTACCCAAAAGAGAGTTTTGGGAGTTAATTTTTACGGGGCGATATTCACCAACCTGACCCAGGACCATCTTGATTACCACCTGGATATGGACGACTATTTTGCCGCAAAAACAAATCTTTTTTTCGCCCCTTACGGCGGCCCCAAGCAGGTGGCCGTGATCAACAGCAGCCAGCCCTACGGGAAAAAACTGCTCGCCATGCTGCCCGACGAAGAGAGGATCATCAGCTACAGCCTGGAAGAAACCCCGGAAAGAGCCGGCGCGAACTTAAGCCACCCTCACCTGCAAGGTAAGGTACTGTCCTCCTCCACCTCCGGCCTGCATCTCGCCATGAGCTGGTCCGACAACGGAACAATCCGCACATGGGAAATAAAAACCCCGTTGATTGGGGCGTACAACGCCGAAAATCTTCTGGCCGTGCAGGCAATGGCTTTGCGGCTGGGGTTCTCCCCCCGGGACTTCGACTGCTTCGCCAGCTTCACCGGCACTCCCGGGCGCATGGAGCGAATTGAAAATCCCCGCGGGCTTCATGTGTTTGTAGACTACGCCCATAGCCCCGACGCCTTGATCAACGTGCAGAAAGAATTGAGAAATGTTGGCTTCAAACGGCTGATTACCGTATTCGGCTGCGGCGGCAACCGCGACCGCGCCAAACGCCCGCTCATGGGCGAAGCTGTTGCCAGGTATGCGGATATCGCCGTGCTTACCTCCGACAATCCTCGCTGCGAAGACCCCCTGGCGATTATGGAAGATGTGCTCCCCGGCCTGAAAAACTGTTCCGCAGTCATTCAGGAACCGGACCGCAAGCAGGCCATAGCGCGGGCGCTTGCGCTTGCAGGCCCGGATGACGCCCTGCTTGTAGCCGGAAAAGGGCATGAGGATTATCAGATCATCGGAACTACAAAATACCCGTTCAGCGATCAAGAAATTATCAGGGAGATGTTGTTGTGCAAATAAAGCTACCCATAGTGGCGGCCACCATCCATAGCCAGGGTTCCATCCTGGGCCATGAGGACGCAGTGATTGAAGCTGTCGGAATCGATTCGCGCGACATACGCCCCGGACAACTGTTTGTGTGCATCAAGGGCGCGCACTTCGATGGGCATGATTTTATTGACAGCGTCGCCCAGAAGGGAGCCGCAGCAATCATCCTTGAAAGAATGCCGGACAACCCTGACGCAATTCGCGGCCCTGAGGGAAACCCCGTGCCTCTTCTGAAAGTGGATGACACGGTGCAGGCCTTGGCCCGCCTGGGGCACTACCACCGCAAAATGGCCGATTCAAGAGTGCTTGGAATCACCGGAACTGCGGGAAAGACCACAATCAAAGAACTGCTGGCCCAGGTGCTGGCCAAAAAAGGCTCCACAGCCAAAAATCCCCTGAACAAGAACAACCAGCTGGGGCTTCCTCTTTCCATGCTGGAAGCCAGCGGCAAGGAAGCTTTCTGGGTCATGGAGGCCGGGATCAGCCAGCCTCACGACATGGATGACCTGGGCGCGATCCTGTCTCCCGATCTGGGCATAATTTTAAATGTAGGCCCCGGGCATGTGGCCGGGCTTGGCGACAAAGGCGTGGCCCACTATAAAGCCCGTTTTCTCGCCCATCTGGCCAAAGGCGGCATCGGGCTGATTAACGCCGACTACCCCGATCTGATGCGGGAAGCAAGGCACAACTGTTCTGATTTAATTATTTTTTCAGCCCAGGGGCGGGACGCGCCTTACCGGGCTGGGTACCTCGGACCTGCAATTTCAAATCATCATGGCCGGGGAGGACGCTTCCGCCTTTGGCTCGATGGTGAAACAATCGAAGTAGACGCACCTTTACGCGGCACAGTGGGGGCGGAAAATGTGATCGCAGTGGCGGCCGCCGCCCATCTGATGGGCCTCTCGCCAGATCAGATCATTGCCGGCCTGGCTGAGGCAGCCCTCCCTGAGCAGCGTTTCACAGTGAAAGAAGTCGGCAAATGGACCCTGATTGATGATACTTATAATGCCAACCCCCTCTCTTCGGAGCGCATGATCCATTCTGCGGCCGATGTGGCCTCCGGGCGCAACCTGATTTTGGTAATGGGCGAAATGGGCGAATTGGGGGCAATGGGCAAGGAAGCTCATCAGCAGCTCGGCAAAATAATGGGCGGCACGCGGGCCAAAGCTGTTTTCTGGAAAGGCGGCTTTGCCGAAGACGTGGAAGAAGGCCTGGCTTCGGAACATTGGCGCGGCAGATTCATCCCCGTTTCAAACGGAGATGAGAATAATTTTGCAGAGCAGCTGCTCAGCCTCGACCTTGCAGACGCAGTAGTTTTATTTAAAGGGTCTCGTATGAACCACCTGGAAGTTTTTTTTGAAGCAGTTCAGAAGCGCTTGCAGGAGAACCAGAAGAATTAGGACAGTCAAATGCTTTATAACCTGCTATCGCCATTAAGCACGGACGTTTCATTTCTGAACGTATTCCGCTACATCACCTTCCGTTCGGCCGGGGCGCTGGTTACCGCATTGATTTTAAGCATTGCCCTCGGCCCTTTGTTCATTGATTGGCTGAGGCGTCTTAAGTGGGGCCAATACATTCTGGAAGACGTAGCCGTTCACAAGAACAAGGCCGGCACTCCCACCATGGGGGGGCTGCTTATTCTTTTCTCCACAACCGCAAGCGTTTTGATCTGGGCTGATCTCATGAACCCTTACGTCTGGCTGAGCATACTGGTTCTGCTGAGCTTCGGCGCAGTCGGATTTTGGGACGACTTCACGAAACTCAGGGGAAAAAACAACAAGGGCATCAGGGCGCGCACCAAATTTTCAGCCCTTACCCTGGTGGCGGTGGGAGTAATGATCCTGCTTTTGCAGTTGCCCGCATATTCAACCGTGCTTTCAATACCCATGCTTAAAGATATCGCGCCGGATCTTGGCTGGTTTTATATCCCCTTCGCCGTGATTGTGATGGTAGGCGCGTCCAACGCGGTGAATCTCACCGATGGCCTTGACGGCCTGGCCATCGCCCCGGTTGCCGTGGGTTCTCTGGTCCTTG
>CAZJFJ010000045.1:7089-7848 GCA_964545305.1 uncultured Desulfovibrionaceae bacterium
TGTACCTCACTGGCACGGCCGCATTTGCAAGCCATCTCTATTTGCCGCACATTCCCGGAGTGGGCGAAGTGACTGTTTTCTGCGCTGCAATGGTCGGCGCGTGCATCGGTTTTTTATGGTTCAACGCCTACCCCGCCCAAGTGTTCATGGGCGATGTGGGTTCCCTTGCCTTGGGGGGCACCCTGGGGTTCATGGCGGTGCTCTGCAAGCAGGAACTCTTGCTGGTGATTATCGGCGGCCTGTTTGTGATTGAAACCTTGTCCGTGGTTCTGCAGGTGGGATACTTCAGGTTTACCAAAGGCAAGCGCATTTTGCGCATGGCCCCCCTGCATCATCATTTTGAACTGAAAGGCGTGCCGGAATCCAAAATAATCATCCGATTCTGGATAGTTTCGGTCCTTCTGGGAATGCTGGCGCTTTCCATGCTCAAGCTCAGGTAAACTATATGCAATGCGAACTTAAAACAAACCTGGAACCTAACGGCCTTGGCGTGGTCGTGGGGGGCGGGGCTTCCGGCCTTGCCGCAGCGAAGCTTTTAACAAAACTGGGCCTTCGCGTGCGCCTGCTGGAAAAAAAAGAGCGTCCCGATCTTGCCCTGACAGCCGCGGAACATGGATGGGAGATACAATTCGGAGAACACCACGCCGCACAGTTTGAAGGGGCTTCGGTTATTGTGCCCAGCCCCGGGCTTGCGCTCGCCAGACTCTTGACTTTCATCCCTGCCGGCATGGAAGCAATGGTGATGGGAGAGATGGAACT
>CAZJFJ010000045.1:7858-14626 GCA_964545305.1 uncultured Desulfovibrionaceae bacterium
GCCTACCGCCAGGTGAACGAGCCGATTATCGCCATCACCGGAACCAGCGGCAAAACCACCACCGCGAGCATTTGCGCGGCCATGCTTGAGGCCGGAGGCAAAAAGGTCTTTCTGGGCGGCAACATCGGCACGCCGCTCTCCGAATACGTTCTCGCCGGGCAGAAAGCAGATGTTCTGGTGCTTGAAATATCCAGCTTCCAGCTGCAAACTTGCAGCACCTTCCACCCCCGCGTGGCCATGCTTCTCAACCTGTCGGAAAACCACCTGGATTACCATGCAGACATGCAGGAATACGAGGACGCCAAATTCAACCTGTTCCGCTGCCAAAACGAATCCGACTACGCAATTTTCTCCTCGGGCATGGCGTCTTCGCCCAAGCTTGACGCAATTGAGGCGCAAAAAGTTTTTTTCAAACCCGGAAATGATTTTGAGGAAACCAGCCTGTTTGGAGAACATAATCAGGCGAATCTGGCGGCGGCGTGGCAGGCGGCCCTGCTGTTCGGGGTCGGCCTTGATGACGCGCGGCGCGCGGCAAAAGAATTCAAAGCCATAGAACACCGCCTTGAAATGGTTGGAGAAAAAAAAGGCGTTCTTTTTGTGAACGATTCCAAATCAACCACGGTAGAATCGCTGAGGGTGGCCCTTACCGCAATGAGCCGCCCTGTGCTCCTGCTTGCGGGCGGCGTTTTCAAGGGAGGAGATCTTGCCTCGCTTGCCCCCCTCATCCGGGAAAAAGTTAAGGCGATAGGCCTTTTCGGCGCAAGCAGAGAGATATTCGAACCAGCATGGGGGAGCCTTGCCCCTATAACCTGGAGCGAAACCATGCAGGAAGCGGTAAACAAGCTGATGACGGGCGCGGCTCCCGGAGACGTGATGCTGCTGTCGCCCGCCACCGCCAGTTTTGACCTATACGCCAACTACAAAGCGCGCGGCAATGAGTTCAAGCGCATATGGGAGAACTTGCAATGATGCAGCAGACCGGCTTGAAATCAAAAGGACAGATTGACTGGCTGCTCCTCGCTACCATCATGCTTTTGCTTTGTCTGGGCCTCACCATGGTGCTTTCCTCAAGCGGGGTGGTTGCGGCGAAAAAGTATGGCGACCAATACTACTTCTTCAAACGCCAGGTGATTTTCGCTGTGATCGGGGTCGCGGCAATGGTTGTTGCTTACAAAATTCCCAGAGATTTTCTTTATGGGATAAAATACCCTTTCCTGCTGGTTGTTGTGGCAATGTTGCTGGCAACCCTTGCTGTGGGGCCTACGTTTAACGGGGCTAAACGCTGGCTTTCTTTCGGCCTGTTCACCATACAGCCGCTTGAAATGTCCAAGATTGCCCTTGTGCTTTACCTCGCCTATTTTATGGGAACCAAACGCGAGTTGATGAAAACTTTCAGCCGGGGAATCATACCGCCATTCGCCGTCACCGGGCTGCTGTGCGGCCTTCTTCTGTTGCAGCCCGATTTTGGGGGAGCCGCACTGCTGGTTTTTCTGCTTTTCTTCATGTGCCTGGTGGGCGGCTGCAGGCTGATTTACCTGATTATTTCCGCAGCTTTCGCAGTGGGCGGCGCGGCTCTCCTGATCTGGAAGGAGCCGTACCGTTTCAAGCGCCTGCTTTCTTTCATGGATCCCGAAAGCGACCCCTTGAACAGCGGTTACCAGGTGCTGCAATCGCTTTATGCCATAGGGTCCGGCGGAATTACCGGAGTGGGGCTTGGCGCAAGCAAACAAAAACTCCTGTTCCTTCCGGAATCCTACACCGATTTTATCATGGCCATCCTTGGCGAAGAGCTGGGTTTTGTGGGAATGTCCCTGTTCTTTTTTCTATTTGGCATGTTTCTCTGGCGGGCATTTCTGGTATCATTCCGCCAGAATGAAATTATCGACAGACTGGCTTCTTTTGGAATTACCATGATGTTTGCGATCAGTGCAGTGCTCAATCTGGCCGTAGTCATGGGCTCGGCTCCGCCAAAAGGGGTGCCCATGCCCTTTATCAGCTATGGCGGCAGCAGCTTTGTAGCCACACTTTTCTGCGCCGGTCTTTTGCTTAACTATTCACGCAGCGCTGTTAGGAGGGCTTAAATATGTTACGGGTTATTCTGACTACCGGAGGCACCGGGGGTCATGTTTTTCCGGCTCTAGCCGTGGCCGAGGAGCTTAAAAAACAAGTGCCGGAAGTGCAAATTCTGTTTATGGGCGGACGCTACGGGCTTGAACAGCATTGGGTGCATGATGCGGGAATCGAGTTTGTGGGCCTGCCCGTGCAGGGAGTGCTGGGCAGAGGGTTTCGCTCGGTTGGCGCGCTTATAGCCATGAGCATAAGCATTACGGAAGCCCTGAGCATAATGGCCGACTTCAAGCCTGACGTGATCATAGGATTTGGCAGTTATGCTTCTTTTGCGGGGTTGAGCGCCGGCATCTTGCGCAGATGCCCCACCTTGATCCATGAACAGAACGCCATACCCGGCCTCAGCAACCGGGTGCTGTCAAAATTTGTCGGAAAAGTATGTGTGGCCATACCGGACAGGCTGAAAAAATTTCCTCCCCGGAAAACCATTCTGACCGGCAACCCTGTGCGCACTGAAATAATTGCTTTACCCGCCAAAACCTTCCGCAGCAAAAAGAAAAAACTGCTGGTCATGGGCGGAAGCCAGGGCGCAGCGTCAATCAACAACGCCATGCTCCGCCATTTGGACGAATTCAAGGCGGCCGGAATTGAGATATGGCACCAGACCGGAAATCAGGATTATGTAAATGCGCGGGACGCCTACGACAAGGTGGAATATAAAGACGCCAAGGTCATCTGCTTCATCGACAATGTAGCCGAGGCCTATAAATGGGCCGATCTGGTAGTTTGCCGCGCCGGTGCAAGCACTGTGGCGGAACTTGCCGTTTCGGGCACTCCCTCGGTTCTTGTTCCATTCCCCTACGCCACACACAACCACCAGCTGCGAAACGCCGAATATATGGTTGAGCACAACGCCGCCCTGCTGGTCAGAGACGATGATCTGGCAGGCGGGAATTTCGCGCGCATGGTTCTTGGCCTCATTTCCAACGTTGGCGAGCTCAAGGCCATGTCGCAGGCGGCCAGAGAACTGGGGCACCCGGACGCGGCCGCCAAAGTGGTGGAATGCATAAAAGAAATATTGCCGGCCAAGGCAGTGCAGGAAAACTGGTAAGAAAATGCGGAATATAATTAAAAACATACACATGGTCGGCATTGGCGGGGCTGGAATGAGCGGCATAGCCGAAGTTCTGCTCAATTTGGGATATAACGTGCGCGGTTCGGATATGGCGGACTCCCCGGCGGTGCGCCGTCTGGAAAAATTGGGAGCCGAAATATACATAGGGCACGGGGCGGATAATGTTGCCGATGCCGATGTGCTGGTAAAATCCACCGCGGTAAAAGCAGACAACCCGGAGGTTCTCAAGGCCCAGGAAGAGGGAATTGCCATCATTCCCAGAGCGGAAATGCTCGCCGAGCTAATGCGCCTGAAAACAGGCGTGGCCGTGGCCGGAACCCACGGCAAAACAACCACCACTTCCTTGCTCGCTTCAATTTTCGATCAGGCCAAACTCGACCCCACGGTAATTATCGGAGGACGCCTCAACGCATACGGGGCCAACGCCCGCCTCGGCGAGGGCGAATATCTCATAGCCGAAGCGGACGAATCGGACGGCTCGTTTCTGTGCCTGTTCCCGATCATCAACATCGTAACCAATGTGGACCTGGATCACATGGACTTTTACTCAAACCAGGGAGCCATTGACGAAGCGTTCATCGCATTCATGAACAAAGTCCCGTTTTACGGGCTGAATGTTGTTTGCGGGGACGACCCCGGTGTGCAACGGGTTCTCCCCAAGGTGAAACGCCGCATCCTGACCTATGGCCTGGGGGCGGACAATTCCATCCGGGCGAAAATAATTTCCTGCGGGCCCAGCAGCCGGTTTACGGTATTTTTACACGGAAAGGAACTTGGCGAAGTAGACCTTTCCCAACCCGGACGCCATAACGTGCTGAACGCCCTGGCCGCCATTGGTGTGGCCCTGGAAGCGGGAATTTCTCCTGAAACCTGCATGGAAGGGCTTTCCAGGTTCAACGGCGTGGGGCGTCGCTTCGAGAAAAAAGGCGAAAGAAACGAAGTGCTGGTTATTGACGACTACGGGCATCACCCGGCGGAAATCGCCGCGACCCTGGCCACAGCCCGTGAATGTTTTCCGGGCAGACGCCTGGTAGTGGTTTTCCAGCCGCACCGCTTCAGCCGCACCCAGGCCCTGTTCGGAGAATTCTGCAAGGTTTTCGGAGAAGTGGACAAACTGCTCCTGGTTGAAATCTACCCCGCTTCGGAATCGCCGATTCCGGGGGTCAGCGGAGAAAGTCTGGCCCAGGGCATACGCCAGGTGTCAAGTACCGATGTCACCTACTTTCCCACCTTTGACGCAGTTAATGAAGTGCTGCCGGAAATTTTGGAGCGGGGTGACATTTTCATCACGCTTGGCGCCGGAAACGTCTGGACCATCGGACAGCATTACCTGGATGAAAAATGAACCTGGAAATTGTTGAAAAACCAAGCCTGAAAGAGCGCACCAGCCTGCATCTTGGAGGAAACGCGATTATCGGGGTTTTCCTGAAAAATGAGGCAGGGCTTGAACATTTGCCGGAAATACTGGCAGGATGCCCCGGCACTCCATTTGTAATCGGGCGGGGCAGCAATATTCTGGCCAAAGACGGAGAATTGCCGCTGGCGCTGATTGGCCTGGAGGCCCAAAGCCCGCCCGTGATTATCCGCGAAGATGAAACATCTGCCCTGATTTCCGTGTCCGCCGGTTTTCCCCTTCCGTTATTGCTGTATTTCGCAGGCGATCATGGGCTGGGCGGGCTTGAGGGGCTTGTGGGAATTCCAGGCACTGTGGGCGGGGCCGTTTCCATGAACGCCGGTTCATTCGGAACGGAAATCGGAAACTTCATTGAGGACGTGACTATTTTCACGCCTGAAAACGGAATTTTAAAGAAAAAAGCGAAAGAGACCAGAAGTTCATACCGCAAATTCTCCTTTTCCGGAGAAGAACAGGCCAGTTACCACATTATCTGGGAGGTCAGCCTCAAACTTCCCAAGGACGACAGGCAAAAAGTTCAGGAAAGAATGAGCGGCGTCATACGAAGAAAACAGGAGACCCAGCCGATCTGCTCCGCAAGCGCGGGCTGCATATTCAAGAATCCCGCCCCTGACGCCCCGGCAGGCATGCTTTTGGACAAATGCGGGTTTAAAGGCAAGACGCTGGGAGGCATGATGTTCTCCCCCATGCATGCAAATTTTTTGATCAACAAAGGAAACGGCAGCAGCGAAGAAGCCCTGGAGCTGATTTGCATGGCCAGAACAGCGGTAAAGGAAAATTTCGGACACGACTTGCAACTTGAAGTCAAGGTGATTCCATGAGTCTGTTCAACAAAAAAAAACCGAAGAACAAATATTCCGAACGGCGAGCCGTATCGTTCAGCCGGGAAGTGCGCCCCGCCCGCAAGGTCAAATTCAAACCCGGTGCGCTGCTGGGCCTTTTTTCCGCAGCCACAATTGCGACCATCTGCCTGGTGCTGTTTGTGACGGTGGCGGCCGGGCTTATTTTTGTATACCGCTGGTCCACCACAAGCAGTTACTTCGCTTTGAAGGAGGTAGATGTTACGGGAATCAACAATCTATCATACACCGAAGTGATGAATCAGGCGGACATCAAGAACGGCATGAACAGCCTGGCCCTTTCGCTTGATGTCCTTGAAGCAAAGCTTTTGCAAAATCCTTGGGTAGCCGGCGTGTCGGTGAAACGTTCCCTTCCGGATGGAATCACCATTACGATCAAGGAACGCGAGCCCTATTACTGGACTCTCAAGGACGGGCGCATGCATTATGCCGATCAGAACGGAAATACTATTGCACAGGTGAACAGCGACAAATTCCTTGCCCTGCCGATTTTGGAAGTGGGTCCCGACAGTGCCGAAACGGCGAAAACACTGGACAGCGCCATCGCCCAGATACAGCATGTCATAAATATTCTGCCGGAAGAACTTCACAACCCGGCCCTGTACCGGATAAGCCAGGCCAGAGGGGTGGAGGTGCATTTTGAAGGCAGCCAGCTCAAACTTCTGTTCGGCCTTGAAGACATGGAAGGAAATATTGAACGGATGACGCTGGTTCTAAATGATTTGAAAAAACGCGGAGAATTGGCCTCGGCCAAAGAAATTCGCGCCCACAACGGCAAGGTGTGGGTAGTAATCTAAGCCGCTTGTGAAAACCTCGCAAAAACTTCTGCCCAAAAAGCGGCGCAGGAACAAACATATCACCCCCAGATGCCCGAAAAGCCTTGCAAATTTAGAGTTTGAGAGGTATTAAATGAAAAGAGCAAAACATGGCGGCGACAAAAATATGCAAGAACTGATAACACGTTGCCTGGGAGAAACAAATGGCAAGCTCTGAGTTAGTTGTAGGTTTGGATATCGGCACCACCAAAATCTGTGCAGTGGTGGGTGAAGCTTCTGCAAGCGGCGTGGACGTTATCGGCATTGGAACCAGCCAGTCCACCGGCCTCAGGAAGGGAGTAGTCGTTAATATTGACCAAACCGTCCAGTCCATCAAGAAAGCTCTTGGCGAAGCCGAGCTTATGGCGGGCTGTGAAATCAGGTCTGTTTACGCGGGAATTGCCGGCAGCCATATCAAAGGCTTCAACAGCCACGGCGTCATTGCCGTCAAGGGCGGCGAGGTCGGCCCCAGAGATG
>CAZJFJ010000046.1:0-14621 GCA_964545305.1 uncultured Desulfovibrionaceae bacterium
CATGGGACTGCCCGCCAGGCTTCCGGTCACCCTGATGCCGCCGGAAATTGTAAACAGGGCGAACAGCAGGATGATAAATGGAACATATTCAAGCAGGATGGTATGCATGGTTTCGTAAAGGGCTGAGCTTGCGCCGAAGGAAACCGCATACGGGATCAGGAACGCCAGCCCCCACCCAAGGGCGATTTTTCCGAAATGGCGATGCCAGATGTTTGGGATAAGAATAGGTCCCAGCGCGATGGAAAGCAGCATGCAGGCAAACGGCAGGGCCCACCAACCGCTTAAAGCAGAGCCATCAATGGCGGGAGCCCCCTCTGCCGCAAAGCAAATGCCGGGAAGAGCAACGAGGCTTAACAGGCTGAGCAAGCCAATAAAACTTTTTTTAAAGGAAAACCTCAACATAACAAAAACTCCCTAGATGCGTTAGCGATTTCCTATGGAGAAAACCGATTCATGCCAATCCTGGCCAATCCTGCTATTACGTCCTTCATGCGTACAGCGCACCCAATAACAAGGGTCGCCTGGAGCGATTAACAATTGGAATATGGGCTTAACGACAGAAAATCCCGTCTGCGTCTGTTTTGCGGCAAGAATTATCATAAAGTCCTCACAAAACATTTCAGGCATGGAAGGGTTTGATCGCTCCCGCACTTGGCAAGGAACAGGCGGCCTGCAAGCAGGCCGCCTGTTCTGATATTATTCTAACACTGAAGCCCTGCGTCTAAGCAAGACCGGATACAACGTCGGCGTCGCTCGGAGTCTGATGAATGACTTCGGGCTTTGGAGGGTATGCCTTCTGAGTAGCCAGAGACACAAACCACATCACAATAGCGCTTACAGTCGGGGAAATCAGGGTTTCCACGCCTTCCCAGCGGCCCAGCTCACTGGCGTTCAAGAACAGGATGAGACGCACAGCAGAACCAACCAGCACTGCGGCCATAGCGCCCGCGGCGTTCGCCTTTTTCCAGTAAATACCAAACACCAAAGGCGCGAAGCAGCCGGCGAAAGCCACGTCAAAGGCAACAACCAGAAGGATGCCCGGCTCCGGCTTAACGTGGGCAAGCCAAATAGCAGCACAAACTACCGGGATGGCGGCTACACGGGAAATGGTGAGCAGGGTGGAGTCGAACTTCATGCGTTCTTCTTCGCTGCGAAGGTGAATGGGGGTGCCGCCCTTGGATTTAATCCATCTGCTGTAAATGTTTTTTTGATAGATGTTACGGCCAAGAACGGTGGACACGCCAAGCAGACCGCCGGAAGCGGTGGAGGCTCCCGCGCCGATAATGCCGGAGATAACAAGCAGACCTATACCAAAAGGCAGAATCTTAACAGCCATTACAGGCATGATCATGCGGGTGTCCGCAGCAGCTTCCAAGGGCATCAGCGCGTACGCGGCAATGCCGATCGTAACACTGCCCAGGCCGATCAGAACGGTTACGAACGCGGCGAACCAGCAACCCCGCTGGGCTACCTTGCCGTTCTTGGCGGAGAAGATACGCTCCATGAAGTCGAGGGCGATAATGTCGCCGACGGCCAAGGCCATGATGCCCGCATAGTTCAGCATCGCGCCATTGTCAATGCTGGTCAGCCCCGAGAGGTTGTAGAAATTCTCCGTAGCGCCCAAAGTGTCGGGGAGCGCGGCTGTAAAATAGTCCCACCCGTATGTGGAAAACAGCCACATTCCAGCGATTATGAAGCCCAGGCAGGCAGGATAAATCTGGATGGCGTTTGTTGCCGCAGAAGAGAACAGCCCTCCGCAGATTGTGTAAACAAAAATGATTACACTGATGATAATGAGGGCCCATGTATAATCCAGGTTAAATATATAAGCCACAATCCAGCCGGAGCCGGCGAAGTTGCCGGCAACAAGAATCATAAATGAAAATGCCATAATCAGGGAAACAACCCATTCCACGTTGGGGCCGTATCTTCTGAAGTAGAAGTCGGGAAGGGTAAGCAGGTTCATATGGTTCAACGGCTTGGCAAAAAATATGGCGCAGTTAATCAAGCAAAGCGCCAGGCCCAGCGGGTATATAAAACCCAGCCAGAAGCCCCCGTTATAAACGCCGGCCGAGGCGGCCATTGTGCAGTTCGCGTCCACAGCCTGCGCAAGCAGCATGGTGCAGATAAAAAACAAAGGCATGGATTTGCCGCAAACAATGTAGCGCTTACCGCTGCCTTTTACGTAGAAAACCATTAACATTCCAGCGAGAACGAATGTCAAGACATAGATCCCCAGTCCTATCCTCATCATCAAGATTGTGTCCATACGTATACTCCTTAGTTGGTCACAGAAAGGCGTCCAAAACAGGTCCCTTTTTTACGCTGTTAACGTTAAAAAATCAGGACAATGGTTTCACATTTTTAATGCATCCAAATGCATAGACTTCTCCATAATCTACGCATACCAAACCTATTTATCCACTCACCCTGAAACCTCCTTGGTTATTCAACTGTCTAGTTGTTTAGTCCCCATAAAACGATCAAACCATTGTTCAGCTCCGTTCTGCCGCCATACAGCAGCTTGCTATATAAAAGCAGAAAGGAAACAAAATTTGTTACTCGGTAGCATCCGGGAATTCATGCCCGCATTTCCATAGAGCCGGCTTAGGGCGCGTTTCATCCGGAAAGGCCCGCGGCTTCTGGCAAAGACCGAAAATATGGAATTTGTGTTTTCCGCTGCAGCTTCAGCAGCCCGGAAACTGCTCCCCCCCGAGGAAAACTCTCCGGATGATTTTAAATATTCAAAAGGAACGCTCATGTGTCTGACAAAAACGAGCTGCTCAGCATTGAAACCTGAATCTGCAATTTCAGCAACGGGAACTGGCACTTTGGCGCGGGATGTTGAGTTCAAGAAAACATAGGTGAAAGAAGACAAAACCGCGCGTACGAAAAAAGACGAGAAAGCGGGAGGCCGTCTACACAGCGCAAAGAAAAAAGCTCTTTGCTTGGTTAAGCAGAGTAAGAATAGTTGTTTTGTCATGTCCCCAATTCGTGCAGAATGCCTGCTGCCATGATGAATATTTGTTGTCCTCGAAACCCAAGCAATTTCACAGAAAGCATTCTTCATTTCTTCTTGCTTTATTTTATTTGTCTACAAAACGCAAGAGGAAATTTGAACCCGGACGCCATTAACCGGCGGAAAACCCCTCTGCGCAATCTTCGCACTCCGGGGCGGGGCAGAAGGCCCCGCGGGTTCCCGCGCATATCAGAAACGCTTCCCTCAACTTTGCAGCGCGCCCTGCGAGGAGGCTGCCAGCTGTTGGAAAATTCCCCCCCAAAACACAACTTCCGGCGGAAGAAAAAATCCCATAGCGCACGCCGCGCCGTCCGCCCTTTCCTCCAAATCTCCCCAAAACCGCCACACAATAACCACGCACCCGCTATACCCTCGGAACAAATATTCCACAACTGTTCCAAATACCGGAGGTACAGTATGTTCAGGTCACTTGCACAAAATTTTTTACTGACCACCCGCGACAATCCTTTCTTTCCGCCACCCCCGCTCACGCATGTGAAAAGGCTGAGCTCCGTGCGGGCCGCCGTGCGGGCCGCGACCCTAAACGCCGAAGAGAAACAAAGCCTGCATGAAATACTGGAAGACAACAAAATACACAGCGTGCTGCAGCCCATTATTTCTTTGCGCGACGGATCAATATTCGCCTATGAAGCCCTGGGCCGCGGGCCGGCCGAGACCCCGATGGGAAACCCGGAAGCCCTGATCAACGCAGCCTTGCGCCACGGGCGCATGCTGGAGCTTGAACACCTTTTCCGCTACAACGCTTTGCGCGCCGCACGCCAGATTCCGGCCGGGGTGCGCCTTTTCCTCAATGTAAACCCCAACATAATTCAGGACCCGGATTTCGGTGCGGGGTTCACCAAGGAATATCTCACGCGTTTCGCCATTAATGTGGAAGACATTGTTTTTGAAATCACAGAACGCGAATCCGTGGGAAACCTGCAGGCCTTTAAGAAAATCATTGAGCATTACAAGGCCCAGAACTATCAAATCAGCATAGACGATGCCGGGGCGGGATATTCCGGGCTAAACCTCATTTCCGACGTGCAGCCCCACTTTATCAAGCTGGACATGCGCCTCATCCGGGGGGTGGACAAAGACCTCACCCGCCAGGCTCTCATCAAAAGCATGCAGGAATTCGCGGCTCTGACCAATACCCGCATTATAGCCGAAGGCATTGAAACGGAAGAAGAACTGGCGACCCTCATAAACTTTGACGTGCCCTACGGCCAGGGCTTCTTCATTCAGCGCCCGGCCCTGCAGCCGCGGCCCATAGACGAGCAGGTGCTGGGCGTCATCACCCGCGAAAATAAAATTAAAAACCGCTTTTTCGGCGCCCGGGTGCATAAGCTGCACGTTCGCCACATCTGCCACTCCGGCCAGACCATTCCACCCGATTTGCCGGTGTTGGAGGTGGTGAAGGAGTTTGAAAACAATGAAAAGCTTCAGGGGCTGTGCGTAGTGCATAACGGCTCGCCCGTAGGAACCGTCATGCGCCACCGCCTGCACCGCCAGCTGAGCGGGCGTTTCGGTTTCGCCCTTTTTGCCGGAAAAAGCGTGGACGCGGTAATGAACAAAAACTTCCTGAACGTAGACCACCAAACCACAATTGACGTGGTGTCCCGTCAGGCCATGCGCCGCGAAGATTCCGAAATTTACGATTTCGTCACTGTAACCCGCGAAGGTCTCTATCTGGGCATAGTCACCGTGCGGGAGCTGCTGGAAAAAAGCATAGAAATAGAAGTGGCCAACGCCCGCCAGCTCAACCCCTTTCCGAGCTGCCGGGAAACACCCTGATAGACATTGAGCTTGAACGCCTGGTGCGCCTGAGACTGGACAAATATGTGCTCTATTTCGATATAGACAACTTCAAGGCATACAACGACAAATACGGATTCAAAAATGGCGACCGGGTGCTAAAGCGCCTGGCAGCCATCATTAATGAAACCACATTGCAAAGCGATTTTGTGGGGCACATAGGTGGGGACGATTTCATAGCCGTTACGGAACCAGAACAGACAAAACAGATATGCCAGGACATTATCGCGGCCTTCACCAAAGGCGTTCCGGCCTTTTACAGTGCCGATGACATACAGAAAGGATACATTGAAGGCAAAAGCCGCAGCGACAGGGAGGAGCGCTTTCCCCTCATGTCTCTGACCATAGTGGGAGTGCAGGCCACACGCTTTCAAAGCAGCTTCGACCTTGCCAAAGCTGCGGCCACTCTCAAAAAACGCGGCAAGCAGCTTGATGGAAGCAACTTCCTGCTTGATTCGGAGGAAGACAAAGAGGGCCAGGCCCCTTGCTAAGAGTTTGCAAAACCGGAAAGTAAGGCTTCAAGCCTCTGTATGCATAAAACCCCTTCCAAGGGCGCGCCGTGCCAACCCGTGAAAACAGCTGAAACCCGCCACCGCCACCGCAAAAGGGCTGAAGCCATTCTTGAATGCCTGACAATCCGCCGTGCCGGAAGCGGCAGAGCACAAAAAGCGCATAGGCATGACCCCGGCCCCGGCAGCGGATTGCACCGGCTGCGCCTGCCCGGTTAAAACCTGCCGAACAGAAGCCTGCACACCTTCTTCACAAAGGGACACTGCATTTTTCCAACCATCCAGCTTTCGGCCACACGTTTGGACAAAAACCCCATGGTTGGAAAGGAATGCTGCTGCATCATCATCTTTGTTATGCGCAAATTGTTCTGAATGAGCATGGCCCATTCGTTGATCATCTCACCGCTGCCCTCTCCCACTATGGTCACGCCGCGCACCTTGCCGGTGCGGGAAATGGCGGCCTTCACAAAACCCACGTCAACCGATTCCGCTATGGCCGCCCCGTAGTCGGCATATCTCGCCTCAACCAGTTCAAACTTGCTTCCTTCTTCTTCAAGTTCCGCCAGGCTTTTACCCACTCTGGAAATCTGGGGTTCGGTGAACATGGTCCAGGGCACAGGATATTTGTGGAAATTAAGCTTAAATGGATGCGGCAGCATGGAGTTCATCAAGGCGACCATGCCCTGATGCATGGCCGCATGGGAAAAACGGTGGTGGCCGTTCACATCGCCGCAGGCATAAATATGCTTCTGCGTTGCCCGCAAATACCGGTCAACCAGAATCCCTTTGGAGGTGTATTCCACCCCCGCTTTTTCCAGAGCAAGCGAAGAAGGGTCAAAATGACGCCCAAGGGCGGCCAGAACTTTCTCAGCCGCAATCAAACGCCCGTCTTCAAGCTCCAGAACAACTCGCCCTTCTTCCTTATAAAAACGCTTCATTCCGGCATTTTTTTCAAGAACAATCCCGTCTTCCCAGAAACTGGCTTTCCAGAAGCCCGGTAGCTTCCCTGTCTTCCCGCCACAAAAGCCCCTTGCCCCGGAAAACCATAGTCACTTTGGTTCCCAGCCGGGCAAAGGCCTGGGCCATTTCACAGGCAATAGCACCGCTGCCCAGCACGATCATGCTTTCAGGCATTTCATCCAGGCGGAAAAGAGTCTCATTAGTCAGGGGCTGCATGTCTTTCAGGCCGGGAATATCCGGAATTTGCGGCTTGGTTCCAGTGCAGATGAAAATACGCTTGGCGCTTATCTGCCTGTCCCCGACCCGGACAATGCGGGGGGACACGAATTCGGCGTGCCCTTTCTGATACAGCATGTCCACCTTGCCGAACATTCCCATAGTCTTTTTCTCGGAAATGTAAGCCAGGGCCCTTTCAATCTTGTCAAACGGCTTCAACACTGCCGGAGCCGGCGTCTTTGCAAGCTCCATTTGCTCAAGCCTGCTGAACGCCGCGCGAAACCTGCCCATTCGCAACAGCGCTTTGGAAGGAATACAGCCCACATTCATGCATTCCCCGCCAACATTTTCCTTTTCCACAGCACAAACGCCAAGCCCCATTTCAGACGCCATGACGGACACCGCCATTCCGGCCGGGCCAAGACCTATCACCAGAACATCATAATCATACATCATACAGACCTCGCAACGAAGCTTACTTCCACCCGCACATAGAAAAATACGGATATTCTTACATTTATAGACTTGCCGCCAAAGCCAGTCAAGCGAATAAACACCTGGAATCACTTGAATACCGGATATATAGCTTGACAGAGCCAGCCATACAATTAAGCTTGACAGGAGGTGCGCCCATCCGCAAAGCGTAACGCCAAGACTGATGAAGAACTTGGCCTTGAAGCCACGCCATCCACTGCTTGCATGACGGCGGGGAAAAGAGTACCGCTTTTGGGACCAGTTCACCCGGAAATGATGCGCAGAAGCTGTTCCTCTTCTTAATTAAGGTTCTATTGTCAGTCAATTCGCACCTAAATGCCAATGCAAGGTCAATATGCCAGACAAAAAAAAGATCATCCGTATTTCTCTTCTGATAGCCGCCGGATTCGCAATTCTCTTTGCCGCCTTTAAAATATACAAAAATTTTACCGGCGATGCGCTAATAATTTACGGCAATGTGGACATCAGAACCGTAAACCTGAGCTTCAGAGTGCCCGGGAAACTGGCTAGCCTTGACGTGGACGAGGGCGACCTTGTTGAACCCGGCCAACTTTTGGGGGAGCTTGACCCGGAGCCCTACAAAAACGCGCTCACCCAGGCCAGAGGGGAGTATGACGCGCAAAAGGCGAATCTGGCTCTGCTTGAAGAAGGGTACAGGAACGAAGAAATTGCCCAGGTGCGTTCGTCCATGCATGAACGGCTGGTTGCTTTTGAATATGCCGACACAAATTACCGGCGCATGCAGAAACTTTACGACACAGGGGCCATCTCCACTGATGAACGGGATCACGCCCGCACGGCCAGAAACGAGGCTATGGCAAACCTGCAGGCAGCCAAAGACAAGCTGGGCCAATATGAAACAGGCAGCCGCGCCCAGGAAATCAAAGCCGCGCAGGGCAACCTTGAACAGGCAGCGGGAATTTTGGCCCAAGCGCAGCTTAATCTTGAAGACTCCAAGCTGATTTCCCCTTCCCGCGGGGTAATTCTGACCAGGGCGGCGGAGCCGGGAACAGTGCTCGCCACGGGGAGTTCCGTATTCACGCTGTCCCTGACCCGTCCCGTATGGGTCCGGGCCTATGTGGAAGAAACAAACCTGCCCCGCGCAGTTCCGGGAACCGAGGTAAAAATAACCACAGATGGGCAGGGAGACAAAGTTTATGACGGCCGCATCGGGTTTGTTTCCCCAACAGCGGAATTCACCCCTAAAAGCGTGCAAACTCCAGAGCTGAGAACCGACTTGGTCTACCGGCTGAGGATTATTGTAACAAATCCAGATGACAATTTACGCCAGGGCATGCCAGTAACCATCACCTTCCCTTAACAGGCAGGCCGGAAGTGGAAAGCTTTAATCTCAAGAACGGAAATAGCGCCTCTATGCCAATGGAAAACAGCATTGAGCTCGTGGGCGTGTCCAAATCTTTCAGGGGAACGGAAGCCCTGCGCCCCGTCAGCATGGTCATCCGGCCGGGGGCGGTCACCGGGCTGGTGGGCCCGGATGGAGCGGGAAAAACGACCCTGATGCGAATTCTTGCAGGCCTGCTCGAACCAAGTTCGGGTGAAACGAAAGTGGCGGGTCTCAACCCCATAAAACAAAACCGCGCCCTGCACAAAATTATCGGTTACATGCCGCAGCGCTTCGGGCTTTATGAAGACCTGACCGTTCATGAAAACCTGGAACTATATTCAGCCCTTCGCGGGGTGGAGGGCAGGGAAAAAGAAGAATCGTTCGAGCGTCTGCTGCGTTTCACAAGTTTGGGCCCGTTTGGCGCTCGGCTTGCGGGCAAGCTTTCCGGGGGCATGAAGCAGAAGCTTGGTCTGGCCTGCACCCTGCTTGGCAGGCCCAGAGTGCTGCTTTTGGACGAGCCCGGAGTGGGGGTGGACCCCATATCCCGGCGCGAACTGTGGGCTATGGTTTACGAGCTTGCAGAAGAAGGCATGCTGATTCTGTGGAGCACCTCATACATGGACGAAGCCGACAATTGCCGCAATGTTCTGCTGTTCAACCAGGGTGAGCTTCTTTACAGCGGAGCGCCTCAGGAACTGACCCGGGCCATGCAGGGCCGCACATTTCTCGCTCCCTCCCCTGACGGCAACAACAGAACCATGCTGCAAAGGATGCTGCCTCAGGAAGAAGTGAGCGATGCCAGCATTCAAGGACGGCATGTGCGGGTGATATTAAGAAAAGGAGCCGCAACCAGCCAGCTCGCAAAAAAGATGGGGATGAGGCCGGAAGATTTTTCGGTTGCCGAACCGCGCTTTGAAGACGCCTTCATCGACCTCCTGGGGGGCTCCGCCTCAAAAAAATCCGCCCTTGGGGAAATTCTGGATGCCGCCCCGGCAACCGGGCGCGGCATTCCCGTAATCGAAGCAAAGGAGCTGACTAAAACCTTCGGAGCCTTCACGGCAACGGATCATGTGAACTTTCAGGTTCGCAGGGGAGAAATATTCGGCCTGCTCGGCCCGAACGGCGCGGGCAAATCCACAACCTTCAAAATGATGTGCGGGCTTTTGAAACCAAGTTCGGGTCAAGCCCTGGTCATGGGGCTGGATCTTAAAAAAAAATCGGTCGAAGTCCGCCAGAAATTGGGCTATATGGCTCAAAAATTCTCGCTGTACGGCGGCCTGTCAGTAACCCAGAACCTGACCTTCTTTTCCGGAGTATACGGCTTGGCCGGAGCAGAACAAAAAAAACGGGTGGAAGAAATGGTAAACGCCTTCAAATTCACCCCCATCCTCAACCAGAATACCGATGAACTGCCGCTGGGCTACAAGCAGAGGCTTGCACTGGCCTGCGCACTGATGCACAGGCCCGACATCCTTTTCCTTGACGAACCCACATCGGGGGTAGACCCTCTCACAAGGCGCGAATTTTGGCTGCACATCAACAGCATGGTCGAAAAAGGGGTTACGGTAATGGTTACAACCCATTTCATGGACGAAGCCGAATACTGCGACCGCATCGGCCTGGTATATCATGGCAAACTGATTGCGGCCGGATCGCCCGACGAACTCAAACAAATGGTGAAATCGAAGGATTTGCCTGACCCGACCATGGAAGATGCGTTTATCGGCCTCGTAAAAAATTACGATGACAGCCGGGGAAAGCCCTGATGCTGCCCTCTTTGTCCGTGAAACGGCTTTGGGCGCTGTGCGGCAAGGAAGCCCGCCAGATTATGCGCGACCCAAGCAGCGTGCTGATCTGCTTTGCAATACCGCTGCTGCTGCTGGTTATCTTCGGCTACGGCATCAACCTGGATTCCGCCGCATTGCGCATCGGCCTGGTTCTGGAAGACCAGAGCCCCCAGGCCAGAAATCTGGAGGCGGCCTTCAGGGCCTCGCCGTTTATTGACGCCCGGATTTACACTTCCCGCCAGCCTGCGGTAAAAAAAATGCAGGAAGGCGAACTTCGCGGCATTATAATAGTTCCCACAAATTTTTCACGCAAGCTGGAAGCCTTCGCAAGCAGTGGAGAAAAAGCCGGGATACAGCTGATTACAGACGGCAGTGAGCCGAACACGGCAAATTTCGTGCAAGCCTATGCAACGGGGGCGTGGCGGACATGGATGCAAAATGAAATGCAGGACAGAGCTGCGGACATGCAGCAGCTGATCGCAACAGAAACAAGATTCTGGTATAATCAGGCCGCCATCAGCCGCAACTATCTGCTGCCGGGCGCCATCAGCATAATTATCACCGTGGTGGGGGCCATTCTCACTTCGCTGGTCATTGCCAGGGAATGGGAGCGGGGCACCATGGAGGCGCTGCTGTCCACCCGGGTCACCAGGCTGGAGCTGATACTTTCAAAACTGATTCCCTATTATTTGATGGGCCTTCTGGCCCTGTCCCTGTGCATGTTTTTCAGTGTGGCCGTTTTCGGCGTTCCCTTCAATGGCTCATGGCTTCTGCTCTGGCTGGTGAGCTCGCTGTTTCTGGCAAATACGCTGGGGATGGGGCTGCTTATTTCCACACTCACCCGCAATCAGTTCAATGCGGCCCAAGTGGCTTTGAACGTGGCTTTTCTGCCGGCCATAATGTTGTCCGGATTTGTTTTTGAAATCGACAGCATGCCGGCTCTGGTCAAGGCGGCCACCTATGTCATTCCGGCCCGCTACTATGTGAGCCTCATGCACACCCTGTTCCTGGCGGGCAATATTCCGGTGATTCTCCTGGTCAATTCGGCTTTTCTGTTTGTCACCGGCGGGCTGTTTCTCACGCTCACCTTTTTAAAAACGCGCCTGCGCCTGGAGTGAAAAATGAACAATGCCATGTTCAGCCGCCTGCGCGCCCTGATTGTGAAAGAACTTCTCACCATTCTTAAAGACCGGCAGTCGCGCATGATTATAATTGTTCCGGTGCTGGTGCAGATTCTGATTTTTCCGTTCGCCGCCACCCTGGAGATTACCGACTCCCCGATAGGAATATATAGCGAAGACAGCGGAATGCATTCTGTGGAACTGACTCAGCGAATGGCAAAGGCCGGCAGCTTTTCCAAAATTATCCTCCTGCGCAATGAAAAAGAACTGAAAGACGCCCTTGACACCCAGCGGGCGCTTCTGGCCGTGCGCTTCAGTCCCAACTTTTCCCGCGATATTGACGCAGGAAAACCCGCAAAAATGCAAATCCTGGTTGACGGCAGAAAATCCAACGGCGGCCAGATCGCCTCCAGCTATGTGCAAGCCATCGCAAACAATTATCAGCAAGAGTTGTTTGAAAGCCGGGGCCTGGCCCCCGCAGCGCCCAGTGAACTGCTCATCCGCAACTGGTACAACCCCAACCTTGATTATAAGTGGTTCATAGTGCCATCGCTGATTGCCCTGATTACCACCATCGGGGTATTGATCATGACTGCGCTTTCCGTTGCCCGCGAAAGAGAACAGGGCACCCTTGAACAACTTCTGGTTTCCCCGCTTGAAACATGGCAGATATTCATAGGCAAGGCCGTGCCTGCCCAGATTATCGCCACCATTCAGGGCAGCACAGTCCTGATTGCCGGCATTTTCTTCTATCAGATTCCTTTTTCCGGTTCTATCGCCGTATTCTACTCAATGATTTTGCTCTACGGCTTCTCGCTGATTGGAGTGGGGCTGCTGATATCATCACTTTGCTCCACCCAGCAGCAGGCTTTTATCGGGGTGTTTCTGTTCATGATGCCAGCCATTCTGCTTTCAGGCTATATCAGCCCGGTTGAGAACATGCCCGAATGGTTGCAGTATGTTACCATGATAAACCCAATCCGCCATTTTACGGAAATAACCAAACAAATATATCTGAAGGACGCAGACCTCACTGCCCTTTGGCAAAGCGTCCTGCCGCTTCTGATTATAGCCGTCTGCTCAACAGTTGTTGCCTACGCCTTTTTCCGGCGTAAAATATCCTGAAGCCCGGCACGCTTCTTTGCCACGCGGCATTTTTTGGTGGAAATTAGACGCGGCATGTGGCATATCTGATACGGATTGAACAACAAAATAAATACTCAAGAATAAACGGGGAATCTATGGTTCGCGACAAACAGTATGTTTTAAATGATCTATCTCCGAAGGAATCATGGCGGCTTTTTAAAATAATGGCTGAAATTGTTGACGGCTTCGACTCCATGGGAGAATTGGGCTCCGGGGTTTCGATTTTTGGATCGGCCCGCTCAAAACCGGGAGATCCCTTTTATAGTGAAACCGAAAAACTGGCGCAACTGCTGGCCATGGAGGGCTATACGGTGATCACCGGCGGAGGGCCGGGCCTTATGGAAGCCGCCAACAAAGGGGCGCTCAAGGCGGGCGGGGAATCCGTGGGCCTTCACATTGAACTTCCCGCCGAGCAGAAGCCCAATAAATATCTGAGCACCAGGCTGGATTTCCGCTACTTTTTTGTTCGCAAACTGATGTTTGTAAAATACGCCATGGCCTATGTGGTCATGCCGGGGGGAATGGGCACCATAGACGAACTCAGCGAAGCATTTGTGCTGGCCCAGACGAACCGGATCAGGCCTTTTCCGATAATACTTTACGGCTCTGACTTCTGGAACGGCTTCCTGGACTGGATTAAAGACAAAATGTACAAATACAATTTCCTGAACAGCAAAGAGATGAACATGCTGACCGTTTTCGACACTCCGGAAGAAGTGGTGGCCTTCATCAAACGCCACGTCATTATGTAGGATGCCCCAACACATGCCAGACCTGCCGGGGAAAAAACAGATTGAAAACGGCAACGCCGCAAGAAATGCCTTCCCGCCGCCCCCCGGCTGGGAAAGCTGGGAAGCGCTGATGGACGAAGCCCTCGCCGAGGCCAGGAAAGCTTTGGAGATTGACGAGGTGCCTGTGGGCGCGGTGGTGGTTACCGAAAAAGGCGAAATTGTGGGACGGGGGCACAACTCGCCCATAAGCAACTCCAATCCGGTTGCCCATGCAGAGCTGGCGGCAATTGCGAATGCGGCCGAAACCATGGCAAATTATAGACTGAATGGGGCTTTTTTAGTAGTAACATTGGAGCCCTGCCTGATGTGCGCCGGGGCCATTGTGCACAGCCGCCTTGAAGGCGTTATTTTCGGCGCTTATGACTACAAGACCGGGGCGCTTGTTTCTAAAATAAACGCTCTGGACCTGCCCTTCCACAACCACAAAACAATGTGGGCCGGTGGAGTTAAAGAGAAAGAGTGCGGAGAGATCTTGTCTTCGTTTTTCAAAAACAAACGGCCAGGCGCAAAGGAAATCTGACCACCCTGCCCATCCTTTAAGGAGTATGTATGTACGATGATAGTTTCGCTACGGTAATTACGCTTGTGGCCTTTTACTTCCTTTCTCTGGCGGGCTGCTGGCTTGTCTTCGCGATAGTGGGGCACGCCCTGCTGCTTAAAAAAGGATACCGGCATATCGGACTGTATATCATCGCCTGGGTTCCTCTGCTGAACTGGATCAGCATCTTTCTGTTTGCGGGCCTGCCCGATGCCCTGCTTCACCGCAAAATTGACTATCTCCTGCGCCAGATGGCGGCCTCCGGCATGATCCAGGCCCCTTCCGCGCCCCCACAGGGAGCCCCCGCCCAGCCGCAGCCGGCATATCAGGCTCCTCAAAATGCAGGCGCCCAGCAGCCCTCTTTCCAGCCCACATGGCAGCCTCCGCAAAGCCAGCAGCCCCCGGCCCCGATAAATCCGGAAAATCTATTCGGCCCCGGCGCAGAGCAAAGCAACAAAGAACAAAACAACTAGAGCCTTTTTACATTGAAAAGCGTATTTCCAACAATATGCCCTGACCGCGCGTAACCCTGTCCGCCGCCAAGCGCAGGCGGATAATTCCGCAGGACACGGGTAGACAAGGAGCAAAACGGATTTGCCCGAAGGGCAGGGCACAGGATGCGCATAAGGTCATTCACTTCCGCCGTTGCTTCAGCGGTAGACGAATTTGAGTCGTATGAATGAAGACAGCAACGCTAAGCGCCGGAGCGGGCAGATAAAAATAAACCTGCTCTGGCCAAGAGGCCGTCAACAAACGCTGAAAAAAGAACCCAATGTCTCAGTCAGGCGCAGCCTGTCAACCATCGGGCAGGCAGGCAAAAAACCTGCGTTTCCCCGGCAACAAATACAACCTGAAATCAGTCTGAAGGCCGGGGTC
>CAZJFJ010000047.1:0-14089 GCA_964545305.1 uncultured Desulfovibrionaceae bacterium
ACTCGCATTGCCGACAACTCGTCATTGGAAACCATAGCCCCTATTTGGGCGGTGAATGCAGACCCGGAACGCCCCGCCACAACAATGGCCGTGAGCATAGGGCCAAGCTCCCTGAAAGTAGCCACTTCAAGCAGGTTGATGGAAAGCACCCCAGCCCCGAACCTGGAAAGCTGCTGCGCCCCCATATACATAACCACAAGCCCGATCAAAAAAGTGAGCAGCCCCACAATCGGCACAGCCATAAGGCCAATCTGCTCCATGTGGAAGACGATGGACGTCCAGCGCATTTTCCAGGGGCGGGCCAGCTCTTTGCCAAGCATCACGAGAACCCAGCCCAGAAAGCCGATCATCTGGCATATCTGCTCGCCCTTCCTGACGAGGAATTCTCCAAGGGCATTCAAAGCCGCCAAAAAATAGGGTGGTTTTTCAAGCTTGGGCCGTTCTTTAAATCCAAAGCACGACTCAAAGTCTTGAATTTTATATTCATTGCCCAGCTCAAAGCTGTATTTCAGCCCTTTTTGCTTCAGCGCGCGAATGGTACGGCAAATCAACGTCCTTCCGGCCGTATCGATTTTTACAACTCTGTTTAAATCAAAGGTCAACCCAGTCCTGGAGGATTTGACAATATTGTCAAGCTCCCTCTCCACTGCGCTCAAATAAAGAATCGTCCATTCTCCAGACAAAACAAGCACAGTACTGTCGTCTCTTGAGCTTACATTGATCTTTGCTTGCTGCTTTTGCACCATGACAGGCCTTAAAAGTTAAAGTTCAAAGCAAAAGGCACTACTTTTATCATAGTCAATATCCATTAAGGCTGCAAGGGCAAAATACGGGAACTGTACCGTGCTCATGAAACAAAACCCCGCCGGAAGCTCGTGCTCTTTCCGGCGGGGCGACATTCAGGCTTGGTCGGAAATCCCTATGATTTAAGGTCATCCACCAGCTTGGCGAGTTCCCGCTGGGCGCTTCCAATCTGAACAACTTCACTGATCGCGAGCTGCATTGACTCCTTGGTGCTGCTTGACAAGGAATTCACCTCGCTGATGGCCTTGTTCATCTGCTCGTTAATACTCCACTGCCGGTGGCTGGCCTGGGCGATTCCTTCAATCTCGTCAGCGGTTTTACGCGCGATTTCAAGAATTTCCAACAAGGTCGCCACAGATTCATTGCCAAGTTCTGCTGAGCGCACGATTTCCCCGGTGGACTGTTCCACCATATCAATATTGGTGCGGGTGCTTTTTTGGATATTTATCACGGCGGTATTCACATCCTGGGTGGCAAGCATGACTTTTTCAGCAAGCTTTCTCACCTCGTCTGCAACCACCGCAAAGCCGCGGCCGGCATCGCCGGCACGCGCAGCTTCAATTGCCGCGTTAAGAGCAAGCAGATTGGTCTGATCCGCAATGTCGGAAATCACGTTCATAATCTGGCCAATGTCTTCAGCCTGCCGGCCAAGAACCAGCATATGCTCTTTCACCTTACTGGAAAGCTCGTGCACATGGTTGACGGATTCGGTCGAGCGCTTGACCACATCAAGCCCCAACTCCGCCTTGTCTCTGGTGCTTCCCGACAAGGTCGTGGCTTCCGAAGCGTTTTTGGACACCTCAGAGCTGATGGCGTTAAGCTCATTCATCGCGTTGACGGTCTCCTCAATCCGGTCCCCCTGAATCCCGACGCTCTGTTCGGTGTGCTTTATATGGCCCGTAAGCATGTTTACAATATTGCCAAGGGTAATAACAGTTTCATCGATGGTTTGAGCCGCCTGATACAGACTGTCAGACTTGCTTTCAGATTCCTGGCAAGCGGTCTTGGCCTGTTCCAGGGCGTTTTCCGCATTTTTCGCCTCTACGCTGGCTGCCTCGCGCTGCTGTTCAGCTTCGGCTATGCGGCTTTTGAGGTTGACCACCATAATGGTTAAAGATTCCGACAGCACCTTGAGCTCATTATCTTCTGCACCGGAAATGGCCGGCGCCTGCGCCGCCAGGTTTCCTTCTGAAACTTCATAGCTGTAGTCGGAACATTTTTTGATGGGCACAACTATTTTTCTCAAAAGGAGGATAACGCCCATAATCAGAATGATTGAAAGAACTACAACGCTCGTGCTGAGAGCGAGAATGGTATATTTGAGAGAGGTGGAAGCCTGTTGTGAGTTGTGCTGGAGTCTTTCGTTGACAAGGTGGTTAAATTCCACAAGGGGTTTGTTGATTTTATGAATGGTTTGAACATACTCTTTGCTGAACATAATCTCCTGGGCCAGCTTCATGTTGGGTTCGCCCTTTATGCTGAATTCGCCCTTATCATCCTTATATATGCCCTTTACGGCATTTATGGCAATTTCTTCCAGGGTAATCAGATCGGTCGATTCCTTGATAGAGCTGTCCATAAGCTCCATCTCCTTATCTGTAAAACCCGCTTCCCGCATGAGGTCTGTAAGGCTTATCGTCCTTCCGGGAGCAATCAGGCTGTCTTCCGGGCGGTTGATTGCGCCAACCTGAATGTCCGCCAGGCGCCAGTATTCTTTTTCAAAACTTTCATCGCCCGTGGTGACATAGGCCCTCGCATTTGCCGTGAGCCCATCCGAAAGCACTCTCACTTCCTGTGCAAGAAGCGTGGACTCGTATCTTTCATTTGATGTTCGCTCAAGATCGCCGGCACTCAAAAACAATTTGACCACACAGGCAACGAGAACCACAATACTGACAAGACAAACCGCCCCCCCAACTTAGAACCCTTGGCTATGTTCATTACTCTTCCTCTTTCCTTAAAACTTTAATTAGAAAGTAAACCCCATAAAAAGGGCCAAACTTTTTGTTGACAACTTCCTTTACGAAAAGAGCCAAACTTCTTGTTAACAACTTCCTTTACGCAGAGGCTGGGCAAACAGCCCGTCCCCCACAGCATTTAAAATTTGAAATAGATTCTTGGAAGGCAGAACCCGCCGGCACCTATTTCGCGCCATTTTAATGTAAAACCCTTGTAAAGCACTTCAAAAAATGAAAGGCTGAAAGAATCCGGTCCCATCAGGCTTGCAGCCTCCAGATTCAAGCTGTTTCATAGCAGAAGTTCGGCTTAATTATTGAAAACTTTAGCATGCCGTCAATATTTTTTCAATCTTATTTAGCTGTTAAGTCAATATTTACAGTGTTTCATATGCTCAATTAACAGGAAATTGCTCTAATTTATTCAAAAATCCTTGCATATGCCCAAATCAGATTTATATTATCAGAAACTTTGCTCTCTGTTTTCCAACAACTATAAAAAAACACGGAAGAATTGCTCTTACCCTATTTCTTTACAGTTTAAAGCCGATAATCGTCTTGAAGCCGTGGTTGGAAAACCAATACAAAACAAGCTGCAAACAAGCCTCTCTATGCAAGAAAAACCCAAGAAAGGGGAGCCCGTTATGAATCTATTAATGAAAATTTTGTTGCCGGTTATTTTGCTTATTGTGGTTTTGCTGGGGGGGCTAGGCTATTTAGCCTATTCACGCACAGCTGAAAGCCTGGAACAAGCACTTGTTCATGAAATGGATGCGGAACGGGACGCCCTTCTGCGTGCCTTGCACGACTATTGGGCGGGATCTCAACGGGACCTGCAAATGACCGCAACCAGTTCTTTTGTGACGCATTTTTATGAGACAGGAGTTGACAACCAGGAGAATATAAAACGCACCAATAAAGCCCTGCAGGAGATGGCTGCGATTTACCCGTCATTTGACCGTTTTGCTCTTCTTGACAAGCAGGGGGTCGTTGTTTCCTCCTCCCTTGAGGAAATCATCGGCACAAACTACAGCAAAGAACCTTTCTTCACCAAGCCGCTGAGTGGGGAACCATACATCACTCCTCCCTTCAAGAGTCCTATCACGGGCCGCGCAATCATGATGCTTGGGGCTCCAGCGCATGACGATAATGGAGAAATCTCCGGCGTAATCATAGGTGTGCTCTCAATGGTTGACTTCTACAAAACCTATATCGCCCCCATCAAAATTGGCGAACGCGGGTACGCATACCTTCTCGGTGCCGATGGCCAGGTGTTGGCGCATAGGGACCCTAGCGTGGTATTCAACCCCAACATCACCAATTTCAGCGTATATCAAAACATGGCCAAACAGGGCCAAGGAAGCGCCACCTTTCTAAACTACACCGGGCTTTTGCAGCGCTCTGAATATATTTCAGACCCGGACAACGGAATTACCGTCGTTATTCAGGCCGAAGAAGAGGACGTGTTTGCGGACCTTTATAACCTGAAAAAAATCATCATGGCCTCCGTGGCCATTGCGATTCTGCTTGGCGGGGTTGTTACCTACCTGATAATGCGCCCAATTGTCCGCGACCTGAAACTGGGTGCGGTATTTGCCGGGCAGGTGGCGGAAGGCAACCTTGGCGGAGCGCTCACTGTACACCGCAGCGATGAAATCGGACGTCTTGCAGACGCTTTGCGCGCCATCCCCGAAGCGCTCAAGCACGTGATGGAGGAATACACTGCCATTGAGAGAAAAGTTGAAATCGGAGAACTTACCGCTCAAGCGGATGCTTCCCTGTTCAATGGCGAGTTCGCCAATCTGATTGATGGAACCAACGCCATCATCAACCGTTTCAGAAATTTGCTGGATGAAATGGCTTCTCCGGTCGTGGTGCTGAGCAAAAACCTGGGAGCCACATATATTAACAAAGCCGCTGAAAACCTTGCAGGAAGCGATTATCAGGGCAAGACATGCGCCGAGCTTTTTGGCTTCGCCGACTACAGTTCTTCAAACAGTGCGCTGCAACGCGCCTTGAAAAGCAAAAACGTCCAAAAAGCCGAAACCAAAGCTCATGCTGGCGGGCAAGAGCTTGATGTGGCGTATACAGCCATTCCTTTCAACAACCAGGAAGGCGAGCTCTCCACCCTGTTGGTGCTGATTACCGACCTCACGTCCATTAAAGAAACCCAGCGCACAATTATTGAGGTAGCCACCCAGGCACTGGATATTTCAAACCGTGTGGCCACCGCTTCCGAGCAGCTTTCCGCCCAGGTTGAGCAAATAAGCCGCGGAACCGACATTCAGCGAGATCGCGTTGCCTCTACAGCCACCGCGATGGAGGAAATGAACTCCACCGTGCTTGAAGTTGCGCGCAACGCCAGTGAAGCCAGCGAATCCACGGAAGCATGCCATAACAAAGCGGCGGAGGGCGCTGATCTGGTGAAAAAAGTGATTGCCTCAATCCAGCAGGTGGACTCAATCACCCAAGATATCAACGTGAACATGGAGCAGTTGAACGGCCAGGCCGAAGCTATCGGCGGCGTTATGGACGTGATTTCCGACATTGCCGACCAGACGAACCTCCTTGCGCTTAACGCAGCCATAGAAGCGGCCCGCGCCGGTGAAGCCGGAAGGGGATTCGCAGTAGTTGCGGACGAAGTACGCAAACTGGCTGAAAAAACCATGCTCGCCACCAACGAAGTTGGCGACTCCATCAAGGGCATCCAGACCTCCACTGCCAGCAACCGGGAACGTGTGGTTATGGCAACTCAGGCAGCCGGTGAGGCCAATGAACTGGCAACAGTTTCGGGCAACGCCCTGCAGGAGATTGTGGAGCTTACCAACACCAACTCGGGATTGGTGGCAGGCATCGCAACCGCTGCGGAAGAGCAGTCGGCCACCTCTGACGAGATCAACAACGCAATTGACGATATCAACCGGATCGCCTCGGAAACAGCAGACGGGATGAATCAATCTGCGGACGCAGTTGGCGACTTGGCCCGCCTGGCCCAAGAACTCAGAGAGCAGTTGGGCCGGTTGCGGTCATAACCCCGGCATCCGCTATTGCAGACTTGAAAAGGCGCGCTGATTTCAGCGCGCCTTTTTCATACCATCAAAGCAGCCCAGTTCAAAAATATTTTAACATTGGAAAGGTCTTGGAGCATTCCGGATGCGAAACGCTCCCTCCGGCGTTTCACAATGAAGCACGGTTTCGCCCGCGCCTTGGGGCAGACGCCATTTCACGCCGGCAAAGCGTGTATAATTGCGTTTTAAGATTCTCTCTAACAGCATACAAACCCTTTTGCCATCAATCATTGCGGGCGTGGCAAAGCAAAATTTTTCAAAACCGAAAAGTTTTATCTGAATGTGTAATTTCAAGATTAAATACCCTGATCCTCCAGTTGCGATGTTAACAGTTTGTTAACTGTAAACAGATTCCCTTTGCAAATTGTTTGTGTAAGTCATAAGATTGGCATTCTAGAAATATTCCCCCTTATCACCAACAAAAGGAGGCTTTATGCAAGAGCAGCACCCTGCCACCGCAGCCATTGATGCAGAGGTTCTTCCGCTTCCACTGGATAAACGCACTCTCAGCCTTCCGGGAAACTTCGCCATTTGGTTCGCCTGCAACATGGTGACCACAACCATGCTTACCGGAATGCTTTTCATTCCCGGCCTTACCTTCGGAGCGGCCATGCAGTCGATAGTCATCGGCTGCGTAATCGGAATCATCCCTCTGGTGCTGATTGGCGTAATCGGACAAAAAACGGGGCTGGTAACCATGGTGGCGGCACGCGCCACTTTTGGAACAAGGGGCGCCGTTCTGCCTTCCATGATCAACCTCACAATCCTGATTGGCTGGTCATGGGCCCAAGCCAGTCTCGGAGGCCTGGCCCTCAACCACGGGGTGATGACCTTGACGGGTTGGAACGCGCCCACTTTCTGGATAGTTTTCTGCGAAGTCTTTGTTGTTCTGGTGGCCCTGTTTGCAATCAAGGGAATCGCTCTTTATGAAAAAATAGCCATGGTCCTTATTGCGGTCATAATGGGCCTTGTCATCGTAAAAGCCTGCCGTGTAACCGGCATCGACAACATTTTCGCCATTGCGGAAGTTCCCCAAGACGGGCTCACCGCCATAATCGCCTTCGACATTGTAGTGGCCACGGCTCTTTCCTGGACTGTGATGGGGGCCGACTACAACCGCAACTGCAAAACCCTGCCAGCGGCCGTTGTGGGCACCGGCGCAGGCTGGGCGCTTGGCACAATTTTGTCAATGGGCTCCGGAGCCCTGATGATTGGCATGATTTTGGCCGGAGGCCTGAACCTGAGCTATGAACCGTCTCTGGTTTTTGACGAGATTGGTTTCGGGCTTGCCGGTTCGGTGGTTATTTTCATGTCCATCGTGGCGGCAAACGTAATGATCATTTATTCCGGCACCATGTCGTGGCTGAACACCTTTCCCAAATTCAGCTATACAAAGGTGGCCTTGTCCATCGGCGCCATTTGCATTGCCGGCGCTGTGTTTTCCGACATTTTGAACAAATTCCTCGATTTTGTCTATCTCATCGGGGTTCTGTTCATGCCCATATTCGCCATAATGATCGCCGACTTCTTTGTAGTGCAAAAGCGGGATTACAATATTGAAGCCATAGTTCACCCGGAGAAGAACAATCAATATCACTATACCGGTGGAGTGAATTGGAAGGCGGTGGGAATATTTGCCGTTGCAGCGGCCTTTGCCTATATTTTCGGATTTTTGCACCCCCTTCCCACCGGCGGAACTGTTCCCACCTTCTTCATCGCCTTCTTCGGCTACATTATTGTGATGAAATTGACTGCCAAAAAAGCCTGAAACGGGAGGTTATCATGAAAATAAAAAAATACGTCGACCTTTCCTGGGACCTTAATGCCGACAGCCCCATTTACCCCGGCGACCCGGAGCCCTCAGTGTCCGTGGCCACCACCCTTGAAAATGAAGGATACAACCTGTTCCGGGTGGTTGTGGGAACCCAGACCGGAACGCATGTGGACGCCCCCTACCATTTCCGCGACGACGGCGCCCGCATAAACGAAATGGAGCTGGATTTCTTCTTCGGCCCGGCAGTTGTCATCCGCGTAACCGATAAAAAAGCGGAAGAAGAAATTGTGATGGCAGACGTAAAACCCTATGAAAGCAAAATACAACCCGGCACTATCGTGCTTTTCAATACAAACTGGTACAAGAAGCGTGGAACCGATGAGTTCTTCACCCATCCCTATGTTTCTGCGGAAGTGGCCCATTGGCTGGTTGCCAAAGGGGTGCGTTTTATCTGCTCGGACACTATAAATGTTGACCGCACCGGAGGAACGGAATTTCCCGTACACGACCTGTTTGCCGACAAACGCCTGATGATTGGCGAGAACTGGGCCTATTTTGACAAAATAGACTTTGACAACGTCTACATTGCCGCGTTTCCCATGAAAATCACCGGGGGAGACGGCTCTCCGGTCCGTGCAGTCGCAATGCAAGTTGAGGAGTAAACCCGAAATGAACCAGTTCAGTTTACCCCGAAACACTTACTACGGCAGGAATGCGCTTGAACAGTTGAAACGCCTGCCCGGAAAAAAGGCGGCCATAGTTATAGGTGGCGGCTCCATGAAAAAGCTCGGTTTTCTGGACAAAGTACACGGCCTACTGAAAGCCGCGGGCATGGATGTGGACATTGTAGAGAATGTGGAGCCGGACCCCTCGATTGAAACCGTGATGCGGGGGGCCAAGCAGATGCGAAAGTTCAACCCAGACTGGATAATCGGGCTCGGCGGAGGCTCGGCCATAGACGCCGCCAAGGCCATGTGGGTGTTTTACGAGCACCCTGAGCTGCGCTTTGAGCAAGCGATCGAGCTTGACGGAGTGCCCTCTCTGCGTAACAAGGCCAGATTCGCGGCAATTCCCTCTACCTCCGGAACCGCTTCGGAAGTAACAACCTCAGCGGTTATTTCCGATTATGCAAGCAAAACCAAATATGCGCTCGACAGCAAAGAGCTGATTCCCGACCTTTCAATTCTTGACCCGGAACTTGCGGAGGCCATGCCTCAAAAACTTGCTGCGTTCACCGGCATGGACGCCCTGACGCACGCGCTGGAAGCCTACGCGGCAACGCTTGCCAACCCTTTCAGCGATGCCTTTGCGGCCGCAGCCGCGAAACTGATTATGAACAATCTGCCCGCTTCCTATTCAGGAAACCCGCAAGGGCGTGAACTTATGCATTACGCGCAATGTATGGCTGGGATCGCATTCAGCAACTCGATGCTTGGGATAACCCATTCCCTGGCCCACGCAACCGGCCTCGTTTTCAATATTCCGCACGGAGCCGGAAACGCCATTTTCCTGCCATATGTGCTGCAATTCAACCAAAAAGCTGCCGCTTCCAAATACGCAGTGCTCGCCAGAGAAATCGGCTTGAACGGAAAAAACGCCGCTGAACTCTCAAACAGCCTCTGCCGGGAAGTTGCAGCCTTGAGAGAACGCCTGGCCATTCCTGCCAGCCTGAAAGAATACGGCGTTGCCGAGGAGCACTTTGAAGAGGAACTGGATGCCATCACGGAAAAAGCGATTTCAGACCCATGCACGGAAACCAACCCACGCCCGTGCAGCAAAGCCGAAATGAAACAACTTTTCCGATACGCATTCGCAGGCAAGGAAATAGATTTCTAACACAAAGCCAACATCGGAAGGTTAAAATATGAATAAAATAAGAAGCATAAACCCGGCTACGGGAGAAACCCTGAAAGAATTCGATGTGATGCCCCCCGCACAGATTGATGAAATCATTGCAAAAGCCGACAAAACGTACAAAAATTGGAAGAAAACCCCGCTGCTAAAGCGCGCCGCGCTGCTGTACAAGCTCGCCCAGGTTTTCCGGGAAAACAGGGAAGAAATGGCCGGTTATGTGACTGCGGAAATGGGCATGCTTTATGGTGAAAGCCTTGGAGACATAGAATATTGCGCATGCATATTCGATTATTATGCGGAGCGCGGCGAGCGCTTTCTCGCCGACCAGCCCCTGGATACCCCTTTTGGCAAAGCTTACAACACATTTGAGCCGATAGGTGTAATTCTCAGTGTGCAACCCTGGAATTTCCCCTATTCGCAAGCCGTGCGCTCGCTGGCCCCGGC
This sequence comes from uncultured Desulfovibrionaceae bacterium, assembly GCA_964545305.1. GTDB lineage: Bacteria > Desulfobacterota > Desulfovibrionia > Desulfovibrionales > Desulfovibrionaceae > RGIG1962. Next base: position 9,900 of record CAZJFJ010000047.1, read on the forward strand.
AATCATGGCCGGAAACGCAGTTGTGCTAAAACACGCCTCAAACGTTCCCCAAAGCGCTCTGGCCCTTGAAAAGGCGTTTGAACGCGCCAATGCCCCCGCCGGGCTGTATGCCAACATTTTCCTGCCGGGTGCCGAAACAAGCGCCTTGGTTGCGGACAAACGTATCGCCGGGGTAGCCCTTACCGGCTCAGCCCCTGCCGGGTCAAGCCTGGCAGGCATGGCGGGCAAGCACATCAAGCCTGCCACGCTTGAGCTTGGAGGAAATGACGCGTTCATTGTGCTTGAAGACGCGGACATTGACGCGGCTGTGGAGCACGCCGTTTTCGGGCGGTTGTATAACGCAGGCCAGGTCTGCACCGCGCCCAAAAGAATCATTCTGGTGAAAAACATCGCCGGAGAGTTTACAGCCAAAGCAAAAGCCATTTGCGAAAGCATTGTTATCGGCGACCCCATGAACGAAAAAACCATTCTCCAGCCGCTCAGCACTGAAAACGCGCTTAACAGGGTGCTCAGGCAGCTTGACGACAATATCAAAGCAGGCGGCAACCTCATTTACGGAGGAAAACGCCTGGACAGGCCCGGCTGGTTTATGGAGCCCGCCCTGGTTTCCGGAATGAGGGCCGGAATGCCTGCATTCCAGGAGGAAGTTTTTGGCCCGGTTATTTTTATCTATGAAGTGGAAAATGAGGCTGAAGCCATAGAACTGGCCAACGACTCCTGCTACGGCCTTGGCGGAAGCGTGTTCAGCAAGAACGAAGCCCGCGCGGAAAAGGTGGCCCGCCAACTTGAAACGGGAATGGTGTACATCAACCATGTAACCGGAACATCTCCCGAGCTGCCGTTTAATGGGACCAAATGCTCGGGCCTGGGCAGGGAGCTTTCCCCCGACGGGATATACAGTTTTGTAAACAAAAAACTGATCCGAGTCACCTCGCCAGACAAGCCATATTAACCGCCTCCGATGATAAGGGGAAGAATGCATTTGTAAAGAACTTTTCTTCCCCTTATGCTTGCAAGAGGTTGCACCTTTGACTGATGCAAAGGGAGATTGTCATGAATATTTACGAAGTGAACCAGAATATAACAACCTTCTACTTTGGCGGCGACACAGACCCGGACAACCCGAATCTCGACGTTACAGTGGAAGACAATTGGGTTATCGGCGCCTGCGAGTCTTTGGGGGTTGCAAGTTACGCAATTCATAACGGGGATGCCGCCCTGATTTATGATACGCTTTGCTCCCCGGAGCAGGCCGGCCAGATCAGGGAGCACCTGAGCAAAAAACTTGGAATACGCAAATTCACGGTGGCCCTCAGCCATTGGCATCTGGATCATGTGGGCGGCAATGAGCTGTATAGGGATTGCACGATAATAGGCACCCGCAAAACCCGCGAATACATGCTCGGGCACAAGGCGGAAATTGAAAACGGCACCCTTTGGGGGCCCCCTCCCATCAAGCCGCTGCGCGAGCTAGACCTCACCTTTGACTCTGATATTTCCCTGTTTTTAAACGGCCTTGAAATTATCCTGCGCAATTTCAACATCCATACCGATGACGGGCTGTGCGCCTATATACCGAAATACAAGGCCCTGCTCCCTGGAGATATGCTGGAAGACAGCGCAAGCTTTGTCACAAACCCCGAAGACATCCCCGCCCACGTGCAGAACTTCAACCTGCTGCGCAAGCTTGACATAGAAAAAATATTGCCCAATCATGGCCGTTCGTTTGTAATCAAAGCAGGGGGATACCCCAAGGAACTGATCGATTGCGTGGCCTACTATTTGGATACGCTCTGCGAAACTTTGCGGGCGGACCCAGAAGCGGATATCCCAGAGCTGCGAAGCTTTCTGAAGCCATACTTCGATAAAGGGCTCATCCACTACTGGCATCCCTATGAGGCCGTTCATCAAAATAACACAGAAAGAGTAAGGGCTTCTTTCAAAAACACGTGGCAATCGGATGGAAAACTTTAACTTGCAACCAGCCGCATCACGCCCTCTCTGCTCCTGCCCTGTAAAGCGGTATTCCCGGCCAGCGCCAAAAGGCGCTGGCTTTCTCTTTAATTCAAGCCCAGCGCATTCTAGCCCAGGCTTATCCTTCGGGAAAACAAAGTATTAGAGCCTCTCAACCTTTAAAGGCTACTTCTGGTAAAAGGCTTGGGCGGCGCCGCCCGTACCGCACGTCCCGCAGACCTGGGCGGAATTATCTTCCGTGGTTGCTTCGGCCATAGACGAATTTGAGTCGGACGGATGAAGACAGCAACGCTAGAGCATTTCACACTTGAAATGCTCTGCAAGGATTTGAGGCGTTAACTGCTCTAAGTGCCGGAGGGGCCTGAAACAATTCAGAAAGAAGCGCTACAACGCCTGAAACCGCCTGTTAACGGCAAACAAAGACCAACTGCGCCCATTTCAGTGAAAAAATTTCACAAAATTCTTACAGAGCTTTCAAGTATGAGCTGTTCAAGTTATTTCAATTTACGCAGCTCCCGCCATAAAGCTTTTGCCTTAACCTTGCCTATTCCTGGAAGGCCCGCTAGCTCTTCCTCTGTGGTGGAAACCATTTCGCGTAGCGAGTTAAAGTTGTCCCATAACAATTTTGCGGTTTTAGGCCCAACTCCGGGCAGGCGCACCAGCTCTCCGGCAAGCGCAGCCTTGTCCCGCGCTTTGCGATGCTTCCCGATCGCATGGTCATGGGCCGAATCGCGGATCATCTGCAGAAAAAGAAGCTCTGGGGAGCCGGGCTTCAGGTTGAGAGGGTTTGTCCGCCCAGGCAGGAAGATGCGGTCAGACACATTCCCGGCCCTGCGATCGGCCCGGCCATCCTCGGTACGCGCCTTGGCAATGGAGGCCAGCTCAAAGCATGTGTCAACCCCTCTTTCCTCAAGCACTCTGGCAACGGTTGCCAATTGTCCCCGCCCTCCGTCAATTAAAAGCAAGTCGGGCCAGGGCGGTCCAGACTCTATCCGCCTTTCCGCCCAGTGGGCAAGCGCCGCGTAGTCATCTCCTTCCCTTACATTCTCATCCTTGATGATATAAGCCCTGAACTCATTCCGCATAGCCTGCCCGTTTTCATAAACCACCATGCCCACCCTGGTCTCTTTTCCCGCGGTATGCGAAACATCAACCACCTCAATGCGCTGAACCGGAGCGGGAAGATCGAGCCTTTCCGCCAGAATTTCTGAAATGTCGGGCCCCCTCATTCTCACGGCTCCTTCCCGCGCATTGGTGGCCGCCATGTTGACCAGATGTTTTTCCAACTCGCTGCGCGGAGTGGAAACAACAACCTGAGCACCTCTTCTGTCGCCAAGAAGTTCCTGGATCAACAGGGTGTCATCGCCATTTTCTTCGTCATCTTCCGGCCCGTGCGCGGGCAACGCCCAAGGCAACAAAATCCGCGGCGGAATCAGCGTTGCGGTTTCATAGAACTGGCTCATAAAAGCCAGCAAAACCTCCGGCCCTTCTGCCAGAGAAAGCCCCGGCCAGTAAAAGGTCTTGGCCCCCAAAACCTGCCCTTGCCGCACAAACAGAATACCGAGCCCAAGGCAGTCTTCCCCGCCGCCATCTTCGGCTGATGTTTTTTTATCACGATGAATTTCAGCAAGCGCGAGAACATCCATATTCCCGGCCCCGGGAATGACGGCGGACTGTTTTTCCAAAGTTTGCCTTGCCGCGCCCAGCTGATCGCGGAGGCTTGCCGCCAGCTCAAAATTCAAATCGTCCGAGGCGGCCTGCATTTTACTTTGCAACAGATCAACCAGTTCACGGGAACGCCCGCTTAAAAACATTTCCACCCGCTGAAGGATCGCCGCATATTCCTTTTCGTCCACCGGCATGGTGCATGGGCCCAAACACTGCCCCATATGATAGTAAAGGCAGGGGCGCACCCGGTTTTTAAAACTGCGGTTGGTGCAGTGGCGCAATGGGAAAATGCGGTGAATCACCCGCCATGTTTCCCTGGCGGCCAAAGCCGAAGTATACGGCCCGTAAAATGTGCCCTTTTCCTTACGGGTCTCAAGCACCTTAATATCGTTATTCCCCGGCTCCGTGTATCCGAAATCCGCCGCCCTCTTCCCTTTTGGCTCGGAAAGGCGCGGCCTGACAATGGAAATGCGCGGATAAGGATGCGTTTTATCAATGTAAAACAGCAGGTATTGCTTATCATCTTTAAGAAGCACATTATAACGGGG